>NZ_JAHUTG010000003.1:0-308481 GCF_020889545.1 Rhodococcus sp. I2R
ACCAACCGATTCACAATCGCCCCATGACAGACCGACACCCCCTTCGGCCGACCCGTCGACCCCGACGTGAACAACACATACGCCACATTCCCCGGCCGCAACACACCGATCCGATCACCATCGGAAACAGCAGCATCAGAAAACGAACCCCCCAAAATCTCATCCACACACAACACCGACACATCATCGGCACCGCCATCAACAACAAAACCATCACGAGAAGTCGTCAACACCAACGCAACACCCGAAGACTCGAGAATGTACTGCACCCGATCCGCAGGCTGATCCACATCCACCGGCACATACCCCGCACCAGCCTTCACCACCCCATACAACCCCACCATCAAATCCAACGACCGCCGACAAGCCAACCCCACCAACGACTCCACACCCACACCCCGCGCAATCAACGCACGCGCCACCACATTCGACCGAGAATCGAACTCCGCATACGTCAACGACACACCCTCGAAAGTCACCGCCACCGCATCCGGAGACACCGCCACCTGCGCAGCAAACAACGACACCAACGTCGCCGAACCATCAACCTCGAAACCAGTATCATTGACCCCCGCCACCAACGCCCGCTCGTGCGGACCGGACAGATCGATGTCGCCAACGGGGACACTCTGATCGGAGGCAAAGGCCTCGAGGATGCGCCCCAGCCGGTCCATCATGGCGGCAACGTCCGCAGCAGCGAACACGTCGGTCAGGTACTTCAGCTGCAGATGCACGCGGGTATCCGCGGCGATGAGCAGCGTGAGCGGGTAGTGCGTTGCGTCTTCGAGGGCCACGTCGGCGACGGACATGCCGTCGATGTTCTTCGCTTGTTCGGCGAGACCAGCCTGATCGACCGGGTAGGACTCGAACACGGTCAACGTGTCGAAGAGTGCTCCGAGGTTGGCTGCTCGCTGGATCTCGTTGAGACCCACGTGATGGTGCTCGAGCAGATCTGCCTGCTCGCCCTGCAAGCGCAGCAGCATTGATTCGATCGACTCGTGACCGTCGTAGCGAACCCGCACGGGCAGGGTGTTGATGAAAAGCCCGACCATCGACTCGACACCGGCGAGACCGGCAGGGCGACCGGAGACGGTTGCGCCGAACACGACGTCTTCGCTGCCGACCGAGCGTCCCAGCAGCAGACCCCACGCTGCCTGCACCATGGTGTTGAGGGTGACGCCGAGGCGTGCACCCACCGACTGCAGTGACGCTGTCAGCTGCGTGCTCAGATCGAGCTCGATCTTCGCGGCAACGGCGGAGACGGCGCGGTTCTGATCGACCGAGGACAACATTGTCGGTTCTTCGACACCAGCGAGGGTGTCGATCCACTTCTGCTTGGACGCCTCGGCGTCCTGCTCGGCAACCCAGGCCAGGAAAGCGCGGTACGAGCGCACCCGCGGCAGCGCTGCGGCGTCTCCGCGAAAGGCGTAGAGCGCCAACAGGTCCCGCATCAGCAGCGGGGTCGACCAGCCGTCGAGCAGAAGGTGGTGGCTCGACACGAGGAACCGGTGTTCGGACTCGGACATCTTCACCAGCGTGAACCGCATCAGCGGCGCAGCGGTCAGATCGAAGTGCTCGGCCTTGTCGCGGATACGAAGCTCGTCGAAAGCCGCTTCCCGATCGTCGACGGTCCGATCGCTCAGATCCACCTCGCGCCAGGGAACGTCGACGCGTTCGAGGACGATCTGCACCGACGTGCCGTCGGCATTCTGTACGAACGCGGTCCGCAGATTCTCGTACCGGTCGAGCAACGCCTGCGCGGCGGCACGCAACCGGTCATGGTCGACGATGCCACTGAGTTTCAGCAACACCCGCATGGTGTAGACGTCCACCGAATCGGCCGAGATCAGTGCGTGGAACAGCAGACCCGATTGCAGCGGGGCGAGCGACCAGATGTCGGAGAGACGCGACTGCGCGACACGCTCGAAATTCGCTTCCCACGTGTCGATGTCCTTCTGCGACACCGAAACCAACGGCACGTCCGAGGGCGTGAGACCTCCGGCATCACCGCCGACGACGTGGTCGGTCAGTGCCGTGAGAGCCTCGCTCCACAGGTCGGCGAGTTCGACGACGTCTTCACGGGACAGAAAGCCCTGCGGGAAGGTGAGACTCGCGGTCAGCCGTGGCCCGTCCACCGTATCCACCACTGCCGAGTTGATATCGACACCGGCGTTGGCCGGCATATCGGGATCACCCGGCGCGCCGACGTCGGCGAGAATCTTGGACGGCAGCCACGCACCCCCGGTGAGTTCCTCCGAGATGCCCTCGGTGGACACACGTCCCAGGTAGTTGAAGCTGACCTGAGGCGGGCTCGCCGCTGATTCGAGAATCTTCCCGGTCTCACCATTGAGATACCGAAGCAGTCCGAAGCCCATGCCCTTGTCGGGGATGGCGAGCAACTGTTCCTTGACCGCCTTGACGGCCGAGCCCATTGCCGGGCCGCCGGCGAACGCATCGCGAACGTCGATGCCGTTCAGGTCGAGGCGGACGGGGAAAGCGCTGGTGAACCACCCGACCGTGCGGGAGAGATCGGCGCCGGGCACCATGTCCTCCTCGCGGCCGTGCCCCTCGAGTTTGATGAGCACCTCGGCGAATTCGGTGCCTCTGCGCGCACGCCACTTCGTCAGTGCCAGCGCAAGAGCTGCGAGCAGACCGTCGTTCACGCCACCGTTGAACGAGCCTGGGACACGCGTCAGAACGGCCTCGGTGACCGATTCCGACAGTTCGACATCGACACGGTCGGTGGTCGACAACGTATCGACGCGTGGGTCGAACGCACGCGCACCCAGCAGTGGGTCGGCGCCCGCGAGAATCTCGGTCCACAGCGTGACCTCGGCCTCGCGTGTGCGCTCGTGCGCCGCGTCGACAAGCCCGTGCGCCCATCGACGCATGGAGGTGCCGACCGGAGCCAGTGCAATGGCCTGTTCGGCGGCACCCTGTCCCCACGCGATCGCCAGATCGGGCAGGAGAATTCGCCACGACACGCCGTCGACGACGAAGTGGTGCGCGACGACGAGCAGAAGTCCCGGCCGCGGCGCCCCGCCATTATCGTCGAAGTCGAACCAAACAACTTCGAGCATCCGTCCCGATTCCGGATCCAGGCGACTCTTCGCCGAGTCGAGCGCTTCCTCGGCGCGTGCGCGAAGTGCCGCGTCCTCGATCGACGGATCCGAGGTCACACGGACCAGCAGGGCGTCGATATCGACGGTGCCGGACTCGCGGACACGGAACGTCCACTCCCCGCCCGCTGCTCGCTCGACCACCGAACGCAGCACGTCGTGGTGATCGACCACGGCTGCGAGCGTTCGGGTGAGCAGTCCGTGTTCGATGCCGGTGGGAAGTACGACGGCCACGGACTGCGCGAAGCGTCCGAAGCCTCCCGGGCCCTCCACGATCGACCTCATGATCGGAGTCAGAGCCAGCGGACCGACTCCCCCGCCCGGCAATTCCTCCACCGTCGGGCGTTCGAGCGTCTCACCGAGCACGGTCGCTACCTCGGCGAGACCGACGACCGACTTACGTTCGAAGACATCGCGCGGGGTGAACGAAATGCCCCGAGCCCGAGCCCGCGACACCAGCTGAATGGAAACGATGCTGTCACCGCCGAGCGCGAAGAACGACTCGTCGACGCTGACCCGTTCGATGTTCAGAACATCGGCGAACACCTCGGCGATGATCGACTCGATCTCGTTGCTCGCGCCGCGGAATTCCTGCTGCTCGAATACCGGCTCCGGCAGCGCGGCCCGGTCGAGCTTGCCGACCGGTGTCAGCGGTACCGAATCGAGAACGATGATCGAGGACGGCACCATGTGACTCGGGAGCATGCGCGCAACGAAGGACGCGAGCTCGGCTGTGTCGACAGTGGAGTTGCGGGCAGGCAACACGTACGAAACGAGTCCTGTTGTGCCGTTGGGTAGCTCGCGGCCCAGGGTGGCCGCGAAGGAAACGTCCGGGTGCTGTACCAGTGCCGCGTCGATCTCACCGAGCTCGACGCGGAATCCGCGCACCTTGATCTGGAAGTCGGATCGGCCGACGAATTCGATGTTCACTGTGCTCGGGTCGGTGAGCACGGCGTCGGATCCGAAGGTCCACCGCACGATGTCACCGGTCCGGTACATCCGGGCACCCGGAGCACCGTATGGATTGGCCACGAAACGAGAAGAAGTCAGATCCTCGCGTGCGTGATAGCCACGCGCCAACGCGCCACCGGCGAGGTAGAGCTCACCCGCAGCACCGACCGGCACCGGATTGAGACGGTTGTCGAGAACGAGCGCGGACATTCCGTGGATCGGGCGTCCGACCGTGATCGGCATATCTGGTCGTAGCTCGGCGAATGTCGAGATGATGGTCGTCTCGGTGGGGCCGTAACCGTTGAAATACTTGCGCCCCGCCGACCAGCGGGCAAGCAGATCGGGGGTGGTGACGTCGCCACCGACGGAGGCCACGTTCAGGCTGTCGATACCGGACGGATCCATCGTTCCGAGAACGGCCGGAGTGATGATCGTGTGACTGACCTGCTCCGCTTTGAGCAGGTCAGCGAGATCGTCGCCGCCGATGATCCTCGAGGGCACCACCACAAGGGTTGCACCCTCGGAGAAGGCCGCCATCCATTCGAGCACCGACGGGTCGAAGCTCGGTGAACAGATGTGCAGAAAACGCGAGGTCGCATCGAGGTGGTAGAGATCGGTGGCTGCATCGAGAACACCGCCGAGTCCACTGTGCGTCACCACGACGCCCTTCGGCAGCCCGGTCGAACCGGAGGTGTAGATCATGTAAGCGGCATGATCGATGGCCAGCGGCGAGGTCCTGTCCGAGTCCGTGACGGGCGCCTCGGATTGCGCGCCCACCATTGCCGCGAATTCGGTCGTGTCGATCGACATCCAGTCGGTTGTCGCCGGGAGAGCGTGGACATATTCGGTGGAGGTGATTCCGAGGATCGCGCCGGAATCGGCGAGCATGTGCTCGACGCGACCGACGGGATAGGACGGGTCTACGGGCAGATGCGCAGCACCGGACTTGGCAACGGCCCAGACCGAGAGCACCATCTCGTACGACCGAGGGAAAGCGAGCGCGACGATACTGTCCGGGCCGGCCCCACGCGCGATCAATGCTCGTGCCAGACGAGTCGACGCCGCGTCGAGTTCGCGGTAGGTGATCGAGCGGCCGTCAGCGCGCACCGCCACGCCGTCCGGATTGATCGCGACGCCGCGACCGAAGATCTCGGGCAGCGTTCCACCGTGGGTGACCGCGTCACCGTGCACATGCGTCAACCAGTCGTATTCCTCGTCGCCGAGAATCGGCAGATCTCCGACCGGGCGCTGTGGCGTCGAGACCGCGGCGCGCAGGATGCGTACGAACCGTCGAGCGAAGACCTCGACCGTGTCCTCGTCGAACAGAGCGCTCGCATATGTGAACTCGGCCGAGATGCCCGTTTGCGCACCGGTGTCGTCGGTGTGTTCGGACAACAACAGCGAGAGGTCGAACTTGGCCACGTCGACGTCGAAGTCGACAGCACTGATCTTCAAACCCGGTAGCTCGAAACTGGTCTCGGGCAGATTCTGGAACGAGAGTGCGACCTGGAACAGCGGGTGTCTGGCCGTGGACCGCTCCGGGTTGAGAATCTCGACCAGTCGCTCGAACGGGATGTCTGCGTGGCCGAACGCCTTGAGGTCGCTCTCGCGGTTGGCGTCGAGCAGCTCGACGAAGCTTCGGCTGCTCTCCACATCCGACCGCAACACGAGCGTGTTGACGAACATGCCGATGACATCGTCGAGTTCGGCCTCGCCGCGGCCCGCGATCGGTGTGCCGATGGCGATGTCCGAGGTGCCGGACAACCGCGCGAGCAGTACCGCGAGGGCTGAGTGAACCACCATGAACAGTGTGGTTCCGGTTCGGCGTGCCATGGCGACGAGATCGCGATGGAGCTCAGCGTCGATGCGGAACCGACTCGTCCCACCTTCGAACGATTGGACGGCGGGGCGCGGCCGATCGAAGGGCAACACGAGTTCCTCGGGGAGGCCGGCGAGTTCCTTCTTCCAGAACGCAGCCTGCGTCGAAATCAGCGAAGCCGGGTCGTTCTCATCGCCGAGAACCTCGCGTTGCCAAAGGGTGTAGTCGGCGTACTGCACGGGCAGCGGTGGCCAGCCCGGTGCCTCGCCCACAGTGCGGGACGCGTACGCCAGCATCACATCCCGGGTGAGCGGACCCATGGACCAACCGTCGGCGCTGATGTGGTGCGCAACGAACACCAGCACGAAATCCTGGTCGGAGATCGCGAACAATTCGGCGTGCAGCGGCACTTCGGTTGTCACGTCGAATCCTCGCGACATGACGGAGACGATGCGAGCGGGCAGTTCGCTCTCGGTCACCGACACCGGCGTCAGGACAGGCACTGCCGCGTTGGTCGGCAGAATCACCTGCGCGGCAACACCATCCGATTCCGGGTAGACCGTACGCAGAGACTCGTGCCGTTCGAGCAGGTCCGCGATGGCGGCCTGCAGAGCCGACACGTCCAGGGCCCCGTACAGCCGGATGGCGACCGGGAGATTGTTGGCCGCCGATTCGGTGTCGAAGCGATTGAGGAACCACATGCGCTGCTGAGCGAGCGAAAGCGGAATGCGGTCCAGACGGGTACCGGCAACGAGCGGAACTCGACCGCCGCCGATGTGCGATTCCGCGCGCGAGGCCAGCGCCTCGACAGTCGAGGCCTCGAACAGAACTCGAACCGGCACGCGTGCGCCGAGGGCTGCGCCGACGCGGGAGACAACCTGCGTCGCGACCAGTGAGTTGCCACCGAGTTCGAAGAAGTCATCGTCGAGTCCCACGCGCGGCACATCGAGGACCTGCGCGAAGACGCCTGCGACGATCTCCTCGACCGGTGTGCGCGGAGCACGGAACTCTTTGGATTCGAAGACCGGGTCGGGCAGAGCAGCCCGGTCGAGCTTGCCGGAAGCGCCCACCGGCAAAGCATCCAGCACCACGAACGCAGACGGGATCATGTAGGACGGCAGGCCGCGGCCCACCGCGCTCTGCAAGGCGCCTGTGTCGATTGCCGTGCCAGTGGCAGGAACAACGTACGCGACCAACTGCTCCGAGCGAACCAGCACCACCGCCTGAGCGATCGAATCGTGCCCGTTCAGCGCCGATTCGATCTCGCCGAGCTCGATCCGCAGACCGCGCAGCTTGACCTGGAAATCGGTGCGGCCCAGGTACTCCAGCTCCCCTGCCGCGGTCCATCGAACGAGGTCACCGGTGCGATACATCCGCGCACCATCATCGAACAACGAGGCCACGAATCGATCAGCCGACAGGTCTGCCCGACCGAAGTAGCCGCGCGCCACCTGCGCACCGCTCAGGTACAGCTCACCTGCGACACCGATGGGCACGGGCCGCAGCCGCGAATCCAGCACCAGCACGCGCGCATTCCAGACCGGCGTACCCATCGGCACGGAAACACCTGTGACGGACCATCCGTCCACACCGGCGACCGGGCGGGCAGTGGCGTGCACCGCGAACTCCGTCGGCCCGTAAAGGTTGTGAATGGCGGCACCGGGTAGCGCCGCAGCGGCGGACTCCACCACTGATACCGGCAAAGCCTCACCCGCCACCAGCACCGACCGCAGGCAAGCGCACCCACCGGCACCGACCGAGGAGACAAAAGCAGAGAGCATCGACGGAACGAACGATGTAGCGGTTACACCCTGGGACTCGATGACCGAGACGAGGTAGCCCGGATCTCGGTGACCGTCGGGCTCGGCGACCACCAGTCGCGCGCCGCAGGCAAGAGCGCCGAAGAGCTCCCAGACCGAGACGTCGAAGGTGAACGGTGTCTTCTGCAGGATGACATCACTCGAGTCGAGGCCGTACTCGGCCACCAGCCAGGACACCTGGTTCACCACGGCGGCGTGTGAGACTGCGACACCCTTGGGTCGGCCTGTCGAGCCGGAGGTGAAGATGACGTAGGCAAGATTGTCTCCGCGAAGCGGCGCACGACGGTCGCTCGCGGTGAAGGCCTCGGCGGAGAACCCACCGAGCTCGATCCGGTCCACCGCGACGACATCCGCCCCGCTCGGCGCAGCGAAATTCTCGTGGGCGGTGGTGAGTACGGCCACGGGGACCGCGACGGAGAGAATGTAGTCGTTGCGCTCGAGTGGCTGGTCGGGATCGACCGGGACGTACGCGGCACCTGAACGCAGAACCGCGTAGAGCGCCACGATCATGTCGAGCGAACGGCGCATTGCTACCGCAACCGAAACCTCGGGCCCGGCACCCAGCGTCACCAGGTATCGACCGAGACGGTTGACTCGTGCGTCGAGCTCGGCGTAGGTGATCGACACGCCGTCGAACACCACGGCTACGGCGTCGGGTTGCGCGGCCACCTGCGCATCGAATGCATCGAGAACTGTTGCGCTGGAATCGAGATCGTGGGCCGTGTTGTTCCAGGACTTGAGAATCAGGCCACGCTCGACCGCATCGTAGAGCTCGATGTCTCCGACCGGCACCGACGAGTCCTCGATGACCGCATCGAGTACCTGCAGGAATCGATCAGCAAAGGCGCGAACCGTCGATTCGTCGAACAGATCTGTGGCGTAGGTGAATTCGGCAGACAGACCGTCGGCGTGACCGCTGCCGGTCAGCTGCTCGGTCAACGTCAACTGAAGATCGAACTTCGCCACGGCGACATCGAGATCCACGCTGTCGATGCTCAGCGCAGGCAGGTCGAGATGCGTCGGACCGAGGTTCTCGAACGAGAGCATCACCTGGAACAACGGGTGACGAGCCGTCGACCGCGCCGGGTTGAGCACCTCGACGAGTCGCTCGAACGGAATGTCCGAGTGCGCAAAGGCACCGAGCGCGGCCTCGCGGGCGAGCGCCAACTGCTCGTTGAACGATTCGTGCCCGTCCACCTCGGTCCGCAGCACGAGCGTGTTGACGAACATGCCGACGACATCGTCGAGCGCTTGCTCGCCTCGGCCTGCGACCGGCGTACCGATGACGATGTCATCGGTGCCCGACAAGCGGGCCAGCAGAACTGCCAGTGCCGCATGGACCACCATGAACAGTGACGCATTTCGCTCGCGCCCCAGGTCCAACAAACCACGGTGAATGCGCGGCTCGATCTCGAAACCGACTGTGCCACCGACGAACGACTGACGCGCGGGCCGCTGCCGATCGGTCGGCAGATCCAGTTGGTCCGGAACACCGCGCAGAGCATTCTTCCAGTACTCGACCTGCTGCGAGATCAACGAGTGCGCGTCGTCCTCGGATCCGAGCGTCGCGCGCTGCCACAGGGTGTAATCCGCGTACTGCACCGCAAGCGGCACCCAGCCCGGCGATTCCCATTCCGTACGGGCGGCATAGGCGACCATCACATCGCGTGCCAGCGGCCCCAACGACCAGCCGTCCGCAGAGATGTGGTGCACGACAATCGTCAACACATGCTCGGTGGGGGCGATCTCGAACAGCTGAGCTCGCACGGGAACATCGGCGGTGACGTCGAATCCGCCCGAGGCGATCTGCGCGATGGCACGTTGCAGGTCGCGCGCCGTCGTCTCCACCGGCATCAGATTCGGTACGATCTGCGCCGCGTCCTGAATGACCTGATGCGGGCCTTCCGCCGAGTCGGGGAACACCGTGCGCAGCGATTCGTGCCGATCGATGACGTCCATGATCGCGACCTGCAGTGCAGGCACGTCCAACACACCCGACAGCCTCAGCGCGATCGGCAGGTTGTACGTCGCCGACTCGGTGTCGAACCGGTTGAGGAACCACATGCGCTGCTGCGCGAGCGACAGCGGAATACGTTCGGGGCGAACGCTCCTCGACAGCGCGATGCGCGCGCCCCGGCCGGCTTCCTGCTCGACCCGGATCGCCAGCTGAGCCACCGTGGGCGATTCGAAGATCGCGCGCACCGGCACCTGGGCGTCGAGAGCGGCCCCCAGTCGAGCGACCACCTGCGTGGCGATCAGAGAGTTACCGCCGAGTTCGAAGAAGTCGTCGTCGAGGCCGACGACGGGTGCACCGAGGACGTCGCCGAACACGTTCGCGACCGTCTCCTCGATGGGCGTGGTCGGAGCCCGGAACTGGCGGAAGCTGATGCCCAGTTCCGGTTCCGGCAGCGCCCGCCGATCGAGCTTGCCGATCGGCGTCAGCGGCACCTCGTCGAGAACGATGACCGACGACGGAACCATGTAGCTCGGCAGAATCCGCGCGACGTACTTCGTCAGCTCGTCACTGTCGATGCCGACTGATCCGTGGACATAGGACACCAGGGCCGTCTGCCCCGAGGCCATCGTGTGACCGAGCGTCGCCGCGAACGTGACTGCGGGGAATGTTTCCAGGGCCGCGTCGATCTCACCGAGCTCGATGCGGAACCCGCGGACCTTGACCTGGAAATCGGAGCGACCGACGTACTCGATCGCGAAATCCTTCGTCCACCGGACGACGTCTCCGGTGCGATACATGCGACTACCGGCGGGCCCGTACGGATCCGCGACGAAGCGCTCCGCTGTCAGCTTCTCGCGCTGGTAGTAGCCGCGAGCGACGGCTTCGCCCGACAGATAGAGCTCACCTGCGACACCTGTGGGGACGGGCTGCAGGCGCGAATCCAGAATGAGGGCACCGACGCCGGGAACGGGCGCGCCGACCGTGATCGGCTCGCCCACGAACAGCTCGGCTCGGGTGGAGACGATCGTTGTCTCGGTCGGCCCGTACGCGTTGAAGAAGCGTCGACCACGGGCCCAGCGTGAGACCAGATCGGGCGCCGAGGCCTCGCCACCGACCGAGAGCAGTTCCAGGTCGTCGAGGCCGGCGGGGTCCATCGACCCGAGAACCGCCGGGGTGATGATGGCGTGGGTGACACCGGCATCGGCGAACAACGTGCGTAGCTCGGGGCCACCGATGATCGACGGCGGCGCCACAACGAGTGTTGCGCCGGCCGAGGCGGTCAGTGCCCATTCGAGCACAGACGGGTCGAAGCTGGGTGAAATGACGTGCAGGAAGCGCGATTGCGGCGTCACCCGGTAGAGCTCGCGGGACTGATCCACCAGACCGGAAAGCCCGCGATGGGTGACACTGACACCCTTGGGTAGGCCCGTGGACCCGGAGGTGTAGATGACGTAGGCGGGATGATCGAGCCGGAGCGGCGTGGTTCGATCGGCATCGGAGACCGTCTCGGCCGGGTAGCTCTCCACCGCTTTGCCGAGAGCGGCGTCGTCGATGGCCCACCAGTCGCAGGTGCCCGGCAGTTCCTCGATGCGCGCCGAGGAGGTGATGCCGACGACCGCTCCCGAGTCGGAGAGGATGTGACGCACCCGGTCGACGGGGTACTCCGGATCGACCGGAACCCATGCGGCCCCGGACTTCGCGACGGCCCAGATCGAGACGACCATTTCCATCGAACGTGGAAATGCGAGCGCAACGATCTTCTCTGGGCCGATACCGCGGTCGACGAGATAGCGGGCGAGTCGATCGGTGATCGCGTCGAGCTCGCGGTAGCTCAACTCGCCGTCCGCGGTTCGGACCGCCACTCCGCCAGGATTGGTGCTCACACCTGCGGCAAGGAACTCCGGCAGCAAACGTTGCGATTGCACGACTCCGCCGTGCACGGAAGTCAACCTGTCGGCCTCGTCGGGCGCAAGAATGTCGATGGCACCGACGGGCACCGAGGAATCCGTCACGATGGCATCGAGGATGCGCAGGAATCGGTCGGCGAAGCCCTCGATCGTGGCAGCGTCGAACAGATCCGTCGCGTATTCGAAGGTTGCGTCGATCTGGCCTGGCCGCCCCGACTCGTCGTGGTTCTCGGTGAGCCACAGTTGCAGATCGAACTTGGCTATCGGTACGTCCAGCTCCTCCGCGGAGGCCCGCAGGCCGGCGAAGTTCAGTTCGCGTTCGCGGGCCCGCTCCAACGACAGAGCAACCTGGAACAGTGGGTGACGGGCTGACGAGCGTGCCGGGTTGAGAACCTCGACGAGGCGTTCGAAGGGGATGTCTGCGTGCGCGAATGCCGACAGGTTGGTGTTGCGAACCTGATCGAGCAACTCGTCGAACGAATGCTGCGGCTCGACGCGAGCACGCAAGACGAGGGTGTTGACGAACATGCCGATGATGTCGTCGAGCTGCTCGTGCGCTCGACCGGCGATGGGAGCACCCATCGCGATATCGGTGGTACCACTCAGCCGCGAGAGCAATGCGGCATAGGCAGCCTGAACGACCATGAACAGCGATGCCTGATGCGACCGAGCAACCTCGCTCAGGCCTTTGTGAATTCGTGCGTCGATGACGAAACGGCTCTTGGCTCCACCGTTCGTGGCGACAGCCGGACGAGGCCGGTCGGACGGGAGGTCGAGCTGGTCGGGCAACTCGTCGAGCGTCCGCAACCAGTACCCGATCTGCTGCGCGGACAGCGACGTCTCGTCGTTTTCCTGTCCCAGCACCCGCCGCTGCCACAGCGCGTAATCGGCGTACTGGATGTCCAGCGGCTCCCAGCCGGGCGCGTCACCGTTCGCGCGGGCGGCGTAGGCCACCATGATGTCGCGTGCGAGGGGACCGAACGAGGAGCCGTCGGCGGCGATGTGGTGCAGAACCATCGCCAGGACGTGATCTGTTTCGGTGAGTCGGAACAGCTCGATCCGGAAGGGTGCCTCGCTCGACACGTCGAACCCACCCTGGGCCAACTCGACCAGAGCGGGCATCAACGCAGCCTCGTCGACGCTCGTGGCCTGCAGCTCGGAGAACACGTCCTCGGTGCGCAGAATGATCTGCTGCGGCGACTCATCGACCTGTGGGTAGATGGTGCGCAGAGTTTCGTGCCGCGCGACTACGTCGCCGAACGCCTGCGACAGCGCGCGTGCGTCGACCTTGCCGGTCAATCGGACCATGAACGGCAGGTTGTATGCGGCGGTCTCGGGGTCGAAGCGGTTGAGGAACCACATCCGCTGCTGCGCCAGCGACAGGGGTAGCACGTCCGGACGCTTGCCCGCTACGAGCTCAGGGCTCGAGGAGCCCTGCTCGAGCGCAGTTTCGGCACGCGCCGCGAGTGCGCCCACCGTGGGGGCCTCGAACAACTCGCGCACACCGAGTCTGATGCCCAGCGCGGTACCCACCCGGGTGACGAGTTGGGTGGCGATCAGCGAGTTGCCACCGAGCTCGAAGAAGTCTTCATCGAGTCCGACGCGGTCGGCGCCGAGGACGTCCTCGAACACACCGGCCACGACGTACTCGGCGTGACTGTGCGGGGCACGATAGGTCTTCGCGCTCGTGAACACCGGTTCCGGCAACGCTTTTCGATCCAACTTGCCGCTGGTGTTGAGCGGAAGCGCCTCCAGCACCATCACCGAGGCGGGAACCATATAGGACGGCAACGACCGTCCGGCGAACTCGATGGCCTCGGCGGCCGTGGCCGTGGCCCCGGGGCCGGGCACGACATAGGCGACGAGCTGCTCACCGGTTGCGGTGGGAACCACCAGCGCCACCGCCTGCGAGATGGCCTCGTGGGCGAGCAGAACCGTCTCGATCTCGCCCAGTTCGATTCGCTGGCCGCGGAACTTGACCTGGAAGTCGGTACGTCCGATGTAGTCGATGGTGCCGTCGGCGCGCCACCGGACGAGGTCGCCAGTGCGGTACATCCGATCGCCGACGCTGGAGAACGGGTCGGCAACGAAGCGGTCCGCACTGAGGTCGGGGCGGCCCACGTACCCGCGCGCGAGCTGCACACCCGAGAGGTAGAGCTCCCCGGCCTCGCCGATGGGACTGGGACGTAGTCGACTGTCGAGGACGTAAGTCTTGGTGTTCCATTCCGGAACACCGATGGGAACGGTGCGGGTGTCCTGAGGCCCGCTTCGGTAATAGGTGACCGAGACCGCGGCCTCGGTGGGACCGTAGAGGTTGTGCAATCCGGCGTCGGTGAGCTCACGGAAGGCAGCGGCAGTTTCGGCGGGCAGCGCCTCCCCGATGACGAAGACGTGGCGCAGACTGCTGCAGGTGCCGACGGGAGCGTTGGAGACGAACACGGTGAGCATCGACGGGACGAAGTCGGTGACGGTGACTGCGTGTTCGGCGATCTTGTCGGCCACGTAGATCGAATCGCGGTGGCCGTCCGGGGTGGCCAGCACCATGCTGGCACCGACCTGGAGCGGCAGGAAGAAGCCCCACAGCGAGACGTCGAACGTCGTGGCTGTCTTCTGCAGATACACGTCCGACGCGTCGAGGGCGTACTCGGTGCGCATCCACTGCAACTGGTTGTCGATCGCAGCGTGCGAGACCGCCACGCCTTTCGGACGACCGGTCGAACCCGAGGTGTAGATGACGTAGGCGGTGTTGTCGAGCCGCAGCGGCCCGGCCCGGTCCGAGTCCTCGACGCGGGCGGAGTCCATCGACTCGTAGTCCAGGCGATCGATCTCGATGACCTCGGTGCCGGCCGGCAATTCGATGCCGTCCCGAGCGACCGTGAGAACACAAAGGGGTTGCGCGGATTCGAGGATGTACCCAGTGCGCTCGGCCGGGTGATCGGGGTCGATGGGTACCCACGCACCGCCCGCTTCGACGATGCCGTACATCGCGACGACGAGGTCGAGCGAACGACGGATGGAGAGCCCGACGAGCGTTTCCGGCCCGACACCCTGCTCGATCAGCAATCGAGCCACCGCGCTCACCCGGGCACCGAGTTCGCCGTAGCTCAGCGTGGTTCTCTCGTAGATCAGCGCCGTCGCGTCCGGATCTGCGTCGACCCGGGCGTGAAAGTCCGACAGCAGCGTGCGCGGAGCGATCTCGTGGTCGGTCTCGTTCCACAGCGTCAGGACCGATTTCTGCTCGGCTGCGGTGACGAGTTCGAGGTCCCATACTCGCGCGCTCGGAGGCGCCGCAACGAACCTGTCGAGGAACTCGACGAACCTCGCGTGATTGCGCGCCGACTCCTCCGAGGAGTACAGGTTGGGGTTCGATTCGAAATCGATGTGCGTCGTACTGCCGGCCACGCTCTGATACAGGTTGAGACCGAAATCCTCGATCAGGCCCGTGGAGAGAATGTTGATCCCGCCGACCATGTCGCCGAGCCGAACCTCGCCGAAGAACAACATGATGTTGACCCACGGACCGAAGAACGACGCCTGCCCGCTGGCACCGCCCGCGTCGCGTCGGATGTCCTCGTGTCGGTAGCGCTGGTGCCGAAGAGCCCCGGATACCGCCGTGGTCACCTCGGTGAGAAGCTGCTGGACCGTCGTATCGGAGGCAATCGCCAGTCGCAATGGAACGACGTTGGACACCATGCCACCCGAGCGCCGGAGCACAGCGGTGGTTCGAGCCGTCACCGGCAGGCTCAGTACGACGTCTTCCTTGCCCGTCATCTGCGCCATGTAGCTCGCGAACGCGGCCACCACGACGGTAGCCAAAGTGCTCTCGGTCGACGAGATCTGGCCGTCGAGCTGCGCGACCGTGTTCTCGCCCAGGGCGACGGTGTCGATCTGGCTGACGGGCGCCGGCGCGGCGCTCCGTCCGGTGAGGCTGGTCGCCTCATCGATGCCGGCGATGCGCTCGGCCCAGTACTTGCGGTCGCTCTCGAAGCGGGTGGAATCCCGGTATGCGAGGTCGATCTCGTACACCTTGCGCAGGTCGGAGGACTTGTTTGCGCTGGGCTCGGTCCCCTGAACCGCGGCCGTGTAGAGCTCGGCCGTGCGATTCATGAACGTGACGGCACCGAATCCGTCGAGAACCACGTGGTGGACACGGTTGAACCAGAAGTAGCGGTCGTCCTCGAGGTGCAGAACGGTGGCAGCGATCAGCCGATCCCGAAGGATGTCGATCGGTGCACTGTAGTCGGCGCGCATCCATTCCTGCGCTGCCCGATCTGGGTCGGACTCGGTCCGCAGATCGACGTATCCCAGCGGGTCTTCCAGCGTGGGGTCGACGAACTGGTGCGGCTCGGAATCGACCTCGACGATGCGGACGAATCCGGACTGCATCTCCATTGCAGCCTCGGACGAGACCCGTTGCAGAAGGTCCCGGTCCAGGTCACCGCGAAGCTCGACGTACTGAGCGATGTTGGCAGGTACGGACGGATCGACGTGCTGGGCGAACCACATGCCCAGCTGTGCGGGAGAGAGCGGAAACGACGACTCCGGTGCTCGGTGACCCGAAGCTCCGCCGTTGGCTGATTCATCCCTACCTAGCGGGTCCAATCGAATCCTCTCTTTCCCACAATCACACGCCCTCGCTCGGTGTCACTGACACCGTTCGAGCACCGAACACACAAACCTAAGTCTTTGTCACAATTGGAACGAACTGCCACTCCGGGACGATTGAAGTTACTCTTCGGTATATCTTCGATGAGCAGGTCGATCGTTACAGGTGGCAACGAATTTGCCATAGCGGCTGGTCCGGCTGCGCTGCAGAACCGGAGATTCTGGTTCGAGACGTCCGCCGCGCGCGTGCGAACACTGGAGCGGTCCTTCCCCTGTCGTCCCGAGCAATCACTGGTCCAATCTACAGGGCACCGCTTCTGGTTGACCAAAACGCCAGCCGCCTCAGGCGGTCATGTCGAGTGACGCGATCACCTTCGTCGGTCGGATCCGAACAACCAGTTCGCCAGGGACACCGTTGCGCTTGCCGAACTCCTCGGCGCGATCGGCACCCATGTATCGACCGCCGATCGCCGTCGCGGTACGCACCAGCTCCTGCGGATCCTCGGACGTCTCGGCCACCCCCTGAACCTGGACGAACGCATACGGAGGTGTTTCGAGATCGACGGTCAACACCAGGCGCGGGTCGCGCGCGATCGCGCGCCCCTTGGCCGTATCGGCACCGGTGTTGAACACGATCGTCTCGTCCTCGAGGATGAACCACACCGGTGCGACGAGTGGGCGTCCATCGGCGGCAACCCAGCCGAGTTTGCCGGTCCGCGTGCCCTGGCCGAGGAAGTTCCGGACGTCGGTGTCAGCGAAGGATCCCATGAACGCAAACGTTACCCGGCGGACCCGACACCGACCCCCACGATTCGCCGCGCGATTCCGAGATAGATGCGGACGAGCTCATCGGGTTCCAACGCTCCGTCCGGTCGGTACCAGCCGGCCACCCCGACGCACATGGTGGTCACCGCACGCGAGGCATCCTCGGCATCGTCCAACTCGAAGTCTCCGCTGTCGATCCCGGCCCGGACGATGGCGTCGAGCATGCGCTGCTGCTCGTCGCGACGGCCGACGTAGCGCTCTCGGTTCTCGGGCTCGAGGCTGCGTATCTCGGTCGAGCCGAGGAAGGCCTGATCACGCCTGTGCATGTGGAACAGAAGCAGGGACTCGACGACGGCGTCGAACCGCGAGCGAGGTGACGATCCCGCCTGCGCTTGCGCGTCCTCCGAGCGCCGCAGCAACTCGTCCATGGCGGCGTTCATGAGCCCGACGAGCAGCGCCTGCTTGGACGGGTAGTGGTGATAGAGACCGGGGACCGACAGTCCGGCGCGGGCGGCGATGTCTCGGACGGATGTGCCGTGATATCCCTGCTCGACGAATGCAGCGAGCGCGGCAGCCAACGGAGCTGGGAGAGCCGTGCCGTCGTAGATGCGCCAGTCCCCTGGCTCGGAGCCGGCCGCCGTCATTGCGCTTCACCGTCGAACGTGAGCCTGCCCGCTCGTATCGTGCCGCGGACTTCGACTGCGCGGAGGTCGTTGTTGACCAGCAGAGCCGGGTGCTCGGCCAGAAGGACCAAGTCGGCGGCCGCACCCACCTCGACCGCTGCTCGGCCCCCACAGGCGGCCGTCAGTGCGACATCGAGCGCCAGCGCCTCGTCCGCACGCCACGCAGCCCGCTCGTCGTCGGTGCGCCACACCGCGTCGGCGACGGCGTCCAACGGCGCGGGCGGACTCACCGGCGCATCGGAACCGAAGAGCAGGCGCGCACCCGCACGGTGCAGCGAACGGTACGGATACGCAATCGAGCGACGATCACCCCACAGTTCGTCGGCCACGTCCCGATCGGACATGGCGTGCTGGGGCTGGACCGAGGCCGTCACCCCGGCCCTCGCGAAACGAGCCACATCTGTCGGCAGCAGCTGCTGTGCGTGCTCGATGCGGCCACCCCCACCGACCGACTCGAACGCATCGAGGGCGAGCGAGTTCGCGCGGTCACCGATGGCATGGATCGCCGAACGGATACCCCCGCCGCGAGCCCGTGCCATCATCGCGTGCAGATCCTCGGGAGTCTCGAGCAGCAGTCCCGTCGACGCGCCGCCCGGATAGGGGTCGTGGCAGCACGCTGTTCGGGTGTTGAGCGAACCGTCGAACATCACTTTCAGCGGGCCGAGCGCGACGTGCTCGGCGAATATGTCGCCGGTGGCGGCGCCGAGGACGAGCTCGTGTTCGAGCCATTCCGGCCACACCGCACAGTCGATGTCGACCGCCGGGGCGGCGATCTCCGATCGCCGGCTCCACACCGCTCGATTGTCGGCGTACTCGAAATCGGTCACCGCTGTGATGCCGCGTCTGGCCAATTCTGCCGTCGCCGCCAGCGTGGCCCGGTCGGTCTCGTCGGTGTCGGCCAGCTTGTCGAGTGCGTTCAGCCCCTCCATGCAGTCGTGGTCACGCAAGACCCCGGTCGGGTGATCGATGCCGAGCTCGGCAAGAAGGGACGGACTGAGCCACAGTGTGTGCAGGTCCATGCTCGTCACGGCAGCTCGACGTCCCGGCAATGCGTTCTGCAGCAGATCCTTGTGCGGCGCATCCGACCACAGGGCGTCTCGGAAACCCTGCGCACGGAGAATCCCATGCCCGTGCCGCTCGTTCGATCGCGCGAGAATGTCGACCAGATCGACTGCGGAATCCGCCCCGGAGACATCGATACGTGAGAGCGACGCGGCCCACTGTGTCAGGTGAAGATGACTGTCGACGAAGGACGGGAGCAGCGCGGCACCTCGGCCGTCGAGCACATCCCCCTCGATGGCGCGGGAGTTCGGCTGCACCGGAGAAATCTCGGCAATTGCACCACCGACGGTCTGCACGTCGAGCGCGCAGTCGCCGGGAGTCAGGACCACATTTCTGATCAGCACACCCGGACTCTAGAACACAAGGACGTATCGGGACCGGCGGCGTGAGACGGTGGTGCGGTGACACGCCCCCAGATCGGCTATACCGCCCGCGTCTCGGTCCGTTGGTCGGACATGGACGCCTTCGCCCATATCAACCACGCCCGCATGGTCACACTCCTCGAGGAAGCTCGGATCGACTGGCTGCTGAGCGAGGAAAATGCAAACGAATCACTGATCAAGAGCGCGTTGATCGCGAACGTCAACATCGCTTACAAGAAGCCACTTCGGCACAGCGACAGCCCCTTGAACATCACCCTGTGGTTCGACCGGGTGCGATCGGTCGATTTCACCATCGGATACGAGGTGCGCGCAGCAGACGCACCCACCGACTCCGCGCCCGCGGTGGTCGCGACGACGCAGATGGCGATGGTCGACGTCGGCTCGGAAACCCTGCGCAGAATCACCGCGGAGGAGAAGGCCTACCTGGCCCGGTGGACTCGCCCCTCGTCGTGATCGCGTCCTCGTTCGATGTACCAGTCCACTAATTCAGGTACATCGACGGCACTGCGGTCCAGGCTCGTGGCGCTCTCCCCGCCCTGAAAGATGCGCTTGATGGGGACTTCGAGCTTCTTTCCGGTCCGGGTGTGCGGGATCCCCGGCGCGGCGATGATCTCGTCGGGAACGTGACGCGGTGAAGCGTGCTCGCGGATGACACCGTTGATCCTCTGCCGTAGGGCATCGTCGAGTTCGGTGCCCTCGGTGAGGACGACGAACAGCGGCATCCAGTAGCCGCCGTCCTCGGACTCGACTCCGAGCACCAGGGATTCGACGATCTCCGGTAGCAGTTCGACCGCCTGATAGATATCGGCACTACCCATACGAATACCGTTGCGGTTGAGCGTGGAATCGGATCTGCCGTGCACCACGATGCTGCCCCGCTCCGTGCGCGTGATCCAATCGCCGTGACGCCAGATCCCCGGGAACGTGTCGAAGTAGGCGTCGCGGTAGCGAATCCCGTCCGGGTCGTTCCAGAATCGCACGGGCATCGACGGCATCGGCTTCGTGACGACGAGTTCTCCGACGTCACCGAGGACGGGCCGTCCGTTCTCGTCGTAAGAATCGAGCGCCACTCCGAGGTACGGCACAGAGAGCTCACCGGGCCACACCGGCATGGTGCGCACACCCCCCGCGAATGCGGATACGACGTCGGTGCCACCGGAGATCGAAAACACCGGAATGTCTGCTCCCACGTGGTCCGACAACCACATCGACGAGGACGCCGGGAGGCTGGAGCCGGTGATCCCGACCCCCCGCAGGGCACTCAGGTCATGCTCGCGCGCGGGGTGCGAACCCGCCTTGATGCACGAGAGTACGTATCCGGGGCTGGTACCCAGGAAGGTCACACCCTCCTCCGCAGCGATCGACCACAGAGCGTCCGACGCCGGGTAACCGGGGTTGCCGTCGGCGCAGACGATCGTCGAACCCACCAACAACCCCGACACCTGGAAGTTCCACATCATCCAGCTCGGGCTCGTATACCAGAAGAACGTGTCATCTGGGCCGATGTCCGACTGCAGCGCAACAGCTTTGAGGTGTTCGAGCAGCACCCCACCATGGCTGTGCACGATCCCCTTGGGCAAGCCTGTCGTGCCGGACGAGAACACCACCCACAGCGGATGGTCGAACGGTACGGCAGCCGGGGCCCACTCGTGATCCCCCGCAGTCGCCGTCGCCCAATCGGTCGATCCCTCGGCGACCTGCTCGCCCACCAGGATCGTCGAGGCGGTGGCCAAGCCGTCGCGCAGCATCCGCAAGTCCTCGGACTTGTCGCGGAACTTGCCCCCGTAGAGGTAACCGTCGGCCGTGATCAGCACCTTCGGGTTCAGCTGACCCAACCGGTCGAGCGCAGCGGAGGCGGAATAATCCTGTCCACAGGCAGACCAGATCGCACCGATGCTCGCCGTCGCCAGGAAAGCCACCACGGCCTCGGGGATGTTGGGGAGGTAGCCGACGACACGGTCACCGCTGCTCACCCCACTGCCGCGCAGCGTGTGCGCCAACGCACCCACCTGCCTGGACAGCTCACTCCAGGTGAGCTGGGATCGCGTCCCGTCCTCACGGACATAGCGAATGGCTGCGGTGTCTCGGCTGGCGTGTCGGGCGATCTGATCGACGTAGTTGAGCGTCGCGCCCGGGAACCACTGCGCTCCGGGCATACCGGACTCGCTCAGAACCGCAGTCGGTGCGGTCTCCGAGCTGATGCCGAAGTAGTCCCACACCATCTGCCAGAACTGCTCGAGGTTCGCCACGGACCACTCCCACAACCCCGTGTAGTCCTCGAACGTGACGTGATGCCGCTCCTGCACACGCTGAGCGAAGTCGGTGATCCGGGCAACGTCGATATCTGCCGCCGACGGTATCCACTGCGGTTCGGGGGGTTGGGGTTCGGGGGGATGGGGTTCGGTCATGGGTCCAGTATCGCTCGAGCCGTTGTCACAACCCGACCGTTCGTTTACAACCCAAGCTTGTGTTGTGAACGAACGGCAACGTTGTGCATGGTCAGATCAAATCCATCGATCGCTCACGCATCTCGACCTTGCGCACCTTCCCGGTGACGGTCATCGGGAACTCGTCGACGATGTGGACGTACCGGGGAATCTTGTAGCGCGCCAACTTGCCTGCGGCGAAAGCTCGAACGCTCTCGGAGGTCAACGGCTCGGCGCCCTCTCGCATCCGGATCCACACCATCAGCTCCTCGCCGTACTTGTCGTCGGGAACTCCGACGACCTGTGCGTCGAGGACGTCTGGGTGTGTGTAGAGAAACTCCTCGATCTCCCTCGGGTAGATGTTCTCGCCGCCGCGGATCACCATGTCCTTGATGCGACCGGTGATGCTGACGTAGCCGAGCTCGTCCATGACCCCGATGTCGCCGGTGTGCATCCACCCCGAGTCGTCGATGGCCTCGGCGGTCTTGTCCGGTTGCTCCCAGTACCCGAGCATCACGGAATACCCACGCGTACAAAGTTCCCCGGACTCCCCGCGCGCCGAAGTCGAACCGTCGACGGGGTCCACGATCTTCACTTCCAGGTGTGGTCCCACCGCACCGACTGTCGATACTCGCTGCTCGATGGTGTCCTCGCTGCGCGTCTGCAACGACACCGGGGAGGTCTCGGTCATCCCGTAACAGATGGACACCTCCGTCATGCCCATCCGCTCGATGACCTGCTTCATCACCTCCGTCGGGCACGGCGAGCCCGCCATGATTCCGGTACGCAGGGTGGACAGGTCGAAGGACTCGAACTCCGGCACCGCCAACTCGGCGATGAACATCGTCGGCACCCCGTACAGCGAAGTGCACTTCTCGGTCTGGACGGCTTCCAGCGTCGCGACGGGATCGAATGCGGGGCTGGGGATGATCATCGCTGCACCGTGCGAAGTGCAGGCCAGATTGCCCATCACCATGCCGAAGCAGTGGTAGAAGGGCACCGGGACGCACACCCGATCGTCAGCGGTGTAGTGGCAGAGTTCTCCGACGAAGTAACCGTTGTTCAGGATGTTCCGGTGACTCAATGTCGCGCCCTTGGGAAAGCCGGTAGTGCCCGAGGTGTACTGAATGTTGATCGGATCGTCCGCGGTCAATCGGTCCTGCACCTCGGCAACCATCCGTGGATTCTCGGCGAGGGCGCGGTGACCTCGATCGGTCATCAACTCCCACCCGAAGCTTCCGACGAACACGACCTGCCTCAGCGCCTGCGCGTCGGTGCGAGCCTCCTCGATCATGGCTGCATAGTCCGAGCCCTTGAACTCCTGCGCGGACAGCAGCAGCGACACGCCGGCCTGCTTCAGAACGAACCCGAGTTCGTGGGTGCGGTAGGCCGGGTTGATGTTGACCAGGATCGCGCCGATCTTTGCCGTCGCATACTGCGTCAGGACCCACTCCGGGCAATTGGGCGCCCATATGCCGACGCGGTCGCCGGTGCCGACGCCCGCAACGAGCAATCCGGCGGCGAGCAGTTCGACGTCGGCGAGAAACTCCGAATACGTCCACCGTCGACCGGACGGAACATCGACCAGTGCATCTCGGCCCGGATGCTCGGCTGCCGTGCGGTCGAGGTTCGCGCCGATCGTCTCCGTCAACAGCGGCGTGGACGACGGACCGGACGAGTAGCTCGAAGACTCCATGCCCCCAGGGTAGTGACGCCCGTCACCGCCGACTACCCCCGAATCGGGGTGTTCCCACCAGCCGAAGCATCGAGCGTGTCCGCCCGCGAAGTGTCCTTCAGGGCGACGCCGGATCTGCCCAACCTGCGTGCGCCCGCGACGAGACCGGCCACGATCTTCGCCGATTGCCGATACCCCAGACCGTCCGGAGGATGGATGTTCGAGATGCAGTTGCGGTCGGCATCGGAGTTCCCCGGCCCGGGCAGGTGCGTCAGATAGATCCCGAGACTGTCCGCCACCGAGAGGCCGGGGCGTTCGCCGATGAGAACGACGACGGTGCGGACCCCCATCGCGGCGGCGATGTGATCACCGAGCGCGACCCGGGCCTGAGTCGCGATCACCGGTGGAGCGCACGTGTACGTCTGCGACAGTTCCGAAACCAACGCCTCGAGCATGGGCGCACCGTGATCCATCAGCGCTCGCGGTGAAAGACCGTCGCTGAGAACGAATCCCAGGTCGAACTCGCCCGCAGAGATGGCCGACAGATCCTCGGGCACCCTGCCCAGATCGGGCCTGCGCAGGTACTCCGCCCGCGAGTTCGCCTGGGATGTCACCGTAATGGGGGCGCCGATGCCCACCCGTTCGATCTCTGCTGCGAACGCATCGGTTTCGAGCGGCATGTGTACCGCGTCGCGTGCTGCGGCATGCGCCGATCTGAACTCCAGTACGCGCTGGGTCGGCAACGAGTCCCCTGCCCGTCCCAGTCCGATGCGTGCCTGGGTACTGAGGCGTAGTTCGTCCCAGAAGTCCGCTGATTGCGTGTGCGGGCTGTTCTCGCTCATCTCGACCCCGTCAGAGCTCGCAGTGGTGACCCCGGGGCGTCGACCTCGAGGATTCTGCCGCGTGCGTCCACCATGCCGAGACGATCGAGCCAGGCAGCGAACTCTGGTGCCGGTGTCAGACCCAGCACCTGCCGGACGTACAAGACGTCGTGGAAGCTCAGGCTCTGGTATCCGAGCATCACATCGTCCGCTCCGGGAACGGCGATGACGAATGCAACACCGGCCGTTCCGAGCAGCGTCAACAGCGTGTCCATATCGTCCTGGTCGGCCTCGGCATGGTTGGTGTAACACACGTCCACCCCCATCGGCAGGCCGAGAAGCTTCCCACAGAAGTGATCCTCCAGTCCAGCGCGAACGATCTGCTTTCCGTCGTAGAGGTATTCGGGTCCGATGAAGCCCACGACGGTGTTGACCAGCAACGGTTCGAGATCGCGACACACCGCGTACGCTCTCGTCTCGAGTGTCTGCTGATCGACGGGTCTGCCACCGGTCCCGAGATGCGCGCCGGCACTGAGTGCGGATCCCTGGCCTGTTTCCAGGTACATGACGTTGTCGCCGACGGTTCCGCGGTGCAGCGACCGCCCCGCCTCGTTGGCCTCGCGAAGCAGCGACAGATGCACTCCGAAACCGGAATTGGCGCCTTCGGTGCCGGCGACGGACTGGAACACGAGATCGACCGGGACCCCTTTGTCGATCAGTTCCATCGTCGTCGTCACGTGGGAGAGAACGCACGACTGCGTCGGGATCTCGAAGCGTTGACGGATCTCGTCGAGCAGGTACAGCAGATCCGAGGTGGCGTGTGGCGAATCCGTCGCGGGATTGATTCCGATGACGGCATCGCCGGACCCGAGCAGCAACCCGTCCAGGGTGGCGGCGGCGATGCCGCGGGGATCGTCGGTCGGATGATTGGGTTGCAGCCGGGTGCTGAGCGTTCCCGGCAATCCGATCGTGGTTCGGAAAGCAGAGGTCACCTCGGCGGCGCGAGCGACCGCGATCAGATCCTGATTCCGCATGATCTTGCTCACCGCCGCAACCATTTCCGGCGTCAGGCCTGCGGCCACCGACCGCAGCACCGATGCCGAATCCGGTGATGCCGCAACGCTCAGCAGCCAGTCCCGAAGGCCGCCGACCGTCAGATGCGAGATGGGTTCGAACGCTGCCCGATCGTGCGAGTCGACGATCAGCCTGGTGACCTCGTCACTCTCGTACGGTACGAGGAGATCGTGCAGGAACACATCGAGAGAGATATCGGCCAGCACCCATTGGGCCGCGGCTCGTTCGGCGTCGGACTCCGCTGCGCACCCGGCCAACTCGTCCCCGGATCGCAGCGGCGTCGCCTTCGCCATCAGCTCCACCAACCCGTCGAACCGGTAGGTGGTTCCCGACACCTGCTGTGTGTAGATGCTCATTCGAGTTCGGCTTCTGCTTCCGCGAGTGCAGCGAACTCCTCGTCGGGCGAGTTCGCGACGAGGTGGTGCCGACTGTAGACGCCGAAGTACAGCATGAATGCGGCAAAGACACCGAGGCACCACAGCGCAGCCGTACTGTCGACCAGGAAGGTTGCCACGACAGCCAGCGCAGCGATGACCAGGGCGAAGCTCGTGGTCGCGACGCCTCCTGGTGTGCGGTAGGGGCGTTCCATGTGCGGCTCGCGGCGGCGCAGCACTATGTGGCTGACCATCATCAGAACGTAACTCACTGCGGCCCCGAAGACGGCCATGTTGAGCAGCATCGCGCCCTGTCCGGTGAGCGAGAGCAGGAAGCCGATGACGCCGGGGACGACGAGTGCGAGCGTCGGCGCCTTGCGCGAGTTGGTGATCGACAGGACATTCGGCAGGTATCCGGCCCGCGAGAGCGCGAACAATTGACGCGAGTACGCGTACATGATCGAGAAGAAGCTCGCGACCAGTCCGGCCAGACCGATGTAGTTGACCACCGTCGCTGCCGTCCCGTCGCCGAGCGCCTCGACGAGTGGGTTACCCGAATCCTGCATCGCCTGTGCCCCGCCTGCTCCCGTGACGAGGATCAATACGGTTGCACCGGTGATCAGCAGGATGACCATCGCGGCGATGATGCCCCGCGGCACGTTCTTGCTCGGGTCTTTCGCTTCCTCCGCAGCGAGGGGCACACCCTCGATGGCAAGGAAGAACCAGATTGCGAAGGGAACAGCAGCCCAGATACCCAGGTAACCGAACGGGAGGAAGTTCGACGCGCCGGCCGCGTCGCCGGGCGCGATATCGGTGAGGTTCGATGCCTCGAACTGACCGAGGGCCGCTAAGGCGAAAATTACCAAACCGACGAGCGCGATGGCGGTGATGACGAACATGATCTTCAATGCCTCGCCGGCACCGGACAAGTGGATACCGATGAAGATTGCGTACACCGCAAGATAGACCCACCAACCGTCTGTGATTCCGAACAGTCCGAGCGATTCGACGTATGCCCCGATGAACGTCGCGATGGCTGCGGGTGCGATCGCGTACTCGATGAGAATTGCCGTGCCGGTGGCGAATCCGCCCCACGGACCGAGCGCTCTTCGAGCGAACGTGTAGCCGCCACCGGCGGCCGGAAGTGCCGAGGACATCTCGGCCATACCGAGGACCATCGCCAGGTACATGGCTGCGATCACCACAGCGGCGATGAGGAGCCCGCCGAACCCGCCTTGCTCCAACCCGAAGTTCCACCCCGAGTAGTCACCCGAGATGACGTAGCTGACGCCGAGGCCGGCGAGCAGCACCCACCCGGCAGTGCCCTTCTTCAACTGACGTTTGGCCAGGTAGTCGCTGCCCTCCACATGGGAGTCGGCACCGCCGTGATGGATGATTGCTGGTTTTTCGACGGACATTGCCGGCCTCTCGAAGCGAGATACTTACTTGCGGGTTGAACGATCGACTCAAGATAGGCCCGCGGTGTAAGCGCCGGGTCATGGACACATGACGGGCGAATTACGGCGAACGCTGAGCGATTCGGAACTGCCGCTGTCCATGATGCTCGCAAGTAGGGGCAGACGTGTTGGAATCGTGAATTTCGCTACCGGTGTTTTTGAAGTCACCGTCTTTCATGTCATCGTCCGCTTGCGATGATCTCCTCGATGTTTCGCTCCGCGAGAGCGGCAATCGTCAGAGACGGATTGACCGCTCCGGTACTACCGGGAACGAGTGCACCGTCGACGACATACAAACCGTCGTACCCGATCACGCGACCGAACGCATCGGTTGCCCGTCCCAGTACGGCACCGCCGAGAGGGTGGGCGGTGAAGGTCGCGTTGACGTCGGGCACACCGAGCATCGGGAATCCGACGCCGATGTTGGACCGGTGAGCGATCCGAGTGTGCACCGCGCGCAACGCCTCTTCGACATTGCGGTTGCCGCGTTCGGGCCAGCGCAATCGCGTTGCGCCTGTATCGCGGTCGTAGACGAACTCTCCACGAGTCGGATCGAGCACCATTCCAAGAGATCCGATGAGAGACATATCGATGGGTGATCCTGGTACGTACCAGTTCTCCAGCGTAACTGGCGCTCCCGATTCGTCGAATATGCGCGAGGCCGACGGCGAGGCCTGAACCAGTCCGTTGCCCTCGGGACTCATGCCGCGGACGAGAGCGGCGTCACCGTTTGTCCCCCAACCTTGCCCGACGTGCTCGTTCAACCGGGGCAATGCTCCGGTGTCCCGGGCTGTGACGAGTAGCTCGGATGTGCCCATCGATCCGGCACCGAGAAAGAGTCGATCACAAGTGAGGGTACGAGATTCGACCGCGATGGCGGCGGGATCGAGAACGTCGACTTCGAGTACGTATCGGCCGTCGGATGCACGCCCGATCGAGGTGACCTCGTGTCTGGCGTGAATCGTTGCGCGAGAGGTGCGCTGGGCATCGGCGAGGTAGTTCTGAGTCAAATCGAACTTGGCCCCGTTGGAGTTGCCGAGGTTCGATTCACCGACGATCGCGGATGGGCGCGAGGCCCCGGAGATCTCCGCGCGCACCACATCCCAGTTCCAGATACCGTCGATTCGTGATGGCGAGTAGCCCGCCAGTCGAACCTGCTCGTCCCATATCCGCGAATGCGTGAACGGAACGGACCGATAGACATCCTCGGGCATGGTCGACAAACGCAACGCCGAGCGCACCCGCGGGTAGTAGATCGAGTTCATCTCGTCGTAGGAGACGGTGGAACCGAAGACCGCGTCGAAGAATCTGCGCTCCGGCGCGATCATGACTCCGGTGAAAACCACAGACCCGCCGCCGACGGCAGCTGCCCGCCATACATCGATCGAGCCGTGCTCGGTGACGTCGAAAACTCCGCCGAACAGATCGGTCGGCACTTTGGGCAGTCCCGTCAACGGTGCGAGTCCGCCTCGACGCCAGAACGCCCGCCCGTCCGGCGCGAAATCGTTGGCGAAGACCTGGCGGCGAGGATGGAGCGGCCACTGCGCACCGCGTTCGAGCACCGTGACCGCCGAACCGGACTCCGCAAGCCGCAGCGCCGCGACGGCAGCACCGAAGCCCGACCCGATGACGATCGTTTCCGAGTGCGCGGGCGCTCGACGAGGCGTATCGAACAACTCTGGGACGAACGTCCGATAAGCCGCGCCGAGCACAGGTTCCGCCCCGACCTGGCGTCCACCGGCCAGCAGCGAGGACGCACCGGCCAACCCCATGATTGCGCTCGCTTGAAGCAATCGTCTGCGACTGATTTCCATGCACGCCCCCGCCATAGACAAACCCGAACCGCCGAAAAGACTTCGATGCGATTTCTGCCGTCCAAGAATCAACGACCGGCCGGTATCTGTCTACGCAGAGTTACGTCAAGTTGTGATTGTCACATCCAGTGGCGGTTGTGGTGTGGACCCAGGAACCGGGCAGGCATCGGCAGCTTCGGCGACCACCGAGGCCTCACCCGGCACCGCTGGGCGGCGGCCCTGCTCCCAGTCGGCACCCAGCAGAGGTGGGTCGAGAGCAAGCATCGCGGTTTCGTCCTCGGTGAAGGCCCTTCCGCGGCTCAGGAAGCGAAGACCCTCGGGCACTTCCAACGAGAAGCCTGATCCGCGGCCCGGTACGACGTCGAGGATCATCTGCGTGTGTTTCCATGCCTCGAACTGCGAGCCCGAGATCCAGACCGGCACCGCATCCGCACCCTCGGGGAGGGACTGCGACACTTCGCCGACGCCGAGACGCAGATCCAACAGACCCAGCAGCACGTCCCGGTCTCCAACGATGAATTCGCCTGTGGGATAACACATCGGCGATGATCCGTCGCAGCATCCACCGGACTGATGCATCATCAGTTCCCCGTGAATGCCGCCGAGGCGACGGAGAAGCTCCATCGCCTCGGCGGTGGCCCGTAGACGCGACGGCGGAGCCGAAGCCGGACCGTCGCTCATCAGAAGAAGCCCTGAGCCTTCTGGGCGTAGCTGACGAGAAGGTTCTTGGTCTGCTGGTAGTGATCGAGCATCATCTTGTGATTCTCGCGCCCGATGCCGGACTGCTTGTACCCGCCGAAAGCTGCGTGCGCGGGGTACTGGTGGTAAGTGTTCGTCCACACCCGGCCTGCCTGGATGTCACGTCCAGCGCGGTACGCGACGCCACCGTCACGGGACCAGACGCCCGCACCGAGCCCGTAGAGGGTGTCGTTGGCGATCGAGATCGCCTCGTCGTAGTCCTTGAACGAGGTCACCGACACGACCGGTCCGAAGATCTCCTCCTGGAAGATGCGCATGTTGTTCTTGCCGGTGAAGATGGTCGGCTGAACATAGTAACCACCGTTGAGATCGCCGCCGAGCTGTGCGCGCTCGCCGCCGGTCACGACCTGAGCGCCCTCGCCCTTACCGATCTCGATGTAGGAGAGGATCTTCTCGAGCTGATCGTTGGATGCCTGCGCGCCGATCATGGTCTCGGTGTCGAGCGGATCACCCTGACGGACGGCCTTGGTACGAATGGCGGCGAGAGCGAGGAACTCGTCGAAGATGTCGGCCTGGATCAGCGAACGCGACGGGCACGTGCAGACCTCGCCCTGATTGAGCGCGAACATCGTGAAGCCTTCGAGCGCCTTGTCCTGGTAGTCGTCGTTGGCGGAGAGCACATCGGAGAAGAAGACGTTGGGGCTCTTTCCGCCCAGTTCCAGAGTCACCGGAATCAGGTTCTGCGAGGCGTACTGCATGATCAGTCGTCCGGTGGTGGTCTCACCGGTGAACGCGATCTTCGAAATACGAGGGCTCGAGGCGAGCGGCTTGCCTGCCTCCACACCGAATCCATTGACGATGTTGAGGACTCCGGGCGGCAGGAGATCGCCGATGATCGAAATCAGGTGCAGGATCGATGCCGGTGTTTGTTCTGCGGGCTTGAGGACGATCGCGTTTCCTGCCGCCAGCGCGGGGGCGAGCTTCCAGACCGCCATGAGGATCGGGAAGTTCCAGGGAATGATCTGACCGACCACGCCGAGGGGCTCGTGGAAGTGGTATGCCACGGTGTCTTCGTCGATCTGGGACAGCGAGCCTTCCTGCGCACGGATGCATCCGGCGAAGTAGCGGAAGTGGTCGGCGGCCAGCGGGATGTCGGCGTTGAGCGTTTCGCGAATCGGCTTGCCGTTGTCCCACGACTCGGCAAGGGCGATGGACTCGAGGTTCTCGGCGATGCGATCGGCGATCTTGTTGAGGATCACTGCGCGCTCGGCTGGAGACGTCTTGCCCCAGGCGGGTGCCGCTGCGTGTGCAGCATCGAGTGCGAGTTCGATGTCCTCGGATGTCGAGCGAGCAACCTCGCAGAAGTTCTCGCCGGTAACGGGGGTGGGGTTCTCGAAGTACTGTCCCTTGACCGGCGGCACCCATTCGCCCCCGATCCAGTTTTCGTAACGCGGCTGGAAGGACATAACGGAATCGGCGGTACCTGGACGGGCGTAGACGGTCATCTTGGTGACTCCTCCTGATCAACACATGCTTCGATGTGACTGTGTGTGATTCAGAACACTAGAGTCTGCAACGTTGCATCTACGTTGCTGCACCGCGTGCAGGAAAAGCTCAGACGCCCAGTTGCCGATCGAGTAGGTCTATCCGGGCGCTGACCTGGCCGTACAGTGCAGAATCTCGGCTCAGCGTCGAGCGGTAGGCTTCCCACGCGATGATGTCGGCGCGGCCATGGATGGACGACGTCCACTGCGCCAGCAGCACCGGATCGCCGACCCGCAGCAGCGCGGCCTGAACTCGAGAACGCAGTTCCTCGCGGATCTCCTCGATGCCCGGTGCCGAGGAACCCGGTAGCACCGGCCCGGTGTAGATGCGCAGCGCAGACTCGACGTCTCCCCGATCCAAGGCACGACGGATATCGCCGACATCGGAGGTCAGCTCCCCCACCAGCCGGTACGGACGCGACGCAAGTCCCGCGGAGCCGAACGTCTTGCGCAGTCGCGACATCTCCGCACGGATGGTCACCGAATCGAGTTCCTGTTCATCCAGCAACACCGCAAGATGGTCGGAGCTGAGCCCTTCGGGATGATCGGCCAGGAGCAGCAATATCTCTGCGTGCCGCTGCGACAGCGGGAGGCGGCCGCTGCCGCGCACCAGACCTGCCCGCCCGGAGCCCAGGACCTCGAGACGTGGCGCGGTGTCTCCCAAAGACTTCGGTGAATTCATCAGGTGCACACGCAGTTCCGACTCGGCGGCAGCCACTGTGGCCCGAATGAGCGAGAGCACCTCGGGGACGGCCACGCGCGGTCCGCCGGTGATGTCGATCGCTCCGAGAATGTGCCCGCTGGTGGGGTGGTGCACGGGAGCAGCGGAGCAACTCCACTCGTGCACTGTGCGCGTGAAGTGTTCGGCCGCGAAGATCTGTACGCAGTGGTCGACGGCGAGGGCAGTGCCGGGCGCGTTGGTGCCCTTGCTTTCCTCGCTCCAGTCCGTTCCCTCGGCGAAGTTCATCGACAACGCACGATCCTTCGCCGCGGTATCGCCCTCGACCCACAGCAGCCGACCGTCCGCGTCGGAGATGGCGACCAGTAGTCCGGTTTCGGCGGCATCCTCGACGAGCAGCTTCCGGATGACCGGCCGGATGATCGCCATAGGGTGGGCGTCGCGATACCGATCCAATTCGGCGCCCGAGAGCGCGGGCTGCTCGCTACCGCCATCCGGATCGACTCCCTTGATCCGGCTACGGAGCCAGGAGTCGAGGATGACCGACCGAACATTGCCGGAGGACGACCTGTCCTCGACGAACGAGCGGTGAGCGGTCGAGACCCGGCGAGCGAGGAGATCGACGTCGTCACCAGGGCGAACAGCGACCCAGGGATTGCCTTGTCTCGGCGCACTTGCAGTCATCACCCAATTACCCCTTCTGGAGCGTTCCCCCTACTGTAACGCAGCTCACAGGGGCCGCAATGCCCACCCCACGTCACCATCTAGACCGGGTTCTCCCGGACGAACCCCGATGCCCGCTCGGCGAGCATGATCGCCGTCGCGTGCGGACCCCGCGAGGGGACCAGAGGGAAGGCCGAGGTGTCGACGATATGGAGCCCGTCGATGCCGCGCACACGACACCGTTCGTCGAGGACGCTGTCGCCCTCACCCATGGCGCAACTACCGGAAAGATGCAGCGAGGTCCCCAGCGCCTCCTCCCGTACATCGACGGAGGCGGCCGAGCCATTCAGAAGTTCTCGAACGAGATCGATCCCCCGCTCGAGTGCTGCCCTGTCCGAGACCGACTCGAGATAGCGGTAGCGAACCCGCGGAGAGTCGAAAGGATCCCCGGATGCGAGCGTGATGTCACCGCGACTGTCCGGTCGCATGAGTCCGACTCCCACCATAGGATCGCCCGCGGGAAGACCCGAGATGAACCTGTCGAACGATGCTGCGTAAGGACGGATTTCGAGATCGTCGACGTGCAGCACAGCCTCGATGGGCGAGGAGCAGACACCGGACGTATCGAAGACCGAAGGTCGATAGTAGACACCGACTTCCGGATGGTCACTGAATCCGCGGCCGACATGAGAGTGATCCAGAACGACGGAGATGCCATGGCGTCGAAGCTCTTTCGCCGGACCGAGGCCGGAGAGCATCATCAGCTGTGGCGTCCGCACAGCGCCGGCACACAGAACCACCCTGTTCGCGCGCAACCGCGAGAGAACACCGTCCCGAGTGATGGTCACGCCGCTCGCGCGAGCACCCTCGATGTCCACCTTCAGGGCAGTCGCTCGCCCGAGCACCTCGAGATTGGGGCGTCCCATCACCGGAATCAAGTATGCCAGTGCGGCATTCACTCTTCGGCCATCGATCGTGTTGCGCGGAACCGGACCTACGCCCCCGCTCGGGCCGGGGTCGTTCTTGTCCGCGTCGTACTCGAAGCCGGCCGCGAGCGCCGCACCGACGAAGCTCTCTGTCAACCTCGACCACGATGCTCTCGCTGTGCGAGAGACCGGCACGGGACCGGCTGCGCCGTGGACGTAGCCACGGAAATCGACATCGCACTCGAGTGCGCGAAAGTACGGAAGGACATCGCCGAACGACCAGGACGACGGCCAGGCGTCGAAATCGGCGGGGCGTGCGCGGATGAAGTAGGCCCCGTTGATCGCGCCGGAGCCGCCCATGATGCGCCCCCGAGAGACCGTGCGCACCGTAGCGGACGTCAGTTCCGCGGCGTAGGAATCCACCCACTCACTGCCCGGGCCGATAGGCAGCACGCGCGCGTCCATCACCTCGGGTGGAAACTCCGCCGCCGACCGAAAACTTGGACCCGCTTCGACGACGGTGACCGTGCAGTCCGGATCTTCACTGAGCCGTGCCGCCACCACCGATCCACAGGACCCACCCCCCACGACGATCACATCCGGGTCGCGCACATCCGGGTCGCGTGAAGCCCTCATGTATCCATTCGGGGTGTCAGCGCTCGAAGGCTGCGCCCCTCGAAGGCCCCCACCCACAGGCCGGTACCGTACGCGATGTCGTCCATACGCTTGAAGAAGGCGTATCGAACCGGATCGAGACCACCCAGTTCGCGGTGGTTGTACCAATCCGACATCGCCTCGGCCACAGCAAAACCCAGAGCGATCTTGCGAATTCGACTCGACAACACCACCGCGATCAGCGTGATGGGCCAATAGTGACGACACAGAGCCGAGGCCAACTGCCACAGGCCGCCGACGAAGCCCTCGGTGGCCAGGATTGCCGCGATGCGGGTGGGCTGGTCGAGCCCGGCGAACATCGATCGCAGCCGGCCGATCGTCACGGCAAGGGTCGCGAGAGCGCCCAACAGGCCTAGTTTGGTGAAGCTTGCGGCGAGCAGGCAGGCCACCAGTGTCCAGGGCGACATCGACACCGGCGGCACCATCCCCGGGTGCCGATCAGCGAGGGGGCTCGCACCGGTGCCGTAGAACAGTTTGCGCCCGAACCACCGCCCGAACGTCACCCGATGATCGTGTGCGACGTGCGCGACGGGTTCGTAGCGCAGCCGCCAGCCGGCTTCCTGAAGTCTCCAGCACAGGTCCACGTCCTCGGCAACGTGCAACGACTCGTCGAAGCCGTTGCACTCGAGTGCCACCTGGCGGCGAATGAGCATGGCCGCGCTCGGTACATAGGACACCGAGCTGCCGGCCCGCACCGCGGCCTCGCGGCGGCCCAGATCCAGCGAGGATCGAGCGTGCTCGTACCGGGCGAGCGCATTGCCCTCCGGCTCGAGCGCCACGATGCGCGGGGCAACCAGGGCGACCGCGGGATCGGAAAAGTGCCCGAGCATCACCTCGAGCCATCCTTTGCGCGGAACCACGTCGGAATCGAGGAACGCCACGAAATCAGTTCTTGCACTGCGTAGTCCGGTGTTGCGCGCAGCCGCTGGACCGCGGGAGACCTCATGCCTGACGACGGTGACGGCACCGACCGGCCACGCGATAGTCGGTGCCGTCACCGGCTCGTCGGAACCGTCGTCGACGACGATGACATCGAGACCGTGCAGGGCCGGCAGCAACCGAACCAGGCCCGAGGCGTTGTTCTTGAGGGGGACCACGACGGTGACATCGCGCGGCGACGGAATCGACATCGGTCGCGGATTGGCGACGCCGGAGTCGAGAAGCTTGCGCGCGACGAGCGCCGACTGCGAGTCGGTGACCTCGAGGAATCCGTCGCCGATCATGGCCGCCGCGGTGGGCGCGAGGGTGAGCATGCGCTTCGGCGAACCGCCGATGAGGACACGTCCGTCGGAGTAAGTACGTACACGTGGGTCCACTCGCACCCCGAAGCCGTCGGGCAACCGACCTTGACCCATCAGACGATGGTAAACGGACAACGTGCCGAAGTGTTCGCCAGCGCCGGAGAATTTATGAAACATACCTTACGTCCGTTTTGGTGGCCTTTTGCAGACCGGTCGATCAAGCCAACATTCCGTTCGAGTTGGGCTGCCATCGCCCCAGCGCAGCGACGCTTCGCGCACACATTTGGGCCAGGATCGCCGCCCCCTCGGCTGCGGTGGAACCGCGAGGATCGCCCAGCACCCCGTTCGGCGCAACCGCCGCGACGCCGCCCGCACGCAGGCGAGGGAGCAACTCCTCGATGGGATCGGTGTTCCCGACCTCGGCGCGAGCGAAGTCCACGACCTCCGGTGAAAGGCAGAGCAGCAGCGAGGTTTCGGTTCTACCCGCATGCGCATCGGCGCCGGGGACCGCACACGGCAACCAGGCGACCTCGCGTCCCTCGTAGCGCAGTAGCGTCACCGCAGAAATCAGTGTCTCGAGGTTTCCGCCATGACCGTTGACGAACACCACGCGCTCGGCCCACCGGCAGGCCGAGCGGCCGTACTCGACCAGAATCGTCCGCAACGCGTCGCTGCCGATGGAAATGGTCCCCGGAAAGCCCTCGTGCTCGCCGCTCGCCCCGTAGGCGATCGACGGCGCGAGAACGGTGCCGGGCAGTCTGCGTGCAAGCGCCTCGGCGATCCGAGTATCGGTGTCGAGCGGCAGATGGGGTCCATGTTGCTCGAACGCGCCGAGCGGGACAGCGACGGTTCTCTCTCGCCGCACCTGCGAGCACGTGTGTTCGCCCAAGGGCATGGATTCGGTCGAGGACACCACAACGATGCTATCGGAGTGCGTCTTCCCACAGCTTCACACGGACGAAACACGGCCGGGCTAGCGTGCAGTGCGTTCCTCGAAAGGACTCTCATGCCCCCACGTCGGCGATCGGTACTCCTTGCAAAGTTGAGCATTGCCGAACCCGGCGGACGGCAGCCGAAGATACTCGACGAACTACGACGGGTGATCCTCTCCGGTGACGCCCCACCCAACACACCCGTCCCGATAGACGAGGTCGCGGAGATCTTCGGCGTCAGTCGCATTCCGGTTCGCGAAGCGCTGAAAACTCTGATAGGCGAAGGGCTGGTGGACCATCGCCCCAATCTCGGATACACAGTGGCACAGCTGACTTCGGCCGAGCTCCATGAGATGTACGTCGTCCGAGAGGTACTCGAAACCGCAGCGCTCGCGACGGCCGTGGAACTTGCCACCGACGAAGATCGGGCGCGAGCCATCGAAGCCGATCGCCTTCTCGAAGAGGCCATCACGGCCGACGACCCGCGTGAGTACCACCGTCGCAGCCGAGAATTCCACATGTCGCTGACCCGTCCGTCGAGGATGAAGCGGTTGCTGCACATGTTGGATGCGGCATGGAACATCACCGAGCCGGTGCAGCCGATGGTGCAGGTGGCCGGTTCCGACCGTGCGAGTTTGCATTCCGACCATCGCACCATGCTGGAAGCGTTTCTGGCGCGCGACGCGGACGCTCTGCTACTCATCGCGCAGGAGCATTCGACTCGCTTGAACTCGGTCATTTCGTCCATATCGTCGGAATCCGGACTACTCGCGGAATCACCGCCCGACTGACGGCAAAAGATATATCCATTCCGTCACGCAGGGGCAATACTTCGTCGCTACCTTTTGTTTCGCCGGTCTTCGCGCCATGACGGGGACCGTTCGATACGCACTTCGCGAGCATCAGGAGCATCGATGACAGAAACAGCGAATACCCCGGGGACGCAGACCGGCGACTTGATCGAGGCCGCAGGCCATCCGGTCGGCGGCGGCTTGATCAAGGACAGCTACGACCCGCGACTGACCAACGAAGACCTCGCTCCACTGAAGAAGCAGTCGTGGACCTCGTACAATCTGTTCGCATTCTGGATGTCCGACGTGCACTCCGTCGGCGGATATGTCACCGCGGGAAGCCTGTTCGCGCTTGGACTGGCCAGCTGGCAGGTCCTCGTCGCCCTTCTCGTGGGCATCTCCATCGTCTACTTCTTCTGCAATCTCGTCGCGAAACCGAGCCAGGCCACGGGAGTCCCCTACCCCGTGATGTGTCGCGTATCCTTCGGCGTCCTCGGCGCCAACATTCCAGCGATCATTCGCGGTCTCATCGCCGTTGCCTGGTATGGAATTCAGACATTTCTGGCATCGGCCGCACTCGATATCGTTCTCATCAAACTCTTTCCGTCCCTCGCGCCCTATGCGATCACAGCGGACTACGGATTCGCCGGATTGTCCGCGCTCGGCTGGGCGAGCTTTCTCTTTCTGTGGGTACTGCAGGCCGCGGTGTTCTGGCGCGGAATGGAATCGATCCGCAAGTTCATCGACTTCTGCGGCCCCGCCGTCTACGTGGTGATGTTCATTCTCTGCGGATACCTGATCTACAAGGCCGGCTGGAGTGCAATCGATCTGACCCTCGGCGATGTCCAGTACACCGGATTCGGTGCGGTACCGGTGATGCTCGGCGCGATCGCTCTTGTCGTTTCCTACTTCTCCGGCCCGATGCTCAACTTCGGCGACTTCTCCCGCTACGGCAAATCCTATGCGGCAGTGAAGAAGGGCAACTTTCTCGGACTTCCCGTCAACTTCCTCGTATTCTCCATCCTGGTCGTCATCACCGCGTCCCTGACGCTGCCCGTGTTCGGCGAGCTCATCACCGACCCGGTGGAAACCGTCGCCCGAATCGACAACACCTTCGCAATCGTGCTCGGCGCGTTGACCTTCACCATCGCCACCATCGGCATCAACATCGTCGCCAACTTCATCTCCCCGGCCTTCGACTTCTCGAACGTCAGCCCACAGAAGATCAGCTGGCGCGCAGGCGGAATGATCGCAGCCGTCGGCTCGATCCTCATCACGCCGTGGAACCTGTACAACAATCCGGAGGTCATTCACCTCACCCTCGAAACACTCGGCGCATTCATCGGGCCGCTGTTCGGTGTGCTCATCGCCGACTACTACCTGGTGCGCAAACAGAAGGTCGACGTGGACGATATGTTCACGATGTCGCCGACCGGAAAGTACTGGTACTCGAAGGGTTACAACCCCGCCGCAGTCTACGCAACCATCGTCGGCGCTCTGCTCGCGATGTTCCCCGTGCTGTTCAACGGCGCTATCGACGGCATGGAAATCGCCGGTATGTCGACGGTCTCGAAGTACAGCTGGTTCATCGGCTGCGGTGTCGGCTTCGCGCTCTACCACGTGCTGGCCACCAGGACCCGGCTCGCCGTGACGAACCATCTCGACACCCCAGCGAAGGCATAGGACGCGCACGTGCTCATCACGGTCATCAACCCGAACACCACGGCGTCGATGACCGCCACGATCGAACAGTGTGCCCGGGCCGTCGCAGGCCCGGGCACACGCGTCGAGGCGGTCACTCCGACGATGGGGCCGGCCTCCATCGAATCGCACGTCGACGAGGCGCTCAGCGTTCCAGGCATCCTCGAACAGATAGCACTCGGCGAGCAGCGCAACGCCGACGGCTACGTCATCGCGTGCTTCGGTGATCCCGGAATGGACGCCGCACGCGAGGCGGCGCGCGGACCGGTCGTCGGAATCGCCGAGGCTGCCATGCACGCCGCGAGTTTCCTCGGACGCGCCTTCTCCGTCGTCACCACACTCGAACGAACCACCGGTCGTGCTTGGGATCTGGTAGCCCACTACGGGATGTCGCAGCGGTGCGGCGGCGTGCACGCATGTGAGATACCGGTTCTCGAACTGGAGACAGATCCCGACGCCCGCAAGATCATCACCGAGGCGTGCCGCGACGCCGTCGAACAGGACCGATCCGACGCGATCGTCCTCGGCTGCGCAGGCATGGCGGACCTGTGCGAGCACATCTCCTCGGAAATCGGAGTGCCGGTGGTGGACGGGGTGGCCGCGGCGACACTGATTGTGCAATCGCTCGTGACGATGGGGCTGCGCACCGGCAAGAGAAACGAATACGCCACCCCGCTCCCCAAGCGCTACACGGGACTGCTGGCAGGTTTCGGAGACGGCTCCCAATAGATGGTCGACGCGCCCCCGCCTGGGCACCGGGCCTATGGTCGAGTGGTGGACGAGTTCATTGCACGGGCTACGGAGATGGCCGGACGCCCCGGCCGCAGCATCCTCGGTATCGCGGGCGCGCCCGGAGCGGGAAAATCGACGTTCGCCGAAGCCATCGTCGCAGCACTCGGACCGGAGACTGCGATTCTGGTGCCGATGGACGGCTTCCACCTCGCCGAGCGCACGCTTGTCCAGTTGGGCCTGCGCTCACGCAAGGGCGCACCGGAGACCTTCGATGCGGCCGGTTACGCACACCTGTTGCGCAGGCTCGCGCAACAGACCACGGGCATCGTGTACGCGCCGTACTTCGACCGAGCGCTGGAAGAACCGATCGCTGCCGGTATCGCGGTATCAGCCGACGTCCCACTCGTCGTCACCGAGGGCAACTACCTCCTACTCGACTCGGGTCACTGGCCGGACGCCCGCGCAGCGATGGACGAGGTGTGGTATCTCGACATCGACGACGACGTCCGTCGAGAGCGGTTGGTCGAGAGGCACAGCCTGTTCGGCAAGACGGACCTCGAAGCCCGGGCGTGGGCGCATGGCAGCGACGAGCACAATGCCTCGCTCGTCGCGTCCACGGCTCACCGTGCAGATCTGGCGATCACGGCTCCGGCAGAACCGTCACTTCACCGCATCCACCTCGACCTCCACAAGCCACCCCGGCACGGGAAGCGAGGCGACCTCGAGGGCGAACCGTGACGGTCGTGCAGAATTACGCTCGATCGGGGCTGCGGGCTCGGCGGTCCCCATCGGCACGAGCTCGGTCTCGTCGGTATCGAGATTGGTGTTCGCGAAGAACTGGCGATAGGCGCGGTTCCACCCCGCATAGTCGGCACGATCGGTTCCGGGCGCATTGTCGAGGAACACCCGCATAGACACGACATCCTCGAGCGCATAACCCTGGCCTTCGAGGTTGTCGCGGATTTTCTTCAGCACGCCGATTCCCTGAGCCTCGGTGACAGTGACACCGGACGGCAGGGTTCCACCCGAGAATTGTTCGGTGTCGATATACGACTCCGGACTTCCCTCCGCCGCCTCCTCGTTCAGCGCGGTCGGTCCGAGTCCACTGGACTTGTAGACCGTTGCATCACCGGAGATCTCGACGCCTTGCGCGATCATCGGATTCGCTTCACCCGGCTCGATGACCGATCGGGCCCCCGAGGCGGATTCGGTGCCGGCGGGCGCCGTATCGGAATCCGACGAGCAGGCCGCAGTGAACAGGATGGCTCCGGCTGCGAGGGCGGCAGCGAACGAACGTGTGTTCTTGGACATCAGATTTTCCTTTCGAGAACGAACAGAGATCAGGACGCGGTGACGCGTTCGTGAATGGAGGTGACCACGTCGCGCGCGGAGGTGAAGGCTCCGTGCTGCCAGGCGATGGCGTTGGACAGGTGATCGCCCGCGAAGTAGATGTGCTCTACGGGCTTCAGGAGCGTGGAGTATTCGGCCGTGGCGACACCGCCGTGGGAGTCTCCGGCCCCGGCCCAGGACACCCACGCACTCTCGGAGTACTTCGTTCGGCGCCAACTGCCGGAGAACGACGAGCTGATGTCCTTGGTGTACTTGTCGCCGTGAATCATCGATCCTTCAGCGACGGCCTTGGCCAAACGTTGTTTGTGGGTCAGCGATTCGAACGCCTGATGACGCTTGCCCGTGTTGTAGTAGGCGACGACGACACCGCGATCGGAGTTGTAGTGGTCGTACGGGAACATGATCTGGGATATATCCATGTCGGTGTTACTGGCGCCACCGTAGATGCGCTCGTCGGTCTCCCACCATCGCCGCGAGTACTCGATACCCATCTTCCCGGACGGTGTTGCTTTGGCCGCTTTCAACGCGAGCAGCACCTCGGCGGGCAGATTGTTCTCGAGCCGCGTGACGAGTGCGGGCGGGATCGTGCAGATGACGTAGTCGGCTGAGATCGACTCCGCGGATCCATCTTTCACGTACTCCACCGTCGCCCCGTCGGAGGTGTTCTTCAGTGCTGTGACCTCGGCGCCGTAGACGATGTTGTCGGCACCGATGGCATCGGAGAACGCGTAGTAGATCCGATCCATGCCCCCCACCGGGCTGAACATCAGCATCGCCTGGTCGTAGCCGAACTCGAAGCTGAAGTTTCGTCCGATGCCGCTCTGGATGACGTCGGACATTCCATAGGGCTTGGTCTGGTCGCCGAAGTTCAGGCCTGCACCCGGCTCCGAGCTGTATCCACGACGGGTCGACCCGATGTAGCGTCCGTCGTCGGAGAGGTCTCCGAAGCTGGACAGGAACTCCGACAGGGCGTCCTTGTCGTCGGGCGTCAGGACGTCGTCGAGAGCACCTCTGCTGGTGGCCTTCTGCAACAACTCCGACATGTAGCCGTAGGTATCGGCCTTGGCCGCGCGGTAGGACACCGACTGCTGATTCAACGCAGTGCCGCTCTTGTAGTTGACGAGCGTGTTCGCATTCTGGTTGCCGAATGTCTGCAACTCGACGCCGAGTTCCTTGCAGTAGTCCATCGTGATGTGGCTCTGCGGGATTCGGGTTGCGCCGATGTTGTAGAAGTGTCCGTCGGAGAAGGTGCATTTCTGAGTCTCCCCATTGAGGTCGGTCTCCTCGGCCCCACCGCGGATGGACCACACTCGCCCGCCCGGCCGCTGCCGCGCCTCGAGAATGGTCACTGCGTATCCGGCCTTCTGCAGCTCGTACGCTGAGCAGAGACCAGCGGGCCCGCCGCCGAGGACGACGACCTTAGGGCTTCCTTCGACCCTTCCGATCAGGTCGGCCATCGCAGGCGACCGAAACCGCTTGGGCGCCGCTGCGGCCGACGGCGCAAGACCGATCGACGACATCGCTCCGTAGGCAAGTCCTGCACCACCTGTGACACCGAGGCCACGCATGAACGATCTCCGTGTTACTGCCATGGGTTTCTTCCACTCCTTCTGCCGGCCTTCACTCGAATTACCGGCCGAAATCGACCGGTTTCGAGTTCGGTCAATGGTGGAATCTCGAGAATTCGAGAATGCGTAGCACGCGAAACGTTCATTCGACTCCGGGTGAGAACTCGACCACGACTCGGCTGGAGTTCTCACTCGATCGAATTCAGGCGAAGCATCGACGCAATGCGGCCGCAACAATGCGCAGCTACTTTTCGGCCATCATGTCTGCACTCGAACAGGCCATCGCGGCCTCCTTCGCCGCTCGGGAGCCGGAGCGGCCGGCACTGTCACCACTGCGCGCACTCGGCCGCCGCCAGCTGTCGGGTATCGAAGTGTTCGCGCAATCGGTAGCCACGACCGCTCCGGCTGCATCGATGGTGATCCTGCCGATCACGATGTTGACCAACGAGACGATGCTCGGCGGTCTGCTCACAGTCTTCGCCGCCACGATCGTCGTGTCGCTGATCGCGTTCTGCGTCTCGCAGTTCACGAGGCGGTTCTCGTCCTCCGGCGGTCTCTACAGTTTCGCGGTGAAGGGTTCGGGATCGCGCGGGGCCCTGACGGTCGGTATTGCGATGCTGTGCAAGTACTGCGCCAGTGGGGCGCTGACGCTTTATTTCGGCGGCCAGGCGGTGCGCACCGTGCTCCGTGAGACCGGAATACCCACCGGTGGAGTCGTTGGCGCCGTGGTGATTCACGCCGTAATCGCTCTGGGAATACTCGGATGTCTGGTCCGCGGAGTCAGATTCGCGGCTGCCGCAATTCTGGTGGTCGAGCTGTGCTCGCTGGTGTTCATCACCGCACTACTCCTGTTGCCAGAGAGTCAACCGGTTACCGTCGAACCGTCCGGGGCACCGAATGGTCTGCTCCTCGTCGCTCTCGGTGCGATGTTCGCCCTCGCAGGATTCGAGAGCGCTACGTTCTTCGGTCCCGAGGCGAAACGTCCACTCGTCACTGTGACCAGGACGGTTCTGTTGACCCCGATGATCTGCGGCGCGCTCTTCACGTTCGCGGCGTGGGCAGCGTGGTCCGGTCGAGGCGGTGTGCTGATCGGTGCGTACCAACACGGCTCCTCGACGGGTATCGATGTGTGGCTGGTCGTCGCATTGAATCTCGGACTGAGCTGCTCGTGGCTCGCCTCGGCCATGGCTTCGTCCAACGCGGCGTCGAGACTGCTCTACACGATGGGGATCGAGCGCGTCGTTCCCGATCGATTCGCCCGCGTCCACCAGACCTTCCGCACCCCGTACGTTGCACTCTGCGTCGTCCTCGGCGGATTGGTCGTAGTCAGTTCGACTTTCGTGGTGTTCAGCAGCTCGGCTGTGCTCGACGACACGCGGCTTCTGGCTCGGGCGGCCCTCATCGTCGGATATGCCGTCGTCGCCATCGCCGCAGTGGTCTTCCTCAGGCGTATAGGAGAACTCACTGCGACGGTAGTGCTTGCCGGAGTGCTCGCGTGCACCGCCGGATGCGCCGTCCTGGCCAACCTCGTCGTGACGGTGGGGCTAGCGCAGAACGTCACCATGTTGATCATGCTCGGCGTGCTCGCACTGTCCGGATTCTGCTGGCGCGTCTATCTGCACGTACACAGACCGGCCGCCCTCGCCGCCGTCGGGGTGTTCGACAGCGCAGAAAGCCGCGACGTCCTACCGGGTGCTGCCGCGTACGGGGAAAACTCGCGCGGCGCGGTTGCCGTGGTGAAGAGTCCCTGGACCGACGCCCGCTGATGGCAGTGCGGACGGTGCGAACGAGCGAAGTCGGAGGACACGAACCGCGTGCCGTCCAGAAGGCGCTTGCGCTGCTCGAAGCCGTCGCACATCTAGGTTCGGGGGCAACGGCCAAGGAGGTCGCGCACGCCACAGGAATTCCACCTGCCACCGCGTACCGACTGCTCAATCTTCTGGTCGCCGACGGCTTCCTGGTGCGCATCGAAGACCTGTCGGGCTTCGCTCTCGGTCGCCGAACGAGAGAACTTGCCACAGCGGCCCCCGCGAGCGAGGTCGACAATCACCACATCGTGGACGAGCTTCGTGCCCGCATCAGGTTCGGGGTGTACCTGGCGTCGTACGAGAACGATCGAATTCAGTTGATCGACCGAGACCCCGACCACGAACTGTCCGGCGAGACTGCACTGGTAACTCATATCCATGCGTCGGCGATCGGTAAACTGTTACTGGCCCACAGACCCGATGGCACCGTTCTGTCCGATCTCAGGAAATTCACGGCGCACACCATCGTCGATCTGGCCGAACTCGCGATCGAGATGAGCCGAATCCGCACGACCGACATCGCCGTCGAGACCAACGAGATCAAGGTAGGGCGATCGTCGGTGGCCGTCCCCATCCGCGACGACGATGGACGAGTATCCGGCGCTCTCGCGGTGATCGGGCGGACGGGCAGGTTGGTGCACGACGACCCCGATCTGATCGGTCTGCTCAGGTCGACCGCCAGTCAGGTGCGCTTGGCCTATGTGCGCGGAAATACATAGCCCGCTATGTATTTCCGCGCACATGCGCGTCAGCGCCTGACGATATCCGAGGGCTCGAGCTCATGGACCGACGAATGTCCGAGCCCGAGTACTGCGGAATCGAGGCCACCGCGAAGAATGTCGAGCACGTTCTCCACCCCAGCCTGCCCGTTCGCCGACAGGCCCCACAGGTAGGCGCGACCGATCAGCACTGCCCGCGCGCCGAGGGCAAGAGCCTTCGCGACGTCGCTGCCCCGGCGGACGCCACCGTCGAGGGTGATCTCGATCCGATCACCCACCGCCGCCGCGATCGCCGGCAGCGCACGAATGGACGCCGGGGTGCCGTCGAGATTGTTGCCACCGTGATTGGACACCGAGATCGCCGTGACACCCGCGTCCACGGCCCTCTTCGCGTCATCGACGCGCATGACGCCCTTGAGCATGAACGGTCCGCCCCACTGCTCGCGCAGCCAGGCGATATCCTCCCAGCTCGGCAGCGGCGTCGACTTCCAGTCGCGGTACGCGCCGAAGAAGGTCGGCGGTGTGCCATCACGAGTAGTCAGATTCGGCACGGTCAGGTCGGGGATCTTGCCGGTCTTGGCGAACTCCCACAACCACTTCGGCCGCGCGATGGCCTCCGGCGCGAACTGCCACATCGCCTTCAGGTCGACCTTCTCCGGAATCGACGGGCTACCCCAGTCGCGCCCCTCGGAGAACGACCAATCCATCGTCAGGATCAGTCCGAGGGCACCGGCCGCGCGGGCACGTTCCACGAGCTGCAGCAGATACTCGCGTGAGCCGACCCAGTGCAGTTGAAAGAACGTGTGTGGATTCGCGGCAACGACGTCCTCGATCGGTTTGCTCGCGAACAACGAGAGCCCGATCGCAATCCCTCGTGCCGCGGCCGCTCGTGCAACGGCGACCTCACCCTCGGGGTGCACGGCCTGCACACCCGTCGGCGAGATCATCACTGGAAACGACAGTGGTTGTCCCATGATCGTCGTCGACAGGTCGCGCTTGTCCGACAACCCGGCGACATGCGGGGCGAATCCCAGCTCACCGAAGGCCGCCGTGTTGTCGTCGACGGTGATACCCCGCTCCGAGCCCGCCACCAGCGCGGCATACACGGACTTCGGGAGACGTTTCTCGGCCCGCCGTTGCGCCTCGGCAACGGTCTCGAACCATTCCGGCGTCGACATCATCGAGCGTGGGCCGGTCAGACGCCCAGCTTCCGGTCGAAGCCCCTCGGCATCACGACATCGGACGGCGTCAGATCCTGAACGGACGAGTGCCCGAGCCCTAGCACCGCGGAGTCGACGCCACCGCGAAGGATGTCGAGCACGTTCTCCACCCCGGCTTGGCCGTTCGCCGAGAGGCCCCACAGGTAGGCGCGTCCGATCAGTACCGCCCGCGCGCCCAGAGCGATGGCCTTGACCACGTCGCTACCGCGCCGGATCCCGCCGTCGAGGGTGATCTCGATCTGATCGCCCACCGCCTCTGCGATCGCCGGCAGCGCACGGATAGGCGCCGGAGTGCCGTCGAGATTGTTGCCACCGTGATTGGACACCGAGATCGCTGTGACACCCGCGTCCACGGCCTTCTTGGCGTCGTCGACGCGCATGACGCCCTTGAGCATGAACGGTCCACCCCACTGCTCCCGCAGCCAGGCGACGTCCTCCCACGTCGGTAGTGGGGTGCCCATCCATTCGCCGTAGGCACCGAAGAACGTGGGCGCGTCGCCGCCACCGGGTGGGGTCAGGTTCGGCGTCGTGAGATCGGGGATCTTGCCGGTCTTGGCGAACTCCCACAACCATTTCGGCCGTGTGATGCCCTCTGGGGCGAACTTGGCCATCGCCTTGAGGTCCATCTTCTCGGGAATGGACGGGCTGCCCCAGTCGCGACCGTTGGAGAACGACCAGTCGAGCGTCATGATCAGACCCACGGCGCCGGCCGCGCGGGCACGTTCCATCCGCTGGAGGAGCACTTCGCGGGACCCGACCCAGTACATCTGGAAGAAGGTCTGTGGGTTGGCCGCAGCGACTTCCTCGACGGATTTGCTCGCGAACGAGGACAAACCGATGGGAATGCCGCGCGCGGCTGCTGCCCTGGCCACGGCCACCTCGCCGTCGGGGTGTACCGCCTGCACACCTGTCGGGGAGATCATGACGGGGAAGGACAGTGGCTGCCCCATCACCGTCGTCGACAGGTCGCGTTTGTCCGACAATCCGGCGACGTGCGGGGCGAATCCCAGTTCGCCGAAGGCTGCCATGTTGTCGTCGATGGTGATGCCGCGCTCGGAACCGGCCACCAGGGCGGCGTACACGGACTTGGGTAGACGTTTCTTCGCTCGCCGCTGCGCCTCGGCAACGGTCTCGAACCACGCGGAGTTGGTCATGGTGTTGTTCTTCCTATTCCATTCCTGCGAGCGGATTCTCGTCGCAGATCTTGGCCGGTGGCCGCATCATCAGCGTGAGCGGCACCGACTTTCTCGGTGTCTTGCGCTGCCCGGTTCGGGAGTGGTCGACGCTGGACTTGGGGATCTCCCCCGCTGCAGCCAACGCCAATTCACCGTTGCCGATCACGCATTCGGGGTCCGGGCCGTCCATCGGCAAGCCCGTGAAGAATTTGGCGGCCATACAGCCGCCGCGGCAGGCGTCGAAGTGCGAGCACTTGGTGCAGGCGCCCGAGGTCTGCGGCGAGCGCAGTTCTTGGAACAATTCCGATGTCTGCCACACAGTTTGGAACCCGCCCATACCGTCTTTCGCGTCACGAACGATGTTGCCGGCGAGGAACTGCTCGTGAATGGCGAACGGGCAGGCGTAGACGTCGCCGATCGGGTCGATCAGGCAGACGACTCGTCCCGCCCCGCACAGGTTGAGCCCCGGCAGTGCGTCCCCGAATGCGGACAAGTGGAAGAAGGAGTCGCCGGTGAGCACCCCTTCACCGTTGGCGACCAGCCAATCGTAGAGCTCACGCTGCTGACCGGCGGTCGGATGCAGATCGTCCCACACATCGGCGCCGCGGCCCGAGGGGCGCAGTCGTGTGATACGCAGTGTCGCACCGTATTTGTCGGCGAGCGCTTTGAACTCGTCGAGCTGGCTGACGTTGTGACGGGTGACGACCACGGAGATCTTGGCGTCCGTGAATCCCGCCTCACGCAAGTTTTCGAGCGCACGGACGGCCATGTCGAAGGAGCCGGGACCGCGAACTGCGTCGTTGACCTCGGCGGTGGCACCGTCGATGGATATCTGCACATCGACGTAATCCGACGCCGCAAGACGGGCGGCGACCTTCTTGTCGATCTTGACACCGTTGGTGGAGAATTTGACGCCCACCTGGTGTGCTGTGGCGTAGTCGACCAGCTCCCAGAAGTCGGAGCGCACGGTGGGCTCGCCGCCACCGATGTTGACGTAGAACACCTGCATTTTCTGCAGTTCGTCGATGATCGACTTGCACTGTTCGGTGCTCAGTTCGCGCGGGTCACGCCGTCCGGAGGAGGACAGGCAGTGCACGCACGACAGATTGCACGCGTACGTCAGTTCCCAGGTCAAGCAGATCGGGGCGTCGAGTCCGAGTTCGAACTGGTCGACCAACTTGCCGACGGCGGGGGGCGGCGACGGCCTTTCGAGCATGGAGGTCATGGTCTGTCCTCTTTCCGGAGATCGGTGGGCGATGAGCCGAGAGGCTCCGAGCGTCGTACGATGCTCAGACCCGGGCAATCATCTTCGAATCGGCCAGCGTGGCCAGGGCTTTCACGTAGGGCGCCATACCGGATTCGTCGATACCCGCGGCCGCGATGGCCGACCGCATGTCGGTGTGCTCGGGAAAGGATTCGATGATCGCGACGATGGTGCGATTCTTGAGAAAGGAGAGCTTGCGAGTTCCGAAGTGGTAGAGCAGCGCCCCGAACGATTCGGGACGCAGCGCCACCTGCGGGTGAAGGGCCCAGCGTGCATCGAGATCGAGCACGCTGGACATCTCAGCCGGCCGAGCGGGAGCGGACATGATCAGTACACGCCGCACATGCCGTCGATGGAGACCTCTTCCACCAACGATTCTTCGACCAGATCGGACTCGACCACGGCAGCATCGACTACGTCGGTCTTGGGGTTCTGGGACATCGAGGTACCTCCATCGGAGAGAATTGTTGTCTCGACCACAGTCGGTAGTGACAGTGACCTGGTTCACCACCATAATGGCATCGAGTGCAGAAAGACAGCAATCGGAGGGGAAAATTGCCCAGAGGTGCGAAACCGTCCAGCCGGGTAGGTCGGCGCCCGTCCACAACGAGGGGCCAGATCGGTGATCTCGGTATCGAACTCTTCGCGCGGAACGGGTTCGACGAAACCAGCGTCGACGACATCGCCGATGCCGCCGGTATCGCGCGGCGCACGTTCTTCCGGTACTTCCCGTCCAAGAACGCAGTGCCCTGGGGTGATTTCGACGAGCAGCTCGCCGCGCTGCGGACACTGCTGGCCGATCTGCCCGAGGACATGCCACTGGCCGACAGCATCCGTACTGCGCTGCTGCACTTCAACACCTTTCCCGAGGACGAGAAGCCGGTGCACCGCCAGCGCATGGAGCTGATTCTGCGAAATCCCGCGCTGCAGGGCTACTCGATGGTGATGTACGAGGGGTGGCGTCAGGTGATCGCCGAATACGTAGCCGCACGAACCGATTCCGGACCACAGGACCACTTTCCTCGAACTGTTGGCTGGATGGTCCTCGGTGTGGCAATGTCAGCGTACGAGCAGTGGCTGACCGACGAATCCCTCGAGCTCGCCCAGCTGTTGACCGAGGGCGCTCGCACGCTCCAGGTCGGCGTACACGCCCCAGAGCACGCCCCCGGAACCTGATCGGAAGTTGCGCACATGACCGAAATCGACGCCCTTGCGCCGGGCACGGCCGGGCGGTGGACACACGAGAACACCGCTGTCGAGTTCAGTGAGCATCTCGCGCCCGGCGAGGTGGTGCTCGACCGTCAGGACGGGTCGCTCTCGATTCGGCACCGGCTTTCCTCGACCGATATCGGGGAGGCGTTGGTGCACAGGCTCACCGATATGAACCTCTCGCAGCGGGAGTTCGAACTGGCCCTGGTCGGACTCGTTCGCTCCACGGTGACCGATCCCGTCGAGGCCTGGACCACGTACTACCGCAACTCGCTCGACGATCTCCTCTCCGGCAGCGCCGATTTCGCGCCGGTGCACGAGCGAGCCGAGGCCCTCGTACGCGGATCCGTGCTGGACCTGGGATCGTGCTTCGGCTTCTTCCCCTTGCGCCTCGCCATGGCCGGTATCGAGGTCACCGCCACCGATCTGTCGAAGGGCACGATGCGGTTGCTGGGCACGGTAGCGCCGCACCTCGGTGCGACCATCGACGTCCTGACGGCCGATGCCGCCGGTATACCGGTTGCCGACGGGTACGCCGACACCGTCACTGCCCTGCACCTGCTCGAACACGTCGAGGACGCGCTCGGGGACCGCATCCTCGCCGAGGCCATCAGAATCGCGCGCGAACGAGTGGTCGTTGCGGTGCCCTTCGAGACACACGCCACCGCGTGCCACGGACACATCCGAACCTTCGACGCCGAGGCGCTGCGCGTCATGGGGTCTCGCACCGGGCTACTGTTCGAGGTCGAGACCTTCCACGGTGGATGGTTGGTACTCGACACCTCCCGCGTGGTCGCGCCTAGATGAGTCCCTGCTTGCTTGCGGCGTACACCGCCTCGGCCCGCCGACTCACACCCATCTTTCGCATGATGTTGCTGACGTGAAACTTCACCGTCGTCGCCGAGATGAACAGCCTTGTCCCGATTCCGCTGTTGGACAGACCTGTTGCCAGTAGCCGCAGGACCTCGAGCTCGCGATCGGTCAATCGTTCGCTGGTCGATCCCTGCCCGTTGAGCGAGCGGATCACTGCCGACGCACTCCTGGAGTCGAAGGCGCTCTCGCCCCGAGAGACAGCCCGGATGGCCCGAACGAGTTCGGTGGTGTCGACATCCTTGACCACGTATCCACGGGCGCCCGCATGCACGGCCTCCACGACGAGCCTGTCGTCGAGAAACGTCGTGAGCACCAGCAGCCCGAGTCCGGGATGGGCGCCGGAGAGCTGCGCACACAGTGCCAAACCCTCGTAGTCGGTGCTGGCCGACAGTTTGAGATCCATGAGCACAATATCGGGTTTGACCTGTTCGACCACCGCGAGCCCTTCGGCGCGCGAGGATGCCTCGCCGACGACCGAGAGATCCGTTTCGCGTTCGAGGACGGATTTGAGGCCGTCGCGGAGAATTGCGTGATCGTCGACGAGCACGATCCTGACCAAAGCGGTGTTCACGGTCACGATTGCTCACTCTCTTTCGACGGAACACGCACGGAAACTCGTACGCCTCCGATGCGGGCCCTACGGATTTCGAGCAGTCCGCCGTGTTCGCGTGCCCGTGCAGCCATGTTCGCGAGACCGCGATGCCTACCGTCCACATCGTTGTTCTCCGCCATCCGCAGCATCAGCCGCAGATGCGCCGGATCGCCGTGGCCGTCGTCGGCTATCGAGAGTGACACGTAATCCTCGCGGTAGGCCAGACGGATGACCGCGCGGTTGGCTCGACCGTGAACTGCGGTGTTGAACAGCGCTTCTCCGGCGACGCGCAGCAGCCCGTGCTCGCACTCACTGCTCAGCTCCACCGGCGTTCCCTCCACTCTCAACGAGACCTGCAACTCGTCGGGCATGTGCACCACCGACAGTTGCTCGAGCATCTCCGGCAGCGTCGTACGGTCCGCGTCCTGCGAATGATTGAGCGCATAGATCGCCGATCTCAACTGCTCGACGGCACGCCTGGTGAGTTCCTTTGCCAGATCCAATCTTTCGCGACGCTCCTCGGCCGGGATCTCGTTGCGGCACACCTCGATCTGCATTCCCGCGGACAGTACGGCCTGGGTGACGCTGTCGTGCAGTTCACGGGCGATACGGTGGCGTTCGTCGTCGAGCACCTGATGCCGGTGTGCGGCACCGAGTTGGCGCTGCGTCGCTTCGAGTTCGGCGTTGCGAACGGCGAGGTCTGCGGCAGTGCGATGTGCCTCGGCGTAGGCGCTCTCGGTCCGCTCCAGCAACACGCGGCGACTCTGGTACAGCGCCGAGTTCTGCAGGGCCACAGCCGTCTGGCTGGCAAGGATACTGAGCACTGCCGAGTCCGTCGCGTCGAGCACCCGCCGCTGCGGTGTCCACGCGGCGAACGCACCGACCACGCCGCCGTCGAGGGCGATGGGCACGAACGCGTGGTGCGATTCGATCTGCGGCTCACGCCCCCCGCCGATCCTGGCCAGCCGAATCGATTCGAGGCAGTCGACCACGTCATCGGGCAACGGTGGACCCACCACGTCGCCGACCAGGAACGGCGTGGCGTCGGGACCGAGAACCAGCCTGCGCGGACCGGCGTCGGGAAGGGCGCCGTCCGCGAGCGCGAACACCACCCACTGCGCCGACAGGTGCGCCCTCGCGGCTTCGGCCACCGCGCAGATGAGCGTTTCGGGTCCGTCGACGGTGCGCACCAGCGCGCGTGAAATCAGCTCCAACGCGTGCACGACCCGTTCGAGTCTCTCGGCCGCTCCGCGGTACTGGGGATAGAAGGTGCTCTTCCCCGACCGCAGACCGGTCAGCAGCGAAAGGTCCGGCGGTGGCGCGTTCACAGCGCTGCCCTGAACAGCGACGCCATCTCGGCGTGGGTGGCCTGACGGGGATTGGTCGACATACAGGCGTCCCGCAGGGCGTTGGTGGCGAGCACATCGATATCGGCGTCGCTGACGCCGATCTCGCGGAGTCCGACGGGCACACCGACCTGGCGGGCCAACTGCTCGACCCGCTCCGCGACTGCCAGGGCAGCCTCCTCGGCGGACGCTCGACCCTCCGGCAGACCGAGGCTCGCCGCGATCGCCACGTAGGGCATCGGATCGGCAGCAGCGTTGAACCGGATGACGTGCGGCAGGAGGACGCCGTTGATGACACCGTGTGGAAGGTCGAGCAACCCACCGACCTGATGGCTCATGGCATGCGTCGCCCCGAGTATCGCGTTGGTGAACGCCAGTCCCGCCTCCAGGCTTGCCTGCGCCATCGAGGTGCGGGCCCGCATGTCCGACGGCACGTCCATGGTGTGGGCGAGGTGAGTGGTCACCAAGGTCACCGCCCGCAATGCGTGATGATCCGTCAACTGATTGTGCCCGAGCGAGACGAACGCCTCGATTCCGTGCGTGAGCGCATCGAGGCCCGTTGCCGCATTGAGCCATTCGGGCATCGTCGTCAGCAATCGGGGATCGATGACGGTGATATCCGGAACGAGTGCGCGTCCGAGGATGGTGATCTTCGTGGACCGCGCAGTATCGGTGACGATGCAGAATTGCGAGACGTCCGCACCTGTACCCGAGGTGGTGGGGACCATGACGAGCGGAGGAATCGGTCGTCTCGCCTGGTCGACTCCCTCGTAGTCGAGGATCGATCCGCCGTTGCCGGCGAGGACGGCGATACCCTTCGCCGCATCCATCACCGAGCCGCCACCGATCGCCACGAGAACGTCACATTCGGAGGCCTGGTAGATCTCGTGCCCGGCCTCGATCTCGAAATCCTTGGGATTCGGTGTCGAGCCGCTCCACATCGTCGGCGCCAAGCCCTGCTCCTCGAGCAGATTCATCAACTGCGCAACCCAGCCGGTCTCGATGAGGCCCGGATCGGTGACCACCATCGGTCGCTGCGCGCCCAACCGCAGCGCCGCGTGAGCGACCTCGCCGAGCGAATGCTGGCCGAATACGATCTCTGGCGCATGGAACTTGAGCACCCGCGGTGCCTCGACCGAACTGCGATGTGAATGCAAGTCGTGCAGCGCCTGGCCTGTCGCTGCCATCTCGATCATGACTTCTCGCCTCTTCTGACTCCGGGCGGCAGCGTGATCTGCCACCCTCACATGCACTGGCACCTGTGATGCACGTTACAACCCTATCCGCATTCGGCCCGGATGCCCACCAGCTTCCGGGCGGGGCGCCTACCTACCCGATCGGGTAGGTAGGCGGCGGGGGGTGGCGCGGCCGAAGGCCGGCAGGTTAAACTAGAACACGTTACAGTTTTACGAGAGGACGTCGATGGTCACAGCTCAAGCACCGCACGGTTCTCGTTCGGTGACCCTCACCGTTGCCGATGTTGTCGAGGAAACCGCCGACGCCCGATCGATAGTCTTCGACACTCCAGCAGCATTCGACTATCGCCCGGGGCAGTTCCTGACGCTGCGCATCCCGAGCGAGCGCACGGGCTCGGTGGCTCGCTGCTACTCGCTGGCCAGCTCCCCTCATCACGACGAGCGGCCGAAGGTCACCGTCAAACGCACCGCCGACGGGTACGGCTCCAACTGGGTCTGCGACAACCTGGCACCCGGCGACACCATCGAAGCCCTGCCGCCGTCGGGGTTGTTCACCCCGGCCGACCTCGACGAGGACTTCCTGCTTCTCGCCGCCGGGTCCGGCATCACCCCGGTCATGTCGATCCTCAAGTCCGCCCTGAGCGAAGGGGTGGGGAAGATCGCGCTGGTCTACGCCAACCGCGACGAGAGGTCGGTGATCTTCGCCGGCGAACTACGCACTCTCGCAGCGCAATACCCGCGCAGGCTGACGGTGCACCACTGGCTCGAGTCGATTCAAGGTTTGCCCACCGTCGATCAACTGGCCACGCTCGTGGGCCCGTATCGCGATCATCAGGCTTTCGTGTGCGGCCCCGGCCCCTTCATGGACGCCGTCCACAAAGCGCTCGAGTTCAGCGGGTTCCCGCGCAACCGGATGCACAGCGAGCTCTTCAAATCCCTCTCGGGCGACCCTTTCGCCGACGCACCCGATTTGGAGATCTCGGACGCCGAGAGTGCGTCTGCGGCGAGTGCCGTCGTCTCACTCGACGGCGAGACACACACTCTGGACTGGCCGCGGCAGCACACCCTGGTGGACATCATGTTGGCGAAAGGAATCGATGTCCCCTACTCCTGCAGGGAGGGAGAATGCGGTTCGTGTGCCTGCACCGTCCTCGATGGTGAAGTAGCCATGGACAACTCCGAGATCCTCGACGACGAAGACCTCGCCGACGGGCTGATTCTCGGATGTCAGGCACGTCCCGTCAGCGACATTGTGCGCATCGAGTTCTGACCCGTGTTCGCATGGTTACCATCGGCGGTCACCATGCGAACACGGGCGGCGAAGCCGCGCCGACTGCATCGAGCAGCTCGAGGTCATGGCTGATCATCAGTACACCCATTCCAGCCTCGCTCGCCTCGTGCAGAACGAGCCGCATGATCGACGCCGTCGTCGCGGCATCGAGCATCGCGGTCGCCTCGTCGCAGATGAGATACCGCGGCTGCTGAGCGAGGGCGCGGGCAATGCACGCGCGCTGCAACTGTCCGTCGCTGACTTGGTGCGGTCGACGCCCGAGCAGATCGGGGGTCAGCCCCACCCGCGACGCCAGCTCGTCGACGTCGATGGCGCGGCGGGCGATCGCGGCAGGTTGTCCGATGATGGTGCGCAGCGCCATTCGCGGGTCCGTCGCGGCCCGCGGTGATTGGAACAACAACGCCACCTGCCGTCGCACCTGTGACGGAACGGCATACCCGGCACCGCGCACGAGCGTCCCGTCGATCCTCACCGATCCGGCGCGGGGCTCGAGTAGCAGCGCGAGCACTCTGGCCATCGTCGATTTGCCGGTTCCCGACGGCCCAGTCAATCCCACCAACTCACCGGCGGGAACGGACAAGCAGCGGCCGCGGAGAACGTCCGCTCGGCCGGGGTAGCCCGCCGCGATTCCCACGGCCTCGAGGCTCACGCGCTCACCCTGGTCCGGTAGCTCCGCTGCCCGACCGTGACGAGAGCGGTGCGCCCCCCGGAGTGCACGGAGGTGGGACGACGGAGGTGATAGACGCACTCGTCCGGCAGATCGGTCAACTGCGGCGGCATCCCCGGAATCGGTATCAATCCGCGAGAAGGCAATGCGCCCAGCAGATCTCGTGTGTAGTCATGCAGTGGGTCCTCGAACACGAGTGAGGCCGGTCCTGTTTCCATGATCCGCGAGGCGTACATCACCGCAACCCTGTCCGCTACCTCCGAGCGCATCAGCGACGCCAGATCGTGGGTGACGAGCAGAACGGCAGCACCGTCGTCGGCGGATCGGCGGAGAAGTCCCAGCACGCGATCTGCGAGCTCGCGGTCCAGGTTGGCCGTCGGCTCGTCCGCGATGATCACCGCGGGATCTCCGACGAGCGCACCCGCGAAAGCGACCCGCTGAGCCATCCCGCCGGACAACTCGTGCGGATAGCAGTCCAGATGCGCGGGGTCCAGACCGACCATGCGCGCCAACTCCTCGGAGGTGCGGCCGGACCCGAGTACCCGAATCGTTTCTTCGAGCTGAGACCGAGCCGTCCGCACCGGCGTCAGGTACGAGGACGCGGACTGCGGAACGAGTCCGACGTCGCGGCCACGGAACGAGGAGTCGGTGAACGGGTCGATGCGTCGGTCGGCGGTGACGACGGTGACCGAGCCGGTGACGCTCGACCCCGGTGGCAGCATGCCCAACACCGCCGATGCGAGAACCGATTTGCCGCAACCCGATTCGCCCACCAGCGCCGTAACTGTGCCGGCGTCGACGGCCAGGTCCACATTGCTCGCCGCATGCACGCTCGCGCCCCCGGGCAGCGGGATCCGTACCGTCAGGTTCTCGATCAGCAGCGCGGTCACAGCAGGGTTCTCACAATCGCAGTTCGGCGGGGGCAGGCGGTGCGACGGCGGTTCGCAGCGCGGACCCGGCGAGAGCCACCGACACCGTGGCCAGCACCAGGATGCCGGCCGGGAAGACCAGGGTCCACCATCCACCGAGAAGCAGCGAGCTGCGCGCCTCCGACAGCAATGTGCCCAGGCTCGGTTCGTGCGGTGGCAAACCGAAACCCAGGAACGAGAGCGTCGACTCGTGCCAGATGGCATGTGGCAGCAGCAGTACCACGGCGATCAGTGCCTGCGGCATCACGGCCGGGAACATGTGGCGTCCGATGACGTGCGCTCGGCTCGCACCCGCAGCGACGGCGGCGTCGACGAAGGGGCGCCCGCGTAGGCCGAGGATTTCCGATCTGACTATCCGCGCCACCTGGGTCCAATGCGTCAGAGCTATCGACAGCACGATCGCCGTGATGCTCCCGCGGAACATCGCTACGATGACGATCCCGAGGAGCAGGTGTGGGAGCGCATTGATCGCGTCGGTCGAGCGCATGACCACCCGGTCGACCCATCCGCCCCACACGCCTGCGAAAACTCCGACCACGGTGCCCAGCACGGTCGCGAGCACCGCACAGGCCGCCGCGATCAGAAGCGAGGTGCGGATGGCGGAGGCGCTGCGAACGAACAGATCTCGGCCTGCGGAGTCGGTACCGAACCAGTGCGAGGCCGATGGCCCCTGCCGGGCGGAGGCGAAATCGGTGATCCGATCGTCGACGCCGGACAACCACGGAACTGCGATCGCATAGAGCGTCAACAGACCCAGAAGCACCGCCGCCACCACGAGCCTGCGCCTACCCATCGGTGGCCACCCGCGGATCCAGCATCGCCGCCACGACGTCGGCGAAGAGAGAGCCGATCATCACCGCCAGCGTGGTGCCCACGGTGAGCACGGCCAGCAGTGCCATATCGAGATCGCGGGCCGAGGTGACGACTGCGCCCGCTATACCGGGCCAGGAGAACACCTCTTCCACCAGCACCGCGCCCACGACGAGCTCGGGCAACCGCACTCCCACGACATTGACGAACGGAGCCAACGATGTCGGCACGATGTGTCGGCGGGTCACCGTGGAATCGGGGATACCCCGCGCCAGCGCTCCTGCGACGTAGTCCTCGCTCCGCGAGGCCGATACCGACTCGCGGACAACGAGCAACAGCCACGGCACCTGCGACACCGCGAGCACTGCAACGGGCAGCACCATGTGTTCGGCTACTCCTGCGACGGTCGGGTCTGCTCCCCCGTCGGACAGGCCCGCTACCGGCAACCACCCGAGCCCGAGGGCGAACAGCGCGATGGCCCCCAACGACAGCACGAATGGCGGCAGCCCCTGCACAGTGATGCAGAGGCCGGTGAGTACACGATCGAGCATTCCGCCTCGGCGCATTCCGGCGGCGACACCGAGTACCAGCGCCACCGCCGCAGCGAGCAACAGTCCGGTGCCGGCGAGCAACAGCGTCCACGGAAGGCGCTCGGTGAGAACCTGGGCGACCGGCTGGCCGAACGTTCTCGATGTGCCGAGATCGCCGGTGAACACACCCTGCAGCCACTGCAGATAGGTCGAGTACCAGGGCTGGTGGAAGCCGAGTTGTTCAGCGAGAATCGCCTTGTCCGCTTCGGACGTGCTGGTGTATCGCGCGCCGAGGTAGGAGACCAACGGGTCGAAGGGCGAGGCCGCGGCGGCTGCGAACAACCCTGCGGACACGCCCGCGCAGACGGGGACGACGAACAGTAGCCGTCGTCCGATCATCCCGAGAATTCGGCGGCGTCTGCTGTGTCGGTCGCGGCGGGCCGTCGCCGATACCGGGGCCGGGGTGATGGTTGCCGTCATGATTGCGGTGTCCACGTCTGCAACGACCACCACGGCCCCCAGGTGACGCCGTGCGAATGCGGTTCGAGGATGGGCCCGGACATCGTCCAGTCGGAAGTCTTCGACACGTAGGTGTGATCGAGGAAGACCAGGAAGATCGAGCCGGGATCGGCGACATACGCCCGCTGCATGTCTCGGTAGGCGGCACTGCGCTGAGCTGGGTCCAGGCTTCGGCGTCCCGTTTCGAGAGCCGAGTCGACCGCAGGATTGGAATAGTCGCTCGCGTTGTCGTAGATGCTGCCCACTCCGGGTTCGAGGAACACCGAGTGCAGCGCGTTGTATGCCTGCGTGTCCGGGTCGTACGGTTCGGAGCCACCGCCCATGAGGGTCGAATCGTAGGAGATCCGCGGGTCGATCCGATCCCACGAAAGCGCCTCGAGATTCACTTCGATGCCTACCGCAAGTGCGTCGGATGCGAAGGCCTGAGCCAGATCTCGGCGTACGGTGTCGGCGGAGTTGTACATCACGGTGAACTCGGCGCGGATGCCGTCCCGGGAGCGGATCCCGTCGGAACCGTCGATCCAGCCGGCCTCGCTCAGTAACCGTTCTGCTTCAGCGGGGTCGTAGGCGAATACGGCCTCGGGCTCGTACGCGTCGCCGTACGCGTCGGGCATGGGAGTGGCGGCTTCTCGACCGTATCCGGCGAGCACGTTGTCGACCATGGACGCTCGGTCGGCAGCGAGATTGAGCGCCATCCGCACCGCCGGGTCACCGGAGACCGGATTGTCGGTGGGCATCGACACCCCACGCCAATCGGCGGAAGTGTTGGCGGACACCGTCATCGCTTCCCGGTCGTCGAAGGTTCGCGCGAGCACCGGAGGTAGAGTCGTCCCGTCGATCTCGCCGGAGGCCATTCGCTGAGCGCGAGTGTTGTCGTCCGGAACGTAGAGCAGCGTCAGCTTCTTCACCTCCGGTGCCCCGTCCCAGTAGTCCTCGTTGGCCTCGAAGACAGCGCGGTCGGGTGTGAGATCGACGAGCTTGTACGGCCCGGTTCCGACAGGCGCGGTGTTCAGCTCCGACTCGGCGGCCAGGCCCGGTTCCGCCAGCGCCTCCGAGGCAGCGATCCCGATGAGCAGCTTGGTCTCGAAGGCCGCGTACGGATGGGCCAGTCGAAATTCGACGGTGTGCGGATCGAGCTCGACGACGGAGGTGATCATGTCGAACGAGGATCGCACCTCCGACGCCGAGGCCGGGTCTTCGATGGCCTCGTAGGTGGCCACCACATCCGCGGCCTCGAAGGTCGAGCCGTCGGAGAAGGTGACGCCCTCGCGCAATGGGACCGTCCACACCGTCGCGTCGGCGTTGGGGGTCGGCAATTCGGCGGCGAGGGCGGGCTCGAAGCCCGGCAACCCCGGGGCACCGTCGAGGCGCAACAAACCGTCGTACATCTTCGCCTCACCCGCGGAGCCGAATCCGGCGACCGGGTTGTATCCACCGAGCTCGTGCCCGTCGGCGAGCACGATGCCGGCGTCGGCCGAAGCTGCGGCCGGATCGGTCGGGGCGCTGCACGAGGTGAGTGCGAGTGCGCCGACTGCAGCCGCGACGACCCACGCACGTCGCACCATCGACTCTCCAGACGTTCATCTGAGCAATTGTTCAGATCAACGAATGATCCCACAGCGGTGGTTGGTCAGCAAGGCGCCCTCTCGGTGCGCGAGCGCACTGGCCGGTAAGTCACCGGCTCGTCCGCTCAGCGAGACCGTCACCGATCCGGACCCTTCGTCAGGACCGCCGAGCTCGTCTATACGTCGCAGGGTTTGCCGGGCCACGGCCTCGGCACTGTCGTAGAGCCGAGTGCCGGCGGGCAGCGACGCGAGGATCTCGTCCACCACCAGCGGATAGTGCGTACAACCCAACACGACGGACTCCACGTCCTCGGGTGTCGATGCCGCGGCCGCCCGGATCGCCGCCGACACACCGTCCGTGTCGCCACGATCGATCGCATCCGCGAGCCCATGACAGGCCACAGGCGTCACCGTCCGGCCGGCCGCGAACTCCTCGACCAACCGAGCCTGATAGGAACTCGCCGTCGTCGCCGCAGTCGCCCAGATCGCGATGCGCTCGCTCTCTGCCGCCGCAGGCTTGATGGCGGGAACCGTACCCACCACCGGAACACCCGCGCCCAGATGGGCGCGCACGTGCGCCAACGCAGTCACACTGGCGGTGTTGCACGGCAACACGATCACCTCAGCGCCTGCAGCGACCGCCCGATCGACCGCGGCGAGCACTCGACCAACCACCCAGGCGTCGGGCTTGGGTCCCCAGGGCGCCTCGTCCGGATCCATCAGCAGAATCAGATCCAGCCTCGGACGTAGCGTTCTCAGTCGCGCCGCCGTCGGCAGCAACCCGAGCCCCGAGTCGATCAAGGCGACGATCATTCCCCTACCGACCCAGAGCCTGCTCGATGTCACCGACGAGATCGGCCGCGTCCTCGATACCGACCGACAGCCGCACCAGATCGTCCGGCACCTCGAGCAGCGACCCGGCCGTCGACGCGTGCGTCATGGCCCCGGGGTGCTCGATGAGCGACTCGACACCACCGAGCGATTCCGCGAGCGTGAACACCTCGGTACGCGAGCAGAAGTCCAACGCCGCCTGCTTGCCGCCTGCCAGCCGCACCGAGATCATGCCGCCGAACCGTCGCATCTGCTTGGCCGCGACCACATGCGAGGGATGCGATGCGAGACCGGGATAGATGACCGTGGAGATCGCGGGATGGCCGTCGAGCAGGTCGACGAGCTTCTCCGCGTTGTCGCTGTGACGCTCCATCCGCAGCGCGAGCGTCTTGATGCCACGCAGCGTCAGGAACGCGTCGAACGGGCCCGGGACTCCGCCGGCACCGTTCTGCAGGAAGGCGAACGCCGCATCGAGTTCTTCGTCGTCGGTGATCAGCGCGCCGCCGACCACATCGGAGTGGCCCCCGATGTACTTGGTGGTCGAATGCAACACCACGTCGGCACCCAGCTGCAACGGCTGCTGCAGGTAGGGCGAGGCGAACGTGTTGTCCACGACGAGCTTGGCATTCTTCTCGTGCGCGACCTCGGCGAGCGCGGCGATGTCACCGATATTGAGCAGCGGGTTGGTCGGTGTCTCGACCCACACCAGCTTCGTGTTGGGGCGGATCGCGTCGCGGACCGCGTCCACATCCGACACCGCGGCCACCGAGTACTCGATGCCCCACTGAGTGAAGACCTTGTCGATCAGCCGGAAGGTGCCACCGTAGGCGTCGTTGGGGATGACGAGGTGATCGCCGGGCCGCAACGCTGCCCGGAGCAGCGCGTCCGTCGCGGCCATGCCCGAGGAGAACGCGCGCCCGTAGTTCCCGGACTCGATGGCAGCCAGGTTGGCTTCGAGTGGCCGACGCGTCGGATTTCCGGTGCGGGCGTACTCGAAGCCGTTGCGCATGCCGCCGACGCCGTCCTGAGCGAACGTCGAGCTGGCGTAGATCGGAACGTTCACGGCACCGGTCAGCGGATCCGGTTCGTAACCGGCATGAACGGCCTTGGTGGAGAATCCCTGCTCTGCCTTGCTGCGCTGCTCACTCATGGCTTTCAGCCTAGTGGGCGACCGCGCGCATTCTCTATCGCGTCCGCCGCTCGCGTGGGTAGCCTGCGAAGACATCCCTGATCAGAAAGAGGCACCGTGACCGAGAAGACATCCCTCCGCTCACAGAGCGTCGATGAACTATTCGCGATCGACTCTCTCCTCGACACCGAGGAACGGCAGATTCGGGACACGGTCCGCAAACTCGGCAACGAGCGGATCCGGCCACACCTGGCAGATTGGTTCGAGGAGGGCACCGTCCCCGCGCGCGAGCTGGCCAAGGAACTGGGCGCGCTCGGACTCCTCGGCATGCACCTCGAGGGATACGGGTGTGCCGGCACCTCGGCGACCGCGTACGGGCTGGCCTGCCTCGAGCTCGAAGCGATGGACTCCGGCATCCGCAGCCTGGTGTCGGTTCAGGGCTCGCTCGCGATGTTCGCGATCTGGAAGTTCGGATCGGAGGACCAGAAACAGCAGTGGCTGCCCGGGATGGCCGAGGGATCACTCATCGGCTGCTTCGGTCTGACCGAAGCGGACTTCGGCTCCAATCCCGGCGGCATGCTCACCCGCGCCAAGAAGGACGGCGACGACTGGATCCTCAACGGCAGCAAGATGTGGATCACCAACGGTCCCGTCGCGGACGTCGCGATCGTGTGGGCCCAGACGGACCACAAAGTGCGGGGCTTCATCGTCCCAACCGACACGCCGGGGTTCACCGCGAACACGGTGAAGAAGAAACTCTCACTACGCGCGTCCATCACCGGCGAGCTCGTCTTCGAAGACGTCCGACTCCCCGCCGACGCGATGCTGCCCGAGGCCGAGGGTCTCCGTGGCCCGTTGAGCTGCCTGAACGAGGCCCGCTTCGGCATCGTTTTCGGGGCGATGGGCGCGGCCCGCGACTGCATCGAGTCCGCCGTCGAATACTCCAAGACCCGTGAGGTCTTCGACAAGCCCCTCGCTGGATACCAGCTGACCCAGGCCAAGCTCGCCAACATGGCCCTCGAGCTCGGCAAGGGAGAGCTACTGGCCCTGCACCTCGGGCGGCTCAAGGACAAGGGCGAACTGAGCGGCGAGCAGGTCTCCCTCGGCAAGCTCAACAACGTCCGGGAAGCGATCGCAATCGCCCGGGAGTGCCGCACCATCCTCGGCGCCAACGGCATCACTCTGGAATACCCGGTGCTCCGGCACGCCAACAACCTCGAATCGGTCCTCACCTACGAGGGCACGTCAGAGGTTCATCAATTGGTGATCGGGCAGGCGCTGACCGGGTCGAGCGCGTTCCGGTAGGCGCTTCACGCATGTGCGCGGAAATACATAGCGGACTATGTATTTCCGCGCACATGCGCCGCTAGGCGCCTTTGCTCAGGAATCCGAGCAGGTCGTGCCGGGTGATGACGCCGACGGGCTTGCCCTCTTCGACGACCATCAGTGCATCGGATTCGCCGAGCGCCTTCGTCGCGTCGGAGACAGTCTCGCCTGCACCGATCAGCGGAAACGGATCGCTCATGTGCTGAGCCACCGAATCGGCGAGCGCAGCACGGCCTTCGAAGACCGCGCTGAGCAGGTCGCGTTCGGTGACGCTGCCCGCCACCTCACCGGCCATGACGGGCGGCTCGGCGCCGACGACCGGCATCTGCGAGACGCCGTACTCACGCAGGATCTCGATGGCATCGCGAACGGTTTCCGACGGGTGCGTGTGCACCAGGTCCGGGATTGCCCCCGACTTCCCGCGCAGCACCTCTCCGACGGAGGTCTCCTCGGTTGTGCCGTCCAGACGCGTACGAAGGAAACCGTACGAGGACATCCAGGAGTCGTTGAAGATCTTGGCGAGGTATCCGCGACCACCGTCGGGCAGCAGCACCACGACGAGAGCGTCGGGGCCCTCGCGCTCGGCGACCTGAATCGCCGCGACCGCAGCCATCCCGCAAGATCCGCCGACCAGCAGGCCTTCCTCGCGGGCGAGCCGGCGCGTCATGTCGAACGAGTCGGCGTCGGAGACAGCGATGATCTCGTCGGGGATCGAGGGGTCGTAGGCGGTGGGCCAGAAGTCCTCGCCGACGCCCTCGACGAGGTACGGCCGCCCGGTGCCGCCGGAGTAGACGGAGCCTTCGGGGTCTACGCCGACGACCTTGACCTTGCCCCCCGAGACCTCCTTCAGGTACTTGCCGGTGCCGGAGATCGTGCCGCCGGTACCGACGCCCGCGACGAAGTGGGTGATCTTGCCGTCGGTGTCGGCCCAGATCTCGGGGCCGGTGGTCTCGTAGTGGCTCTGCGGACCGGCGGGATTGGCGTACTGGTTGGGCTTCCACGCGCCGTCGATCTCACGCACGAGGCGATCGGACACGCTGTAGTAGCTGTTCGGATCCTCCGGGGCCACCGCTGTAGGGCACACCACGACCTCGGCTCCGTACGCCCGCAGGACATTGCGCTTGTCCTCGCCGACCTTGTCCGGGCAGACGAACACACACTTGTAGCCGCGCTGCTGCGCGACGAGGGCCAGCCCGACACCGGTGTTGCCCGACGTGGGTTCGACGATGGTGCCGCCCGGCTTCAACTCGCCGGCCGCCTCGGCCGCGTCGATCATCTTCACCGCGATGCGGTCCTTCGACGAACCGCCCGGGTTGAGGTATTCGATCTTGGCTGCAACCGTCCCCGCGTCGTCGCCGACAACGGAGGAAAGCTTGACCAACGGGGTGTTGCCGATGAGTTCGGTGATGTGCTGAGCAATGCGCATGCCTTCATCTTCCCAGATGCCGTCTTTTCCACACACGCCGCGCCGTGCGTCGAGCGGTACGGCTCTGACGCATCGCCCGGATGAATACGATGGTGTGGTGGCCCGTATCGAAGGAGACAAGCAGTGCCGTTGAAGAAGTGGCGAACCGCGGCCAAGGCCGGTGCCGCAACGGTGGTCGCGGGCTCTTCGGCGGGAACTGTGTCCTGGGCCGCGTACCGGCATCTGATGTCGCAGGCGACGTCGGCCCGGGGCGTCATCGGTCGCAACACTGCTCGGCCACCCGAGGCCGACGGTGTCTACGGCCCCGGGGACCTCACCCCCGAGCGGTGGCGCTTCGACAGTTCGGCAGATATTCACCTGATGGTCTTCGGTGATTCCACAGCAGCTGGGGTCGGCTGCACGGTCGCCGACGAGGTTCCCGGCGTGCTCGTCGCTCGCGGCCTCGCCGACGAGACCGGAAAACGAGTACGGCTGAGTACCAAAGCCATCGGCGGCGCCACATCCAAGGGCTTGGAAGGTCAGGTCGACGCCATGTTCGTCGCCGGCCCGGCGCCGGACGCGGCGATCATCCTCATCGGCGCCAACGACGTCACCAAGAAGTTCTCGGTCGCCGGTTCCGCGACGCGGCTCGGCAACGCGGTGGAACGGCTGACGGCGAAGGGAACGGTCGTCGCCGTCGGCACCTGCCCCGACCTCGGCGTCGTGACGGCCATCCCGCAGCCCCTGCGAACGCTCGTGCGCAATTGGGGTCTGCGCCTGGCCAAGGCTCAGGCCGAGCAGACGATCAAGGCGGGCGGATACCCGGTGGCGCTGGCCGATCTGCTGGCACCGGAGTTTCTTGCGGCGCCGGACACCATGTTCTCCGCAGACCGGTTCCATCCTTCTGCAGCGGGCTACGAGCTCGCGGCGAGGCAGCTTCTCCCGGTGCTGGCCGCCGCGCTGGGCGAGTGGCACGGAGGCCCGCTCCCCGACTTGCCCGAGGTTTCCGCAGCGGCAGAATCACGCCGGTTCATTCCGCGAGCTGCGGCGTCGGTAGATCGGTTCCTGCGCAGACGAGGTGCCGAGATCCGAGCGCAGACCGAGGAGCGATAAGTTCGAACAACGGGCCACGCCTACTCGGCGTCGACTTGCGCAGTAGCGATAGCTTCCGCCGTACGCAATGCAGCATCCAACGAAGGAGAGTTCATGCCAGAGGCAGTGATCGTCAGTACCGCTCGTTCACCGATCGGCCGCGCGATGAAGGGATCGCTCAAGGACATTCGTCCCGACGATCTGACCGTGCAGATGGTGGCCGCAGCGCTCGCGAAGGTCCCCGAGCTCGATCCTCTGGACATCGACGACCTGCTTCTCGGGTGTGGTCTTCCCGGAGGCATGCAGGGCAACAACCTCGCACGCATCGTCGCCGTCCTCCTCGGTTACGACTCGCTCCCCGGCACCACGATCACGCGCTACTGCTCCTCGTCGCTGCAGACCACCCGCATGGCGCTGCACGCCATCAAGGCAGGCGAGGGTGACGTCTTCATCTCCGCCGGCGTCGAGAGCGTCTCGAGTTTCGTGCACGGCAACTCCGACTCGCTGCCCGCCAGCCACAACCCGCACTTCGCCGACGCCGAAGCACGCACCAAGAAGGCCCAGGAAGAAGGCGCCGACAGCTGGACCGATCCGCGTGAAAGCGGAGAGCTTCCCGATGCATACATCGCGATGGGGCAGACCGCCGAGAACGTCGCCCTGCTGACCGGAATCGGCCGCGAGGAGCAGGACCACTGGGGCGTACGCAGCCAGAACCGCGCCGAGGAAGCAATCGCCTCCGGCTTCTTCGAACGTGAGATCACTCCTGTCACGTTGCCCGACGGCACCGTCGTCAGCACCGACGACGGTCCCCGCGCCGGCACCACCTACGACAAGATCAGCCAGCTCAAGCCGGTATTCCGGCCGAACGGCACGATCACCGCGGGCAACGCGTGCCCACTCAACGACGGCGCAGCGGCGCTCGTCATCATGAGCGACACCAAGGCGAAGGCGCTGGGACTGACCCCGCTCGCCCGGATCGTCTCCACCGGCGTCACGGGCACCTCACCCGAGATCATGGGACTCGGCCCGATCGAGGCCACCCGCCGGGCGCTGGCCATCGCCGGAATGTCGATCTCCGACATCGACCTGTTCGAGATCAACGAGGCCTTCGCCGTGCAGGTTCTCGGCTCGGCCCGCGACCTGGGCATCGATCACGACAAGTTGAATGTCTCCGGTGGCGCCATCGCCGTCGGTCACCCGTTCGGAATGACCGGTGCTCGCATCACCACCACGCTGCTGAACAACCTGCAGACGCAGGACAAGACGTTCGGTGTCGAAACCATGTGCGTCGGCGGCGGCATGGGTATGGCAATGGTGCTCGAACGCCTGAGCTGAGCGCTCGAGTCCTAGGTGCACACAAATCGCTGCGCGAGGGTCGAATGTGACTGCTGGACGCGACTTGTGTGCAACCAGGCACACCGAACACGCAACGAAAAAGGCCCCGCACTCATCGGAGTGCGGGGCCTTTTCGTGCGAGTAACTAGTCGCTGTTGAAGTAGCTGAGCAGACGCAGGATTTCGACGTACAGCCACACGAGGGTGATCGTCAGTCCGAGTGCGACGCCCCAGGCTGCCTTCTCCGGCGCCTGAGCACGGATCAGCTGGTCGGCCTGATCGAAGTCCAGCAGGAAGCTGAAGGCCGCGATGCCGATGCAGACGAGGCTGAAGATGATGGCGACCGGGCCGCCGTCGCGAAGGCCGAGGCCACCGTCCATGAAGAAGCCCGCGACGAGGTTGCCGAGTGCGAGGACGACGACACCGATGAGTGCGCCGACGATCATTCGAGTCAGGCGAGGGGTGACCCGGATGGCGCCGGTCTTGTAGACGACCAGCATGCCGAAGAACACACCGAACGTTCCGAGCACTGCCTGCGCGATGAGGGTGCTACCACCTGCGCCACCGAAGCTGATATCGGTGAACATGAACGACAGCGCACCGAGGAAGAAGCCCTCCGCGACGGCGTAGGCGAGAACGAGGGCCTTGTTGTCCATTTTCTTGCCGAACACCGCGACCAGTACGAGTACGAGGCCGATGAGTCCGCCGCCGACGACGAATGGGACCGCAAGATCTCCGTTGTTGTCGACCAACAGGTAGGACACGATTGCCGTGATAGCCAAGACACCGAGCGTGATGCCCGTCTTGGTGACGACATCGTCGATGGTCATGGACCGCGACGTGGGTCCGGTCCGATACGGGTCGGCAGCCGTGGCCGGCTGGCCGAATTGCTGTGCAGCCTGCGAGGCGCCTGCCGTCGCAGTGCCGAAAGTGGCGTATCCGCCGCCTCCCTGCTTGGGCAGGTTGCGGAACACCGGGTTGCTTGAGGTGCGCACCGTGTTTCTTCCCTTCATGGATTCAGGCCGTGCTCGAGGAGTTCCTCGACAGTCGTAAGTAGAACGTTTCATATACGGACGAAAGTTCCCAGCCGGACTACGACCGTTTTACGACAATTCGGACTCTACCGCGCCGCCCAGCGGAACGCGTCCGCGAGCGGAAGAGTTTCTCCTGCGCGAATTGGGGGCATGATTCGGTACATGAGTATCGAAGACGGACCGGACCAGACACTCGATCAGAGCGAAAGCCTCGACTCGGACGAAGTGCGCAACGACGACGGTGACACCGTGGTCGACGCGCCGGATCGCTGGAGCGAGGCGGACAAGTTCGGGACCACCCTCGAGGAGGCCCGCGAAGGTGAAAGCCTCGACGCGAAGCTCGCCGAGGAAGAACCCGATACCGCAGCGGAGGAGGAAGAGCGTTCGGTCAACGAGATCCCCGACGAGGAACTGACCGAGGAGCTCGTCGACCACGAGCTCGTCGAATCGGACGAGAATCCCGATATCGACTATGCCGAAGGGCAGCGTCAAGCCGAGATCGTCGAAGGGACCCTGGTGGAAGACCGCGGTATGGATCGCGGCCAGATCAGCGGGACACCGGAGGACGGCGGACCGGTCGAATAGCGGTCAACGTACCGACCGGGTGACGGTGAACTTCTTGTTCTTCCCCGCCACCTCGGTCGGCCCGACTGCATTGGACAGCGCCTGCCGGTACCCGAGATGGGTGTTGTAGACCGTCCACATCTCGCCGCCGGGACGCAGCACCCGCCCCGCCGCCGCGAACAGTTTCTCCGCGCTGCCCGTGTGCAGCGACGCGCCCTCGTGAAACGGGGGGTTGCACACCACCAGATCGACCGACGAAGAGGGCAGCGTCGCCATGGCGTCGTCGCGGAACACATCGATGACGACACCGTTCGCCGACGCCGTGGCCCGCGCAGACGCCACTGCCGCGGCCGATCTGTCGGTGGCCATGACACGCGCGGTGTCGTGGGTCCGGGCAAGCAGACACGCGAGAATCCCGGTACCGCAACCGAGGTCGACGACGACGGATGCATCCGGCTTCATGCGAGCGGCGAACGATCCCAGGAATCTCGTCCCGATGTCCAACTTTGCGCCCGCGAACACCGCACCGTGCGCGAGAACGGTGAGATCTATGTCACCAATGAACTCGCTGACCGGATAGGACAACGCCGACGGTCGGATCGGGCGCGAGGCGCTCAGCACGCGTGCCTTCTGCCGCCCACGACCTGCGCTGACAGATTCGAACGACGCGCCCAACACCGCATTCATCGCCGGAGTCATGTGCTTGTCTCGACCGCCCGCGTAGACCTGCACCTCGGGTGCGGCGAAGCGGGCGATCGTCTCGGCGATCTCAGTGAGCTCGGCCAGGCTGCGGGGCAGCTGCATCAGCACCACATCGACACCGTCCAGAAGATCCTCGCCGAGGTCGTGATGGCTGAAAACACCTGTTAGCCCTGCATCTGCGGCGTTGCGCGCGAGCGCGAGCTCGCCCGTAACGGAGTCCTGGTGCACCCGAATGCCCGTGATGCCGTGCCGTGCCGCGACACCGAGCGTCAGCGCACCGTAACGGTCGTTGATGACCGCGATCGTGCGGTCGACCAATTCGGCGTCTCGCTCGGCCACGGTGTCGAGCACCAGCCGATCCGCCGCATCGACGGCGAACAAATTCGGGGCCTCGGCATCGGGATAGCGGCGTATTCCACCAAGGACGGTTTCTGCATCGAGCACGGCGTCAGTGTTGCACCCCGGCAGATTGCGTTTCAAACACGTTGATCTTCGATAATTTTGCAGGCGACCGCTGCGCGCGTCCGGGTGGCGTTTTCTTCGAACGGAGAGCATGCTCGTGGGATGGAACCATCCAAGAAGAACGAGGCTTTGTTCAGCCACATTGACGATACCTCTGCCGATTCACCTGCGGAAAACAAGAAGCCTGCCGTGTACACAGCCCTCTTCAGCGGCGAAAACACTTCAGGCCAGATAGCGTAAAAAGTCCAGCGCCCTGTCCGCGTGGACGTGCGCGCGCTCGCTCGTCACCTTCAGTCGCACCACTCGATGTCGGTCGATGACGAAGGTAGTCCGCTTCACCGAAAGCAGTCTTCTGACAATCCCCCGCTTCGCCGCATGCGATCTGCGCCTCTCCAGATCTCGGCGACGCCGGAATCTCGTCATCCAATTACCCCGGCGCACACCGAACTGTTCCGCGACCGTTGCGTCCGAGTCCGAAAGCAACGGGTAGTCGAAGGCGCGCTGCATTGCGAAATGGCTTTGTCTGTCTGCGGTGTCGGTGCTTATCCCGACGCGCTGAGCGCCCAAGGCCGCGAAGGATGCCCCCAGATCACGAAAGTGACAAGCCTGGGCCGTGCAGACCGGACTCGAGGCGGCGGGATAGAAGAACAGAACCACAGGGCCATCGGCCACCATGTCACCGAGCGACCGGATGTTCCCTTCGTGATCCGGAAGTCGAAAATCCGGCGCGATATCGCCAGTACGCATGGTGGACAGGGTACGCGTCAGGCTCTCGCGTCCAGTAATACTGCGTTCAATGCGCTGACCGAGTCACCGTCGAACCCGAGTGCGTCGAGATATCCGTCGAACGACCCGTACATCGAGTCCACAGTCTCGAAGCCCCTGCGGTAGTACTCCTCGGTGACGCCGAGTACGGCATCGGACAGCTCCACGGGAGCCCCGTCCGCGCCTCTTTCCCAGACGGCTTGCACATGCGCACGTAGCGGTTCGATCGCGTCGTTGCTGGCCAGATAGTCGGCCAGCACGTCCTCCTCGGTGACGCCGACCGCCCGCAGAATGGTCGCGACGGTCCACCCGGCTCGGTCCTTGCCCGCTGCACAGTGCACCAGCGCGGGCCCGTCGCCGCGGGCCAGGGCAGAGGCAACGCCGTTGATCGCACGCTTGGCGCCGTCGAGCGACGGAAACGAGGTGTACGCGCGCATCATGTATTGCCTCTGCGCCTGCTCGACGGACACGTCGACCTCGTGCGGGGTATGTGTGCGCCGGCGATCGTCGAACGGCAGGTTGTGCACGGCGACGCCGTGCGGGACTCGATCTCGACCACTTCGTTCGATCTCAGGCGCGCCGCGCAGGTCGAACACGCGAACGATCCCCAACCGCGTCAGCTCGGCGCCGCCGGCGTCGTCGAGACGACTGAGCTCGGACGAGCGGTACAGGACGCCGCCACGAACGGCCCGACCGTCGACCGTGCGTGCGCCACCGACATCACGAAAATTCCAAGCCCCGGACAACCGAAACTGACCGACCGGCGAATCCGAAACGGGGACATAGCTCTCTGGCATGACCTGACAGTAACGAACCTCCCGCCTAACGGACGGGCGATAGTCTGCGTCAATGAATGCACGGCACGAGTTCGATGTCATCGTCGTGGGCGGCGGCATCGCGGGTGTGTCGATCGCCTGTGAACTGTCGCGGGATCGGGCAGTGTGCTTGCTCGAACAGGAGGCGGCTCTCGCCTTCCACACGACGGGGCGTTCGGCGGCACTATTCCTCGAGACGTACGGAAACGCTCCGATTCGGGCACTGACCTCGGCTAGTCGGGAGTTCCTCACCGACCCGCCCGAGTTCTGGGACAGCGCATTGCTCTCACCCCGCTCGCTGCTGCAGTTCGCGGTACGCGGACGTGGCGACGCGCTCGAATCCCTCTTTCACCAGGTACACGAACTGGCGCCGAGCGCTCAGCTCGTCTCACCCACGGAGGCCCACGCACTGTTTCCGCTGCTGCGGGCCGAGCACATCGACGCTGCGTTGTTCGATCCCGAGGCCATGGAGGTCGACGTGCACGCGCTCCATCAGGGGTATGTGCGGGGCCTGCGGGCTCGTGGTGGATTCGTCGTCACCTCCGGCGGTGTCGTAGCACTCGAGCGCCTCGGTGAGGTATGGCAGGTGACGTCCTCGGACGGTTCGATACGTCGGGCGCCGGTTGTGGTGAACGCTGCCGGTGCGTGGGCGGATTCGGTCGCCGACCTCGCCGGTGCTGCGCGGGTGGGGTTGCAGCCCTTGCGGCGCACCATTTTCATGCTCGGCCTGCCCGAGGGGGCCGATTTGGCACGGCTCCCGACGCTCAGCGACATCGACGAGTCGTTCTATCTCAAGCCCGAGGGCAACCAGATGTTGTGTTCGCCTGCGGACGAGACGCCGACCGAGCCCTGTGATGCGCGTCCGGACGACCTGGAGATCGCGCGAGCGCTGGACGCCATCGGTGAGGCAACGACGCTGACCACCCGCCATGTTCGTTCCTCGTGGGCCGGCCTTCGCAGCTTCGTCGCGGACCGGACGCCGGTGGTCGGGTTCGACGCAACCGTCGAGGGATTCTTCTGGTGCGCAGGTCAGGGCGGCTACGGAATTCAGACGTGTGCGGCCCTCGCTCGTGTCGGCGCTGCACTTGTGCGCGGCGAGCCGATACCCCAGGACGTTCTGGCCCGAGGCCTGGCCGTAGACGATCTTTCTCCGGCGCGTCGATGATGTGGTCCACTTTCGTGGCAATCTGAACCGATGACCGATTTCGACAGAACCGACGCCCGCCTGTTGCTGGCTCTGTGCGAGCGACCACGTGCCACCGGGGTGGAACTGGCAAACATCCTGGGGATGTCCCGCAACACCGTGCAGGCTCGGTTGACGCGGTGGGAAGAGAAGGACACTCTCACTCCCATCGACCATCGGGTTCGCCCGCGCAGCCTCGGCTATGCACTTCAGGCTTTCGTCACGACGCGAGTGGATCAGCACAAGCTCTCCGAGGTCACCGATCATCTGCGGACGATTCCGGAGGTGTTGGAGGTGTTCGGGTTGTCCGGCGCCTCGGACATGCACATCCGCATCGCGGCAGTCGACGCCGACGATCTCTATCGCGTCGCCGGTCTGATTCTCAAGATCCCCGGGGTCGAGCGGACCAACATGTCCATCGCGATGAGCGAGCTCATTCCGTACCGAACGACACCGCTGCTCGACCGGGCCGCGGGCGCCCGATCGAAGTGACTCTCGCGCAGCTCCCCCAGTTGGGGTGTGAAGGATCGGCGCCGCCCCCGACGCGGCGCCGATCTTGTTCGAACGGTAGCCGATTGCGTCCGCAAGGCCGCATACGATGAAGCCGATGGCGAGCGACTTTCCGGCAGCGACGAGCGAAGCAAGTCAACAACGCGTGGCCGATCTGGCTGCCGAGGATGCAGGCGGTCTACCCACCGAGCTGCTCGGTGACTTCCTCGACGTGCTGTCCTCTGCCGTGTCCGACGGGAGACCGCTGACGCGTCGTCAACTGCGCACGCTGCGCACCCACGGGGGCGCTGCAGCGAGACAGGGCGTAGCTCTACGCGCTCTCCTCGACCTCTACTTGTCATCCGCGTGGCGACTGTGGCGGACGCTGCCCGCGGTCATGGGCGCCGAGCAGGACCCGAGCGCCGTGGTGATGGCCGGCGAGGTCATGCTCCACGCCGTCGACGACGCTGTGGCCGAACTCGCCGAAGGCTTTCAGCTCGCGAAACGCACCGTCGTGCGAGCCGAGGTGTCCGCTCGACGCGAGTTCGTCGACGATCTGCTCTCCGGCAGCGCGGACGTCGCCGGGGTGCTGGGCCGCGCCGAGAGCTTCGGCATCGACCTCACCGGGCCCCACGCAGTCGTTGTGGTCGACGCCACCACGCCGTTCACCGACGGTGCAACCGTGCTCGCCGAGGTCGAGCGCGCCGTCCAGGGCACCAAGGGGGACTCCGACGTCCTGGTCGCCAGCAAGGAGGGCCGGCTGGTGGTGGTGTTCGCGGCACCGGACAACCGCGCCGTGGAATTCGTCATCGCCGCCGTTCGCGATGCCGTCGTATCCGACCACGACGCAAGCAGTAGGTGGCGGCGGATCGGCGTCGGACGCACCGGCCCGAACGTTGCCGGCGTCGCATCCTCGTACCGTGAGGCGCTCGACTCGTTGGATCTGGCCACGAAGCTCGAACTGGAGGCCCGCGTGGTCGATGCGCGCGAACTGCTCGTCTACCGCGTTCTGCTCGATGACCGGAGCGCGATCATCGACCTGGTAGAGACGGTTCTTGCACCGCTGACTACAGCCCGCGGGGGCGCCGAGCCGCTCCTTGCCACCCTCCTGGCGTATTTCGCATCCGGCGGAAACTCGGCGTCGACGGCTCGCTCGATGCATCTTTCAGTTCGCGCGGTGACCTACCGTCTCGCCCGCGTCGCCGAATTGACCGGCCACGACGTCACCGATCCGAGCGAGCGTTTCACTCTGCAGACCGCTGTCTACGCGGCGCGTCTTCTCGACTGGCCCCAGTCGAGACACCAGCTTGCTTGATTACGGCAACAAACCACCATCAAAGGTGTCCAAGTTCCGACGATGACTGCCGCAATCAGAACAGGCACACTTGTAAGAACGCGGCCGAACTACTGCCGTATCACGGCCACCGAAAGAAGGAGCACCAGAAGATGGACTCCACGATCTCGACCAGTAAGGACACCCGCCGATGAACGTCGTCCCGCTATGGGCGTGGGCGGCGTTCGCCGCCACCATCGTCATACTTCTCGCCATCGACCTGCTCGCGCACCGCGGGGCGCACATCATCGGCTTCAAAGAAGCGGCATGGTGGAGCGCTCTATGGGTCGGCGTCGCCATCATCTTCGGCGGAGTCGTCTTCGCCACGCTCGGTACGACGGCTGGTGTCGAATACACAACGGCCTGGTTGCTCGAGAAGAGTCTGTCCGTCGACAACCTCTTCGTGTTCGCCTTGATCTTCGGATACTTCAAGGTGCCGCGCGAGTATCAGCACCGCGTGCTGTTCTTCGGTGTTATCGGCGCGCTGGTCTTCCGAGGGATTTTCCTTGCCGCGGGCGTGGCCATCGTCAGCAAGTTCGCCGCCGTTCTCTTCGTCTTCGCCGCAATTCTGCTCTACAGCGCGTGGAAGTTGATGAAGGACGAGGACGATTCGTACGATCCGAGCACCTCGATTGCGGTCCGTTTGCTCCGCAAGATCATTCCGGTTCGCGACGAGTACGACGGGACGAAGTTCTTCGTCAAGGAAGCCGGTAAGCGCGTCGCGACCCCGCTGCTCGCGGTCGTGGTCGCGATCGAGGCGGCAGACCTCGTCTTCGCCGTCGACAGCGTGCCCGCAGTGCTGGCGGTCAGCGACGACCCGTTCATCGTCTACTCGTCGAACGCCTTTGCCATCCTCGGTCTTCGCGCGCTGTACTTCCTGCTTTCGGGTCTTCTCGACAAGTTCCACTACCTGTCCAAGGGCCTTGCCATCATCCTCGGGTTCATCGGCGTCAAGCTGATCCTGCAGGCCGGCCACAAGGTCATCAGCACCTCTATCCCGGAGATCCCATCGCTGGTCAGTCTCGCGGTGATCGTGATCGTGCTTGCCGGCTCGATAGTTCTGAGCCTGAAGCGGCCACAGAAGGAAGAACTCGAAGAAGTCGCCGCCGACGCGGACGTCCCGGGTGCGACGAAGGACCCAGAACAGAAATGATGTCTGCTACCCGGGGTGTTTCGCAGACGAGCACCCTGGGTAGCCCCCGACCATGACCAATTCGAATTCGTACACAGTTCCCGGATTGAGCAACGATCAAGGCGCACGGGTCGCTGCTCTGCTGCAGGACCGCCTGAACGCGTACAACGACCTGCACCTGACTCTCAAGCACATCCACTGGAATGTCGTGGGCCCCAACTTCATCTCCGTACACGAGATGCTCGACCCACAGGTCGAGACGGTGCGAGGGTTCGCCGACGAGGTGGCCGAGCGCATCGCCACCTTGGGTTCGTCAGCGAAGGGCACTCCCGGAACGATCGTCGACGGACGTTCCTGGGACGACTACTCCATCGGCCGCGCCACTGCAATCGAGCATCTGGGCGCCTTGGACCTCGTCTATGCCGGCGTCATCGGTGACACTCGCAAGGCCATTGCCGAGATCGGCGACATCGATCCCGTCACCGAGGATCTGCTCATCGGTCAGAGCGGGCAGTTGGAGCTCTTCCACTGGTTCGTCCGAGCACACCTCGAGAACTCGGGCGGACAGTTGTCCACCTCCGGCGCTTCGAGCGAGAAGGCCGCTGCAAAAGCAGCAAACTGATTCGCCGAGCAGTCGATGACCGCCCACCCAGGGCGATCGTAGGCTGCGGTGTTTGAACGTTTCCGCCGCAGGGTAGCCCTAAATGTCCGACTCTCCACCCGGAGCGTCGGACTGAACTTCCGTCAAGCCGTCAGCGTCCACATGTGGCCACTGTCGGCGTGCAGTTGCAACCGCTCGACAGTCGAAGAGCGGTTGTCTCGGCCAGCGGCATCGAATCGAAAGTAGGCACAACAGTGATCATCCTGGGAATCATCCTCGCCCTGATCGGCTATTTCGCGTCGATCAGCATTCTGACCACGATCGGCATCATCCTCGTGGTCGTCGGAGCCGTCCTGACCATCCTCGGCGCCACAGGCAATGCAATCGGTGGCCGCAAGACCTTCTATTGATCTACACGCAGTAACCAGTGAAAGCTCCGCACCGTGTTCGAAGGTGCGGAGCTTTTTCTGTCGTGGGCCTACACCGACGAGGTCACTCACATCCGAACGGCGGCGTGGTCGAGTTCACGCGGACGACCTCACCGCTGACAGCAGCGCGGCGCGCAGCGTCCAGCACTTCAAGGGTGTGAATGACCTGCGCACCCGGAACGGGCTGAGGCAAGTCACCGCTGGCAGCCGCCGCGAATTCACTGTAGAAGCTCTGGTAGCTGCCCTGTTCGGAGGGAACCTTTTCCACGCCGTGGACCGAGCGCAGTGTTCCCCATCGCTCTTCCAGCTCGTATCCCCATTCGGCCGGATTCTCGCTGGGGCGACGTCCCGCGAACACTGCACCCGCCTGGACGTCGGTGCCGTCCGAGTAGTAGCTGCCATCGATGCCGTAGACACGCAGTTGCCGGGCCTGAAAGTGGTTCGCTTTGGTCGCAGAGACAGTCGAGTGCACGCCGCTCTCGTGGTCGATGTCGATAACGAATGCACTGTCGGTTCGGTCGTCTCCCTTCCCGCGCCAATCCATCCGCGCATACACCGATGCGGCTGGGCCGAAAAGCCATAGGACCTGGTCGACGAGGTGGGCACCGAGATCTCGCAGCAGGCCACCGGCGGGTCCGTAATACAGGGTCGACGGCTCGTCGAGGTCGAATCGCGACTCGATCCGCCATACCCGTCCGAGTCGGCCGCCGTCTAGCACCGCCTTCAACGTCCTGATGTCGGCGTCCCACCGTCGATTCTGGAAGACGCTGAGCATCAGCCCGGCGCGCTCTGCGGCGCGTACCAGTTCGACTCCGCCCGCAGGGTCGGGAGCGAACGGCTTGTCGGCCACAACGTGCACACCGCGCGAGAGGGCTTCGAGGACGAGTTCGCGTCTCGTCGCCGGCGGCGTCGCAATGGTGACGGCGTCGACTCCTGCGTCGATCAGTTCCCCCAGGCTCGAGTAGACGGGCGTTCCTGGCGCGTCGAGCTCGACCTGCGCGGCGCGTTCGGTCGACCGAGTGACGATCCCTACCAGTTCGATCCCGTTCGCGGCCTGGATGAACGGGGTGTGAAAGTACCGCCCACCCATTCCGTAACCAACCACACCCAAACGCATAGCGACCCCTAACTTTGTAAAGACATTCGCACACATTACACGGGGATTATCGCGCGTTCGAGTGTTCCATTCGGTCGTCGAATATGGGGTTGCAGCCAGCAACCATGTGTTTCAATCGGCTACCGGTACGGACACAAGGGGTAATGATGGCCACCGCTGCGAGATCGTCAGTGAATTCGTCCACGGAGCACTACGAGTGGGGTTTGGCCCTGATGTCCTCACTGGCAGTGAGCGGCATCGTCAAGAAGGTGATCGCGCTTGCCACGCTGAGCATGGCCGTCGTGGTGACGCTCGAGATGGCGTTCGGATACGGCGCAACCACACCGATCGCAATCGCGGTGCAGTGGACGTCGATGATCGCGGCCTACATCATGGGGTTGTTCTGGCTCTTCGGGCCCTGGCCGACGCTCACCGAAGCGTTCGCGTTCGTCGTGATCGCGAACATCGCAATTTTCGGGGCCACGTTCGTCGCGGACTTCCCACCCGAGATCACCCTGGCGAAGACAGCATTCTTCATCGAGATCGGCATGTTCGTCGGGTTCTTCTTCGAACGCTGGATGCTCGCGTTCCACATCGTCTTCTGTATCGCTGCTACGACATTCATCGCGGCATACGTGGTCGTGTTCGAAGACGTCGCAGTACTGCAGGCGGTCGTGGTGTGGTCCCCGGTCGTCGTTTCGATCGGCGGTTTCGTGCTGCTGCTGCACTTCGCCGCACGGTCCATGCGCCTCGAGTTCGAGTAACACCGGGCGAGGCCCGGCCCCTACTGCAAAACTAACTCGGCATTCTCGACGGACTCGACGCCAGCCCGCCATGAAGCCGAGTCTGCCACGAGTCGTCGTTACCGCTTCGTGATTTCCGTTATCCACTCGTTACCCATCGGGCATCGGCAAAGAAACTTCGCTGAGCAAAGCTTCTGTTGGCAGGAGAATTCGATCCCACAGTGGACTGACCGAACGGACGAGTGTGATGACTCTGGCTGGCGCTGTGCCCGCGTGAGAGTCCGCGTGCAGTGTGCGAACTCGGGTGACCGAACGAGTCGGTGCCCATGACCACCGCACACACGCCCGCAGTCGAGCTCGAATCACGCGGCAGACAGCGACACCGATTCGATCTGTTGTCCGATGCGTTGGTTGTCGACACCAAGTCTCTCGTCGACAGTCCGGCCCAAACTCTCTGTTCGGTCGAAAACGCTCGCGAGCAGCAGAGGGTGGTGGCCGTCGACTCCGTGGGTATACGTCCGGATTCGTTGTCACTGCTTCCCCTGATCGAACCGGACATCATCGTCCTTGCGCCAGAGTTGGCGAACGACGCGCCGACCACCGCGGCAGCGCATGCGCTGCACGTCCTGGCAGCACAGGCCGAACGCACGGGCGCCGTCATCGTTGCCAGCGGTATCGACACCGAGATGCATCGGAGAAGAGCGCTGGCAATGGGAGCCACTTTCGGTATCGGCGAGTTGTACTCACCGGCCGAGGCCGACAGCACGAAACACCGGGATCCGGTCGCAGCCGGGCTTCCGCCCACGTGGAGCACCCCGCCCGCCGAGGCTGCATCTCCCTTCGACATCACCTCTGCCGAACACCTCGCCACCTCGAGTACCAAGAGACTACTGATCGAGATGAGCACGCACATCGAATGCCAGGCCGCTCTCTCGGGCCCGGACACCCTGACACTCGGCACCTTTCAGCATGCGCGTCAGTTCGGTCCCACAACGCGTCGGCGATGGCGGGCGATGGCAGCGCGAATCGCCTACACCGGTGTGTACGGCGTCGACATGCGCGGGATGACCGATCCCGGCATCACGCACTCGGACCTCGACCCGGCCGACCCGCTGATCGAGGAATGGAACATCGTGGTGCTCGGGCAGTTCTACTGCTGCGTGCTGTCGGCCCGCGATCTGCGCAGCGGGCGTTGCGAGTCCGATCGCCGATTCGACTACGTCGTCTCACATGACCGCGGGACCGTCATCCGATGCGCGCGTGCGATTCTCTCTCGGTTCGACGGGTAGCGCGCCTCACCAGGACAACCACGGTTCCAATGGAGGGCTGGCTCGCCGCCTTCGAGGCCCGAGGGTTGATCGAGCGACGCATGAACTACGCAACGGCGGGTATGCCTGATGGAACGTACGGATACACGAACGATGAACACGGGAAGATAACGATGATCAGCACAGGCACCGTTGCCAGCCGACCGCCCACCCTCATCCGGTCGTGGGCACCCGACCTCGACACCGACCGCCTCTACGCGATCTTGAAACTGCGCGTGGAGGTGTTCGTCGTCGAGCAGGCGTACTTCTACCCGGAGCTCGACGGATTCGATCTGTTGCCTCGCACCAGGCACTTCTGGCTCGAACGTGACGGCGAGGTCATCGGAACGGTCCGGCTGCTGGAGGAGAACGTGGGCGGCGAGAAGGAATTCCGGCTCGGTCACCTGTGCACGCGCCGCTCCGAACGTGGACTCGGACACACCACACGACTGTTGCAGGCCGCCCTGGCCGACGTCGGGGAGGCGCGATGCCGAATCGACTCACCGAGCTATCTCGTCGAGATGTACACCCGACACGGCTTCGCCCGCGATGGCGACGAGCGTATCGACAACGGTGTACCGCTGAACCCCCTGGTCCGGGACGTGCGCGCCTGACAGGCGAGGTGGGACTCAGCGATTCGACCCGAGACGAGCCGTGCCCACAAGTGTGCATCGGCACCGAACTGGGTAGATCGGGGCGATGACCGCAGCGAAGACCACCGCCGAAAGCACCTCCACCGCGAGTACGTCTACATCCGTGCCGTATCCACTCGGCGTCTCGCTGCGGCCCGATGGGAAGGCCGATGTCGCCGTCTACTCCGAAACGGCCGATTCGGTCACGGTAGTCATCGTGGACGAGTCGAACAACGAGGTCTCCAGCACCGATCTCGGTAGCAGGACCGGACACGTCTTCCACGGATTCGTCGACGGCCTGGACCACGGAACCCGGTACGGCTTGCGCGTCGACGGGCCCTGGGATCCACCGGAGGGTCTGCGGCACAACGTCGACAAGCTTCTGCTCGACCCCTACGCGCGGGCGGTCGCCGGTTCGGTCGAGTGGGACGAGGCCGTCTTCTCTCACCATCACGAGGAGCCCGCAACACTCAACGAGGTCGACTCCGCTCCGTTCATGCCTGTGTCGGTGGTCTCGCACTCTGATTTCGACTGGGGCACCGATACTCCGCCCCGGATCCCACTCGATGCCAGCGTCGTCTACGAGGTGCACGTCAAGGGCTTCACTGCGCGGCATCCCGATGTCGACGAGTCGCTCCGCGGCACCTACGCCGGTCTGACCCATCCCGCAGCGATCGCGGCTCTCGTAGACCTCGGAGTCACGGCGGTCGAGTTACTCCCCGTTCATCAGTTCGTGCAGGACTCTCATCTCCTCGAGGACGGCCGCCGAAACTACTGGGGGTACAACTCCATCGGCTTCTTCGCGCCCCACAACGAGTACAGCAGTGCGGGCGACGAGGGAGGCCAGGTCGACGAGTTCAAGACGATGGTCAAAGCACTTCACGAGGCTGGCATCGAAGTCATACTCGACGTGGTCTACAACCACACCGCAGAGGGCAATCACCTCGGGCCCACGTTGTCGCTGAAGGGAATTGACAATCGGTCCTACTACCGGCTGGTCGATTCCGATCGCAGTTCGTACTTCGACACCACAGGTACCGGAAACAGTCTCAACGTGGGGCATCCCGCCGCGCTCGCGTTGATCATGGATTCGCTGCGCTACTGGGTCACCGAAATGCACGTCGACGGTTTCCGATTCGATCTGGCGAGTACGTTGACCCGTCAGGACTCGGCTCTGGACATGCACAGCGCCTTCCTCAGCCTCGTGCATCAGGACCCCACTCTCGCATCGGTGAAGCTAATCGCGGAACCCTGGGACACGCACGGGTATCAGGTCGGCGGGTTCCCCGCCAGGTGGTCGGAGTGGAACGGCAAGTTCCGCGACGACGTCCGCGATTTCTGGCGCGGGGTGGAGGGCTCGCTCGGTGCGTTGGCTCAACGCATCACCGGTAGCCCCGACGTGTACGAGGACACCCGTCGTCCGACGCTCGCGAGTGTGAACTTCGTGACAGCGCACGATGGATTCACGCTGGCCGACCTCAACAGCTACGACGACAAACACAACGATGCCAACGGTGAGGACAACACGGACGGTGAATCCGACAACCGGTCCTGGGGTTGCGGAGCCGAAGGACCGACCGAGGACGAGGGCATCCTCGCCCTGCGCGCTCGTCAACAACGCAATCATCTTGCCACCCTGCTGCTCTCGGCTGGCGTGCCGATGATTCTCGGCGGGGACGAGATCGGACGGACCCAGAACGGCAACAACAACGCCTACTGCCAGGACAACGAGCTGTCCTGGTTCGACTGGGCCGGCGGCGATCGCGATCTGCAGCAGTTCACCACCGATTTGATCCGTCTTCGCAGGGACCATCCCGCGCTACGACCGATCTGGTTCCGGCACGCGAGCGAGTCCGACGAGAAGACCTACGTCGACTTCCACCGAGCCGACGGCCAACAGTTCGGCGAGGAGGACTGGGCCGACGATTCCGCGCTGTCCATGTTGGTGGCCATGGCATCCGAGGGAGACGATGCCGTGTTCGCGTGGCTGGTCAATGCCTCCTCCTCGCCGGTGGAGTTCACGCTACCGACCGGGAACTGGAAGCAGAGCCTCTCCAGCGACCCAGATCAGGCGTACGAGTCCGCGGGCCCGAGCATTCTGATTCGCGAGCACTCGTTCACGCTGTTGATGCGCTGAAGAGTCAGAACCACTCGGGTTTCATGTCCAGCGTCGTCCGGTCCAGGCTCGACAACAGAGCGAGTTGCGGTGCGACCTTGGGCAACTCGTACACGAAGAAGTATCGGGCGGCTCGGCGCTTGCCGTCGTAGAAGTCCCCACTCTTGCCCTCGACGGCGGTGAGTTGCTCGAGCCACATCCAGGCGATGACGATGTGCCCCATCGCCTCGAGATACACCGTTGAGTTCGCCAGCGCCACAGCCGGATCACCGGTGGACCACAGGGTGGCTGTGACGGTGACGATGTCGTTCCACGAGGACTCGAGCCTGGCCGCGAATTCGACGGTGTCACCGCTGGCCCCGCGGGCTCGTTCGACGGTCTCGGTCAGTCGCGATCCCAGCAGTAGCAGGCCGGCGCCACCCTGCATCGTGACCTTGCGGCCGAGTAGGTCGAGTCCCTGAATGCCGGTGGTGCCCTCGTGGATCGGATTGAGTCGGTTGTCCCGGTAGTACTGCTCGACGTCGTAGTCGCGGGTGTAGCCGTAGCCGCCGTGGATCTGGATGGCGAGGGAGTTCGCTTCGAGGCACCAGTGCGACGGCCAGCTCTTCGCGATGGGGGTGAGCACATCGAGCAGCAGAGTCGATTCGCTCTTGATCCGGTCGTTGTCGGTGGAGTCCTGCTCGTCCACCAGCCTCGAGCAGTAGAGCCCCAGTGCCAGCGCTCCTTCGACGTACGATTTCTGGGCCAGCAGCATGCGCCGGACGTCTGCGTGTTCGATCAACGCGACGGGCGGGGACGACGGGTCCTTCGCGCCCAGCGGCCGTCCCTGCGTTCGTACTTTCGCGTAGTCGAGTGATTTCAGGTATCCGACGTACCCGAGCGAGATCGCAAGGAATCCGACACCGATGCGAGCCTCGTTCATCATGTGGAACATGTAGGACAGTCCGCGATGCTCTTCACCGACCAGAAATCCGACCGCACCCGCTGCATCGTTGCCGGCGACGGCATTGGTTCCGTCGCCGAAGTTCAGCAGGGTGTTCGTGGTACCGCGATTGCCCATCTTGTGATTGAGGCCCACGAGGGTGACGTCGTTGCGGACCCCGTCGGGCAGGTACTTCGGAACCACGAACAATGAGATTCCCTTGACTCCCGGGCCACCGCCTGCTGCTTTGGCGAGGACGAGATGAACGATGTTCTCGGTGAGTTCGTGGTCTCCCCCGGAGATCCACATCTTGGTTCCGGTGATCCGGTAGCTGTCATCGTCCTGCTTCACCGCGCGCGTGGTGATATCGGCAAGCGATGATCCGGCCTGCGGCTCCGACAGACACATCGTGCCGAAGTACTTGCCCTCGAGCATCGGACGAACATAGTGGTCGATCTGTTCGGCCGTACCGTAGGTCGCAATGAGATTGGCATTGGCCATCGTGAGGAACGGATACGCCGAGGTCGAGGCGTTCGCGGCTTGGAACCATGCCATCGCGGCACGGGCCACGGTCGTCGGCAGCTGCATACCGCCCAGGGCCTCGTCGAACTGGCCGGCGATGAGCCCGGCGGCCGAGTAGACGTCGAGAGCAGCTTTGACGTCCTCGATCATCTCCACGGTGCCGTCTGGCCGCATCCGGGGTTCGACGGCGTCGGAGAGCTTGTTGTGCGGCTCGAAATGCTTGTGCGCGATGTCCGCACACAGGTCGAGCACTGCGTCGAACGTGTCCTTCGAATGCTCGGCGAAACGCTTGGCCGAGGTGAGCGACTCGACGTCCAGCCATTCGTAGAGAAGGAAGTCGAGATCGCGCCGGGAGAGTACATCGGTCATGCAGTCCACACTAGGTTACGGGTTCTGTCCCTTTGCGGGGTTCGCCGTCGGCAAGCGCGCGGACGCGATCGAGCGCGTGTGGCGCCGCGATCGCCGGCAGCAACAACCGCCACATCTCCGTCAGGCGCGCGTAGAGATCGGACCGACTGTAGAGGACGTCGGAGAGAGTCTGAACTCCGGTGAAGGCACCGACGACGAACCTCGCGAGCGCATCGACATCGACGCCCTCGATGAGGTCACCCTCGCGCGCTGCCCGCTCGGCCAGAACTCGGATGGATTCGATCCAGTCGAGATACGGCCGTTGGACGGGCCCGCGGATGCTCCCGATTTCCAGAGTCAGCCGCATACCACCGCGCGCGATGGGTTCGACGACCAGCTGGCGCGCCATTTCCTGGCTGGCCAGAATCAACGCATCCAAGGCGACGGGAACATCGTCGATGATGGCCCGCAAACCATCCATTGCCATGTGGTGCTGCGCGTCGATCACGGCATGAGCGAGCTCCTCCTTGGAGGAGAAGTGGAAGTACATCGCCCCTTTGGTGACTCCAGCGTGCGCCAGGATGGTCGACAGGCTGGCTGTCCCGTAGCCGAACTTCTCGAAGCTCACGGCCGCGCCCATCAGCACAGCCTGGCGTGTGTTCTCAGCGCGCTGCTGCATCGTCACCGACCCGTTCGCGCGCCTCTACGGACGCTGTTGGCGGAAAGCACTCGGAAGACACCGACCGGACTATACAGTTTTCAGCGTCATTCGTTCGAATGACACGAGCTGACGTCGTCCGAGGTCGACGACCTCCTCAAGGGTGACGAGCAGCCGGCGGTAGATCCGATGCGCTTCCAGGCGGCCACAGTGCGGGATCGTCACCCAAGGCACGCAAGCGCGGCATCTGTTCGGCACACCACGGCGAAACCGCGCCACCCTCGTCGACGAACCGAGAGAACTCCGCCCACGGGATCCACTCGGCGCGCGAGACTTCCTCTGGGTCCGGCTGCGGGTCCGGGCCGTCGTAGAGGACGCCATACACCGGGCACAGCTCGTTCTCGACGGTTCCGTCGGCCATAACCGCCCGGTACCGAAAATCGGGCAGAAGCAGCCAAGGATCCGCGACGACGATCCCCAACTCCTGTCCGAGCCGGCGGATCACAGCGCCGCCGAGATCCTCACCGGGTGCCGGGTGTCCGCAGCAGCTGTTGGTGGTCACATCGGGCCAGGTCTTCTTGTGGCCTGCGCGCCGCGTGACCAACACCTCATTGTTCGAGTTGAACACGTAGCACGAGAAGGCCAGGTGCAGGGGTGTGTCGGTGGTGTGGACGGTCGACTTCGGTTGTGTTCCAACGGCGTGTCCCTCGTCGTCGACGAGGACCACCTCTTCGGGCACGCGAGTTCGAGTCGTGGGCATGGAATCCACACTATCGGGCGAAATTGTGCACCATCTCCTCCACGACTTCACGGGCCTTGCGATTGCAGTGCCGTGAGAGCGTCCTCAGCCGTCGAAACTCGGTGTCGTCGTCGCAAAAGGTCCTGCTCCGCGCTCAGACCCATACCGTGCCGATCGTGATGACAGTGTTTTGCATCGACGGGTCTGCGGGTAGAGCCATGAACGGCACGCTCCGACTTGCTCGGGTTGTCGCCGACATGTTCGGGTGGGTTGAGACCACAGCCCCCCGAATGTGTTTCCAGGCGTGAAGATCGGCTTAGCGCCCCGAACGCAGTTTCACTCGACCGAGCCGTCGGCGTTCGCTAGGCGGAGCGTCCGCGATGTCCTCGAGCAGGGCCTCGACAGTTTCCTCGGAGTCGACCTTGTTGTCGCCGATTCCGCCGGTCGCGCCACGCTTGGCCCAACCTACGACATAGCGTCCCGGCACTCGCGCGTCATTGTCGTCCACGATGCGCCCGCCGACGTTGCGGATCGCACCTTTGGCGGTGTCGAAAGGCAGCCCGGGTGAAGGCCGACCGCGGTACCCGATGGCAAGCAGAACCAGATCCGACGCCACGACTGTGCCGTCCTCGAACTCGACGCCGTCAACTCGTTGGCTACCGCTCACACCAATGGGGGCTCGGCCGAAGCCGAAGACGATTCGGCGGGCCGACCCGAGCGCGGGGACGACGTCGTTGTCGTTCAGATCCACGACGGCAGCGTTCTGCAGCGCCGACGCCGGTGCCGACATCGGCAGTTCCTCGATCGACTGTTTCGTCCCCTCGGGGCCTGAAACAGCCACCTCGACTCCCCGCCGGGTGACGAGCGCCTGGCACTCCGAACGCGTGAACGCGGCGTGTTCCGGGCCGCGCCGGGCGGCGATGACAACCTCTGACACAGTGCTCGCGCGCAGCGCGGCGAGCGCGTGCGGTGAGATGTCGGTGCCGACGAGATTCTCGGGATCGGCGGTGAGGATGCGTGCCGCGTCGAGTGCGACGTTCCCGTTCCCGATGATGGTGACCCGTCGGACGCCGGTCAGATCGATTGCGTCGGCCGGCACATCCGGGTGCCCGGTGTACCACCCGACCACGGTTCGAGCGCTCATCGAACCAGGCAGGTCGATGCCGGGGATGTCCAGATGGCGGTCGGTATCGGCGCCCACGGCGTAGACGACGTAGTCGTGACGCTCGCTCAGTGTCGCGTGCGAGACGTCCACACCGACGTCGACTCCGAGTTTCATCGTCACTCGAGGATGCGTGAACATGCTGCGGAAGTGCTCACCGATCCGGCGTGTGCCGGTGTGATCGGGCGCAACCCCGAACCGCGCCAGGCCTCCGGGAACGCGAAGCCTGTCATAGAAGGTGATGCGGCTGCTGGGAACACGAAGCAGAGCCTGTGCGGCGTAGCAGGCTGCGGGACCGGTGCCGACGATGGCGACGTCGAACCGAGGCATCGTGTTGATGGCGGCAGGAGGGAACTTCGGTGTCGCCCACTCCGCGACCACGGGACGGTCACGGTAGTAGTCGGCGTTGATCTCCGCGTAGATGGCCTGGTCCGCGGGCAGCCTCGACACGCGGGTGATCGCGTCGACCGGGCATGCATCCGCGCACGCGCCGCAGTCGATGCACGTGCGTGGATCTATGTAGAGCGATTCGGTGTGGCCGAAATCGGGTTCATCAGGCGTCGGGTGGATGCAGTTGACAGGACACACCGACAGGCAGGACGCGTCGTTGCAGCAATTTTGGGTGATGGCAAAGGCCATGTCAGTTCTCTTCTCGTCCTCGGCAAGACCATCACGCCCCTGCCAGCACCGTACAAAACACCGTCACAACATATGCAGGCGCTTGTAAATTACCTCGGCAGGCTTGGTCACCAAGCCGCAATCGTGCAAGAACGCCATGAGGTGCTCGCTGCTGGTGCGCATCATCATGTGATGGTGCGCGTTGTTCTTTGCTTCACGAACCGCGCGATCAGCGTCGAGTCCGGCGTTGACGTACACGTCCTTGCTGACCATGTTGGACACGATCATGCGGGCTGCGATGGCAACCACCAACGCGCTGGCCTTGCGACGCGCGGCGCTCTTGCCTTCGATTCGCTCGCGCATCTGCTGACGAGCGAACGTCATGTGGCGCGACTCCTCGACGACGTGGATCTTGCTCGTCGTCCGGACCAGGGGCAGTACATCTTCGCCGCGCATCCAGTCGCGCTGCATCACGTCCAGGACCTCCTCGGCGACGAGAATGCCGCCGTAGGCGGTTTCAGCCGAGGCAATGGCCTTGAACCCGCGACCTAGTTCACGTGAGATGCGACCAGGCACGTATGCCTTGATGCCCATCTTCGTGCACGCACGAGCGAACATGATCGAGTGGCGGCACTCGTCGGCGATTTCGGTGAGAGCGAACTGGAAGTCCGATGCCGAGGAATCCTTGCAGTACTGATCGCGCAGCACCATCTGCTGGAGGATCATTTCGAACCAGATTCCGGTGCTCATGATCGAGCAGACCTCGTGGCGCGTCAGCAGGATGCGCTGGTCCTCGGTCATCTCGTTCCACATGTCGGTCCCGTACAGGGTGCTCCACTGCGGGTTGAGTCCGTACAGCTTCGGATCGAGATCTGCGTCCCAGTCCACCTCGTCGGCAGGGTCATAGGAGAGCAGTGCAGCCGAATCGAGCAGCCGAGCTGAAACGTCCTCGGTTGCGGGAACCGCAGTCGGTGCGTTGAGCGTGCTGGTCATGGTGCCTTCTTCCCTCTGGCGACGATGATCTTTTCTGTTACCCAGAATAGCAGGTACTTGGATTTATAGATACCTCCTCGCGAGCGCAAGGGAAGAACAGGCCCAGGCCGGGGCGTCAGAAACCGATCGGTAGACCCGCGTAATTCTCGGCCAGGCCCATCGCTCCGGCTTCACTGCTCGCGACCCACCGCAGCTGCGAGAGCTGCAGTTGCGCGCCGAAGGGGTCGGCGCTCGTGTGCAGCATCGTCGTCATCCACCAGGAGAAGTGAGTGCACCGCCAGACCCGACGAAGCGCGTCCTCGCTGTAGGAGTCCGCCAGGCGCTCCTCGCCCTTGCGCAGCAACGCTGCCAGGGCAGGCGCCAGCAGTGCCACGTCGGCGACCGCGAGATTGAGCCCTTTCGCGCCCGTCGGCGGAACGATGTGCGCCGCGTCGCCCGCAAGGAACAGTCGTCCGTGGCGCATCGGAGTCTGCACGTAGCTGCGCATCGGGAGAACGCTCTTGTCCGTGATCGGGCCGCGTTCGAGACTCCAGCCGTCCTGACCGTGACCGAGCCGCTCGGCCAACGCGTCCCAGATACGGTCATCGGACCAGGTTCCGACGTCGGTGCCGTTGGGCACCTGCAAGTACAACCTGCTCACCTTCGGCGAACGCATCGAATGCATGGCGAAGCCGTCCGGGTGCCAGGCGTAGATGAGCTCGTCCGTCGACGGCGCCACATCTGCGAGGACGCCGAGCCAGGAATACGGGTAGGTGCGCTCCCACGTCTGCCGCACCGACTCGGGCATCGCGGCCCGGCTGGGGCCGAAGGACCCGTCACAGCCAGCGATGACCGCCGCGTCGATACGTACCGCCGCACCCGAGGAGTCGGTGAAGGTCACGTAGGGCGCTTCGGTGTCGACATCGTGCAACGCCGTATCGGATACCTCGTAGAACATCGCTTGCCCTGCAGTTTCGCGAGCGGAAACGAGGTCCTTGGTGACCTCGGTCTGCCCGTACACCCACACGCTGCGCCCCACCAGATCGACGAAGTCGATGTGGTGACGTTCCTGCGGCCACTGCAAGTAGATGCCGCGATGTTCCTGCCCTTCGGCGTGCAGCCTCGTCCCGAGTCCGATGGCGTCGAGCAACTCGACGGTCGAGTGCGCGAGGATGCCGGCGCGGATCCGCGACAGGACGTACTGCTGGCTTCTGGTCTCGATCAGTATCGAATCGATGCCCTGATCGGCCAGCAGGTGGGACAGAAGGAGGCCGGCAGGGCCGGCTCCGATGATGGCGACTTCGGTACGCATGGCGAGAAGTACACATCGTGACCGCCATCACTACCAGCATTCACTTTCACTGAGCGGAACTCTCCCTCAAACTGCGTCCGATGCCACGCGCGGCAACCTGCAGCGAGGCGATCAATGCGACTCGCTCGCGACCCAACCGAGGCACGACGACTCCCACTGCGGCGGCCACCTCGCCGTCACCGCGGCGTACCGGCACCGCGACCGAGCATGCCCCGAGTGTCATCTCCTCGACGGTCTGCGCATACCCGTCGCGCTGGACACGGGCGAGCTCACGGCCCAGCTGGCCGGGACTGGTGACGGTGTACGGGGTGATCCGCGTCAGCGAACCCATAACGCGCGATTGCACTTCCGCCGGCGCGAACGCCAGCAGGATCTTGCCGACCCCGGTGGCATGCAGCGGCAGGCGCGATCCGACGCGACTGACCGCGGGCACCGAAGCGTGTCCGGCGAGTCGGTCGAGATAGAGCACCTCGTCGCCTTCCCTGATGGCCAGGTGAACCGTGGCCTTCGTCGCACCGTAGATGTCGTGCAGAAACGGTGATGCGATATCGCGTATGTCGGATTGATCGGACGCCAGCATTCCCAGCTTCCACAGACGCCGTCCGACGACGTAGGCCCCCGAGTCTGTACGCACCAACGCGCCCCATTCGACGAGTTCGCGCACCAGCCGATGGGTGGTCGCCACCGCGAGACCGGAACCGGCGGAGAGCTCGGTCAGCGTCAGCGACGAATGCTGCTCATCGAATACCGCAAGGATGGCGAGCAATCGGCTCGCTACCGACTGCCCCGCGTTCCTCGTATTTCCCGCCACGCCCCCATCTTCGCCGAGATCGAGGTTGCGTCTCGAAATTGCACCGAAATGGTGCACAACTTCGATCTCGGCGAGGGGGCGCGCCGAGGCGTCAGCAACAGCAGCGGCACGTCCGCGATGCTGTGAGCCGAAACGTGGCTATGCTGACGTCGACAACCGTCCGCGACCCGAGGCCACCGACATATGAGCGCGATCCTGCGCAACACCAGTGCAGAACCGCATCGCTTCTTCTCGCGCTTCGATACCCGTACCGCGATGGTCATCGTGAGTGCGTCAGGGGCGCTTCCGCTACTGGCCATCGCATTGCTGTCGCCATCGTTCCTGCGCCCCGGCGCTTTTCCGACGCTCGCCGCGATCGTGACGTTCACCGCAGCCACCGTTCTGGTCGCCGCCAAGGTGGGCCGACTGAACGACGTGCAATTCGCGGTTCTCGGTGCGGGCGGAATGCTCGGTGTGGCTCTATCGGCGTATCTCATCGCCGATCCTGCAGGAACCCGTGCTGTCAGTTCGATGCTCGCCGTCGTTCCTGCCATTGCGGCCTCCGGATCCGCCCTACGAGTCACCACTGCACTCACCACCGCCTCGGTCGCGTTGGCAACATGGCTCTCGGTCATCACCCTGTCGTCCTCGGGTTTGGCGATCACCTTCGTGGCAGTCGGTGCGGCAGCCACCACGGTGCTCGTCCCCGTGATCTTGATCGGCGCACTGCGCCGTTCGCTGCTCGCCGTCAACGGACGACTCAACATCCTTGCCAACACCGACCCATTGACCAGGTTGCTCAATCGCCGCGGAATGCTCTCCCAGGTGGAGGCGCTCCTGGAGAAGACACGAGACCGCCGGGGCCAGATCTGCGCGTTCGTGATCGACATCGATCATTTCAAAATCGTCAACGACAGCCTGGGACATGCAGCAGGTGACCGCGTCCTGGTGACCATCGCCCAAGCGCTAGGTCATGCGACCGACGAACTGGGTTCGGTAGGCTCCATCGTGTCCCGAATCGGCGGCGAAGAGTTTCTCGTTCTCACCGAGGGGACGCCGAAAAACCCGCTCGATACAGCGATACTCGAACAGGTCCGACGTGACTGCGATGTCACCGTCAGCGTCGGTTCGGTCACCGTCGACGTCCGGGGACCGCTCGATCCTCGCCTCACTTTCGGCGACTTCGACAATTCCGGAAGCTCCGAAAACTTGAATGTCGAGCACGTCGACCATCCACACGTCGAACATGTCATCGACACCATCATGCATGCTGCCGACAAAGCTCTCTACGACGCGAAAGCCAACGGACGTGACCGCGCGTCACATGCTGGCACCATCCTGGTCACCTGGGCTCCGCGCGGCGCCGATCATCGGCACCGCCCGTCCGAACAGACCCGGCGCACGGCGCTGTAACAGCGCCCGTTCACGCAACGGCGGCCGAAGTGACTTCGCGGCCGGTCAGTTCGCGAGCGTGTGTAGTCATCGCTTCCCACACGGCTGGCTGCGCCTCCCGACCGATGCTCTCGCGATCCCACCACATCATTCTCGTGCGGTACTCGGCACTCGGATAAGCGGCGGCAGGCACCTGCACGTCGATCCGTCCACCTGAGGACTCCCATTGCCGCAGGACATGATCGGCTGCGCTCGCGAGCAGATACCTGCTACCGGTCAGATTCAGAGTCGGCAAGGCGGTGCGGGCCAACATCGACGAGACGGCCCGGGCGGGGCCGCCGGTGCCGACCCAGGCGCTCTTCATCTCGACTATCCCGTAGGGCAGTCTCGCTCGAAGACCCGCCGTGACAGCGTCGAGGCCGGGTGAATTCTGCCATTCGGTCAACACGTGCGACTGCTCGATGAACGTGTACGGACCCTGGGCGCGAACCCCGCCGAGCATGTGACCATCGCGATCCTGCACGACGTAGAACAAGGTTGTCGTCGCCCCGGAGGCGACCTCGTCCATATCCAGCGCGACCGTCACGCCGTGTCGAGAGTAGGACTCCCAGGCGCCGTCGACGTACCGCGACCACAGATCAGGGGCGGCGGCGGGTGTTGCCACGATGAGGGACATCGCGCCGTCGACGCTCCAACTCGAACTCGGACCGAACGAGGAGCCGAGATAGCCCCGGCGCACGGCGTATCTGCCACGCACCGTGCGTGCTTCTCTGCTCTGGTATCGGCCGGTCCCGGGGACAACGGTTTCGGCGACAACGGTTTGAGGGGTGTGTGCGGGCATCGAGCACTCCTTGACATAGAAAGTCGAAGATTCCGGTCGGAACCAACGAAACAACTGCCGACTCGAGTAAATTGCAGCCGACGATCCTTCTGCCGAACGGCAGCCTGGTCCATTCTTGCCGTTTCTTCCTGCACTCGGTGCGTCAACACCTTCTCGGACGCCAACCGTCGGATACTTTGACCGCAGCGCAGTAAGTAGTCGCCGGAAACCGCACCGGTGATCGATGAACTCACGGGAACGAGGGCGGCGTGGCCGAGCATCAGGTGTTGAATGCAGTCAGCAGTGTCGACAAGGCCAGGATCGACGACCTGGCCGCGGTCGCCGGCACTCGGATTCTGGATACCACGGCAACCCAACTTGATTCATTGCGTGAGCTGCTGCCGATGCCGCAAGCGGATGTGTTGGACGAGGATCCTCGCTGGATCCACTACCCGTGGCGAGGAGCTCTCGTGCGTGTGCTCGGCCCGCTCGGCTACCGCCGCCTGCGGCTGGACCGCAATCGAAACAAGATCACCGCCGACGAGCAGGCACGTATGGCCGACCTGACTGTCGGAGTTGTCGGACTCAGTGTCGGACATGCCGTTGCTCACACACTCGCGATCGAAGGCCTGTGCGGCGAGCTCCGCCTGGCGGATTTCGACGAACTCGACCTGTCCAACCTCAACCGTGTCCCGGCCACGGTGTTCGATCTCGGTGTCAACAAGTCGGTCGTCGCAGCGCGCCGCATCGCCGAGGTGGATCCCTACTTGTCCGTCCTGACGTTTCCACAAGGGTTGACCGAGACCACAGTGGATTCGTTCATGGACGGCCTCGACATCGTGGTCGACGAATGCGATTCACTCGATGCGAAGCTCGTTCTGCGTGAGCATGCTCGTCGACGCGGAATCCCGGTGGTGATGGAAACGAGCGATGGCGGAATTCTCGACGTGGAGCGATTCGATCTCGAACCGGACCGGCCGTTGCTACACGGACTGCTCGGTGACGTCGACGCGTCCGCCCTGGTAGGGCTCACCAATGCGGAAAAAGCGCCGCTGGCCGCACGCATACTGGACCCGCGAAAACTGACCGTCCGCATGCTGGCTTCGCTACCGGAAATCGGCACGACCCTCTCGACGTGGCCTCAACTCGGCAGCGATGTCGCGCTGGGCGGGGCGTCCGTCGCGGCGGTCGTACGCGCTTTCGGAATCGGGTCTCCGCCGAGGTCGGGGCGAGTGCGTGTGAACCTCGACGCCTATGTCGCCGAGATCGCCGAAGTGCACCCACCGGACTAGACCATCGCGCATGACGGACCTCACAGCTCGGGCGTCGAAAAACAAACGCGTTTCAGGTTGATCACGGCGAAACAGGGGTATTCGCGGTAGCAACGACCTGAGGAGTTCTTTCGATCATGAATTCGAGCTGCACCGTGCACCCCCGGCGCGGACAACGATGACCACCACCGGGGCCGTCGACCACGCGGCAAGTCTTCGCTCACACACGTTGCCGGCCGGAATGCCGATTCTTTTGGATGAGCCGCTGGTTCGGTTGCTGCTCGATGTGCTCGGCGCAATCGCGCTGTTTGCCACCGCAGCGATTGCCCTTTCCGTTCGCGACGCGGTCACGGTGACTCTGACGGTGGCACTTCTCGTGGTCGCAGCTCGATTCCTACGCACGATCCGCGTCGGGGGTAGTCCCACATCGTGAAGTCACCGATACCCGAGTATCTGGAACGAATCCTGCTCGAGTGCCGCGATCTCGACGGCGGGACCATTCCCGAGGGCAACAGCGAGCTCGCCAAAGCCGATCCCGATTTCTTCGGTGTTGCTCTGTCGAGTGTCGGCGGGTCGATCTACACCGCCGGCGACGTCGACGATCTGTTCTCCATCCAGTCCATCTCCAAGACGCTCACCTACGCACTTGCCCTCGACGACAACGGCATCGAAGCGATGCTGCGCGTGGTCGACACAGAGCCCTCCGGTGACTCGTTCAACGAGATCTCGTTGGAGCCGGAGACGGGGCGCCCGCGCAATGCACTGATCAACGCAGGCGCGCTCGCCGTGCACGCGATGGTGAAGGCGGATTCGGTCGAGCATCGTGTCGAACGCATTCGCGCACTGCACAGTGCGCTGGCGGGGCGTGAACTGTCGGTGGACAGGGCAGTTCACGAAGCCGAGCTCGCTGCCGACGATCGCAATACCGGTATAGCGCACCTATTGAAGGCGGTCGGGGTACTCGGCGCCGAACCCGCAGATGTCGTCGAGGGCTACGCCGGACAATGCTCCATCTCGGTCAGTTGCCGCGATCTCGCGACCATCGCGTCGGTGATGGCCAACGGCGGAATCTCTCCCACCACCGGAGAGCGACTGCTCGACGCCGCCACCGATCGGCGCGTACTCGCCACGATGGCCACTTGCGGAATGTACGACGGTTCCGGCAGTTGGATCTTCACAGTGGGAATTCCGGCCAAGAGCGGGGTGGCGGGCGCGATCATCGGCGTTCTTCCCGGTCAGGTAGGGGTGGCCGTTGTGTCACCACGATTGAACGCACACGGCAACAGCGTGCGCGGTGTCGCTGTGTTCGAGCGTCTGTCGCGGGATCTGGAACTGCACATGATGCACGTGTCCTCCACCGGCCAATCCGCGATAAGGGCGATGCACGATCGCGAAGAGTCGTACCGAGTGGAATTGCAGGGCGACCTCCGTTTCGCCGGTGCAGAAACCGTAGTCGCTCGGTTCACCGAAGGCTTCCCCGGTCGACGAATGATCGAAGTGGACTTCCGGCATGTACGCGAAGTGGACGAAGCCGCGCGCGGACTGCTGAACGAGAGCCTGTTCCGGCTTCGCGAAGACGGCTACGAAGTCGACGTGATCGACCCGAATGCACTCTTGTAGCGAACTAGGGAAAGTATCCCTCGATGACTACCAATTCTTCTTGTCGACAATCGATTTCGAGCTTTCCCATCGCTTCGAGCCACGACGCGCGCTGGTACATGACAGGCCCGAACTCTACGGTCTGCCTTCGCACCACACCGGCTCGCAGACCGCTCAGGCGTAGCTGCCGGAGCGACTCTTCCGTGTCCGAGAATTCCGACTGCACCATCAGCAGCACACCCCCGCGTGAGAGAAGCCGAAATGCGCTACTGCACAGCAGGTCCAACACTATGCGGCCACGGTCGCCTGCGTCCCAGGCGCGATGCAAACCCGCCCCGGACGGGTCGTGCGGAGACGGAACGTAGGGCGGATTGGAAACGATCACGTCGAACGGGCCTTCGTCGACCGCGTCGCGCAACGTTCCCACACGGACATCGACATCCACACCATTGGTGGCTGCGTTGGCACCCGCGCAGGCCACGGCGCGCTCGGAGATATCGTATGCGAACACTTCTCGCGCACCGTTTCGCGCCGCTTCGATCGCCGCGATTCCGCTACCGGTGCACATATCGAGTACTCGCGCCCCCGAGAACGCGCTGCGCCGCGCAATCTCGTTGCACAGCAAGAACGAATCCTCCTGCGGTGCGTATACTCCATCGTCGACGAAGATGGACGGGTATGTACGTTCACCAGCAGTGGTCACAGCATCCTCCGTAGTCGATAGCTGAGGTTGCCCCGGGCGGGGGCGATATAAACCCACCACGGGTGGCGAGCAACCGTGAACGTCGTTTATCCCTGCCGAACTAGACCGTCTGCGGCGCTGAGGTGGCGACGCGGTCCCACCCGCGATATGACCGAGGCGACCTGCAGATAGTGCAGACTGTGGTTGTGGTTGTGGATGACGTCGAAACTGTTGTCCGAGGCTAGATTCGCAGCAAGTCCGCGCCGCACGGTCCGATACCCACTGCAACAGAGCACGAAACCAGAAGCGGGAGAACACACCGCACCTTCCGCGCATGACTCACGACACACCAGTGTGCAGGCAAGGAGGATTGATCCCCTCAGGCTCGGGTAGTCATACAACATGACTGTTGCTTCTCTGCGCTCCGCGCCGCCCCTCCCGGCGCCCTGCGGGATCCTGTCCGAAAGCGTGAGCAGAGCGCTGTCGAGCGGTGACACCGGAGCGCTACCCACCTCTGTGCACACGCCCGATCCGATGTCGCGCGATCTGCACCTGGCGTTGACGATGTGCTATGAGCTGCACTATCGGGGGTTCGAGGGAGTCGACGACGAGGTGGAGTGGGATCCCGATGTTCTGCGCCTGCGCCGGATGCTCGAGACGGCCTTCATGGACTATCTCCGCGACAACATCGAAACCGGAGGCGACGTGGTGGCCGAAATGGACGCCCTGTCGATCGAGCCGACTACAGGAACCGGTCCGTCGTGGTTCTTGCAGGACAGTGGCACGTGGGATCAGATGCGGGAGTACTTCACGCATCGATCGATCTACCACCTCAAAGAAGCGGATCCGCACGCCTGGGCCATCCCCCGGCTGCAAGGTCAGGCCAAGGCCTCGTTCGTGACCGTCGAGTTCGACGAGTACGGCGGTGGCCGCGGTGAACGGGTGCACCAGCAACTGTGGGCCGACTTGATGGACTCGGCAGGACTGGACTCGTCTTACCTCGGCTACGTGGACCAGGTTCCGGCGCAGTCGCTGGCCTCGGTCAATCTCATGTCGCTGTTCGGGCTGCACCGTGGTTCACGCGGAGCGACGGTAGGCCATTTCGCGGCAACCGAGATCACCTCCTCACCCGGTTCGCGCAGATTCGTCGCGGCGCTGCAACGGCTCGGCGCGCCGGAGCCGTGTGTCGCGTTCTACCGCGAACACGTCGAGGCCGACGCCGTGCACGAGCAGATTCTGCGCCACGACGTCGTCGGAGATCTGGTGCGCGGCGAGCCCGACCTCGAAGCGGACGTCGTCTTCGGAATGCGTGCCTTCGACCTCATCGAGGGCGCGCTGGGTGATCACATCCTGTCGGCATGGAACGCGGACGAGAGCTCACTTCTGTCCAACTGAGGATCAACCTCCCGCACACTGCCGGCAGAACCCCTTCTCGAGGTCGGTGTGTCCGTCGGCGCAGACGGGTACGCGAGGCACATGTCGTACAACGAAGAGCACCCACGACCCGACGAGGCAAACACAGGGCATTCCCAACGGATACTGCGTGTGGGCGTCGTCAGTGACGAAGGTTTCGCTTCGACCATCGCCTCGGCGATCATCGATGCCCTCCCCGATCACGTACGCGTCGACGGCACCGCCATAGGGCTCGAGGTCGCTCGCGCTTCGGTCACTTTGCCTCCCACCCCGACAGGAGCCGCTCAGCTCGGTCAATGGCTCGAGTCCGTGCAGGCGACCGAGTCCTACGACATCGTGCTGTGCGTGTCGGAGGTACCTCGCCGGCTACGATCACGGCCGGTTGTCGCCGAATTGCACGACAATTCGACGGGCGCGCTGTACGTCCCGTCCTTGGGCACCATCGCCGTGCGGCGTCGCGCAATCAGGTCCGCAATCACGGTGTTGCACGAGCTGCTCGGCACCGACTCGGACTCGCGGCCGCCGTTGACGCAGTTCGAGACACGGTGGCAGCCGAGCTCGCCCAACCACGAAGATGGTGAAGCCGACGGGAGCGACGATCGGGTGTTGCTGGCGTCCGGCGCCTTCGGTCGCCTGCGTCTGATCTCGGGCATGATTCGCTGCAATCGGCCGTGGCGCCTCGTGCCGACACTGTCGGGCGCGTTGGCCGCGGCGAGCGCGGCATCGGCCTTCGGTGTCTTCTACGCCAGCATCTGGCAAATGGCGTCATCGATGACCCTGGCGCGCCTGACGGTGATCGGCGCGCTGGCCGTGGTTGCCATGACGATCTGGCTCATATTTCCGCACGGACTGTGGGAGCACCGCACGTTCCGGGCTTCGATGACCGATCGATCGATGTACAACGCAGCCACGGTCGGGACTGTTCTGACCGGAGTGCTCTGCATGTACGCGGTGCTGTTCGCCGTGGTATTGGCTTCGTCTGCCGTTATCATCCCTCCCGACTTTCTGTCCGAACAGATCGGCCGGCGGGCATCGCTCGGGGACTATCTGGCGCTTTCCTGGCTGGCGGCCTCGCTCGGCATCGTCGCCGGAGCTGTGGGCTCCTCTGTCGCGGATCGCGACGAGATCCTGAACGCAACCTACGGCCACCGTGAGCTGATGCGTCGTCGCGCAGCCGACTTGTCCTAGGTGCGCGGGTTCAGCACGCAAGGCCATTGGCCGGTTTGGACCCCTCCAGGGGTGGAATACAGCCAGAATTAGAGGTCGACGAACCATACGAGGGTTGGAAAGGTCGAAAATGATGTCACCGGATACACGCAACGAGAACGAACATCCGCAGGACGACGACAGGACGGCCAGGAGCCACGCGGGCGAGGCCCTCACCGACTCACGGAACTGGCCGGGATACGTCTTCATCGGCGCGGCCTTTGTCGCGCTGGCCTTGACGCTGACGGCGGCGGGATACGGCTTCGCGGGGTGGGTGTGGATCGGCGCCCCCGTGTGTATCGTTCTTTTCGCCATCGGCCTGACGGTCGTCCTGCTCGAGCACAAGCGCGTGATGGCGGCGGAAGGAAAGAACCTCACCGACCCCAGCGGCCACTGAGATCGGCGGCTAGAGCGTTCACGGCCGTGAACTGTGCCCCGGTTTGCCGTGAGTACGACGGCGCTCCTTCATCTCGGACTCGAACACGTGCCGCTTTCCGTCTTGGAGAGCGTCTCGGACACGCTTTTCCTCCGCGCGAAAAACAGACCAGTAGTTGTCATCGAACTCCTCGACGATCTGGAATGTCCAGCGACCGGTGATGACGTTGCGACCCACCAACTCGTCCTCGAGTCGTCTCGAGTGTTCCCCGTGGCCGCTGGCCCGGAGCTTGTCGGCGGCCTCACCGAGCAGACGGTCGGCGTGTCCGATCAGTTGATGCATGTCGTACAGATGCCCCCGCGCGCGCTCGACACACTCGAGCGCCTCGGACAGTTTCCCCACGGCAGCGATGGTGTCGTCATCGACGTGTCCGGGCCTGAGATGCTCCGGGCCGGGCCGATCGGATTCGGTCATGTCAGCTTGTATGGCCGCGGACGCTTTCGCTCAAACCGCCCGGGCCGGAATGCGGCGCAGCAACACCGTCGCCGCGTCGAGAACCAGTTCGCGATCGAAGGAGAGTCGATAGTCGAACAGGTGAGTCCCGTCCGGTCGTCGTCCGCGGTCCACCGAGATGAGCGCCCCGGTGAAACCGGGGTCGACGACGATCACCGATCGCTCCAACGCCAGCGGTTCGTTCGGGTCGACGAGGACGCAATGTCCGCCGTCTGCAGCCCGGTGTTCGTCCGCGTGATGACCGGTACCGATGTACGCGGCGCCGTCCGGGTGCGGTGAGAACACCGCAGTCAAGGCGCACCGCGACCCTAGCTGTGCCATCAACCGGCGTCGGGTGTCGGTCAACTCGATCGATACCGGCATAGTGACCAACACCAAAGCGGTCGACGCCATCCACGCAGCCCGGCGGAGCAAGTCGTCCTCCATGGTTTCGAGCAGCCTGCCATCGGCGCGTCTGGGTGCACCGACGCTGTGGGTGAGTCCGTAGGGGGTGACTGCGGCCGGCGCTCGGACGGTGACAGCCGGCCGCACGTGCGACTGCCGAGCCGGCTCCCGCTTGGGTCCGAAGACGGGCAACGGACCCGGCTCTCCGTACAACCAGCCCTGCCCCCACGCCGCGCCCACGTCCTGTGCCCACCGTTCGTGGGCTTCGGTTTCGATGCCTTCGGCGAGGACGATCGCGCCGGTGCGTTCGGATTCCGAGGTGACGGCGGCGAGGATCGAGGCAGTCTGGGCCGTGGATTGTTGCTGCACCAGGCGCATGTCGAGTTTGATGACGTCGGGCCGCAGCAGGGCGAGCAGCGCGAGGGAAGACGAGTCCGAACCGACGTCGTCGACGGCTATGCGCCACCCTTGATGTCGGGCGTGTTCGACGGCGCGCAGCAGACCTGCGGGATCTCGCATGAGATTGCGCTCGGTGATCTCGACGACGACCGACAGCCGCAGGGCATCGGTGAGCAACGCACCAGATCCGGGCGGCGGCGCCGTGTTCAGGGCCGACGGTTCGGCATTGACGAACAGGGCCAGTTCCACGGGAAAGTTCACGGCGAGTGCGCCTCGGACCGCGGTCAGCCTGCATTTCCAGTCGAACTCGGCCGTCTCACGGCGTCGGTAGGCCGCGGCGAACATGTCCTGAGGACGTTCCCAGGGACTTCCGGCAGGCGCGCGGGTCAGCGCTTCGAAGCCCACGACCCGGCGAGTATCGAGCGCAACGATCGGCTGGTAGGCCGACGCGATGGCAATCGACATCGGCGACAAGTCGGGATGAGGCGTGAGTGGGTACACGTCGACTCCCCTTCCGTGGCTCAGAACTGCAACCGTGACTCGGCGCTGCAATCGTGACTCGGTACTGCAATCGGCCCCACCCGACTGAGCATTCTGCCCTGCCGCGCGGTTGTTCACCGAACGCACGGAGGTAACGATCGACACCCGAGGGTTATAGAGTCGGGCCGAGATGACCGGCGATACGGACTGGAGCAGGCAATCATGGCGGACAGGACGGGTTCTCCGACGACCGACCGCCGCCGCCTGTTCGCCGATCGGTACGCGCTGGGAGCCGTCCTCGGGCGGGGCGGTATGGCGGATGTGTATCGCGCCGAGGACGTCTTGCTCGGCCGCGCGGTCGCTGTCAAGATCTTTCGTCCAACCGAACCGATCGTGACCGATACTCGCCGTATCGAGTCGGAGATGCGAACGTTGGCGTCCCTGACGCATCCGGGTCTGGTCACTCTGTTCGACGCCGGCACGGCGCTCGACGCCCCAGCCGGAACGGCCCCGAACGCCGAAGGCATGATTGCGCCCTATCTCGTGATGGAATTGGTCGACGGCCCAACACTGAACACGTTCCGATCAGGAGCTGCACTCTCCCCCTCGGTGGTCGCCCGCATCGGAGTCGAGCTCGCCGAAGCGCTCGCCTACATCCATTCGGTCGGAGTAGTCCACCGCGACATCAAGCCCGCGAACATTCTGCTCACCGGCACGCCGGATGGTCGGGGTCGTTCCACCAAGCTCACCGATTTCGGGATCGCCCGCGTTCTCGACGCAGATCCGCTGACCGAGCACGGCACCGCCGTCGGGACCGCGCACTACCTGAGCCCGGAACAGGCGACCGGGACTGCGACAGGGCCTCCGGCAGACGTGTACTCGCTCGGACTGGTCCTTATCGAATGTCTGAGCGGAAGAATGGTATTCGAAGGCAGCGCCATCGCCGCCGCGGTAGCCAGGTTGCATCACGACCCGTCGGTACCGCCAGATCTGGGATCGGACTGGGTGTCGCTGCTGAGCGGGATGACGGCGCGAAGCCCGCAGGACCGCCCCGCCGCGGATCAGGTCGCGATCGCGCTGCGCTCACTCGCCGAGTCCGATTTTCCTACCTCGGTCGCATCGGTGCAGGGCCCGCCCACCACACCTGCCCTGACGGCGGTGGTTCCTACCGCAGCACCGCAGAGCCCGTCGCGGCGTGCTCGCATACCTGTCGCGGCGTGGGCGATCGTCGCCCTACTGTCTGGCGCGGCGGCGATCGCAGCTGCCGTCACCCTGTGGGGCCCATCGACATCGGGAACCCCTATCTCCGAGCCCGCCGCACCGTCGACCTCGGCGGTATTCGTCCCTCCCGTAGCGGCGACGATCCAGGCTCCAGCAGCGACACAGGCTCCAGCAGAACCCGCGCCGACGTATGACGAACCGGCGCCGGCCCCCTCGCAACCCGCCTATATCGAACCCATCGCGCCCGCCCCGGAGACGGGCAACGCCAACGGCAACAACGGCAACAACGGCAACAACGGGAATCCGGGCAACAGCGGGAATCCGGGCAACAACGGGAATCCGGGCAACAACGGGAATCCGGGTAGCAACGGCAACGGCAACGGTCGCTGATCGATCGGAACCGCCCGCAACGGAGGAGATCAGGGTGACCAGGGGAAACCCCGAGGACGGAGGAATCTCGGTGGCAGGCCAGGGGAATCGTCATGGAACGGTACGACGTATCGGCCATCCGAGCCTTCGACATGATCAGAAAGCTGTCCCAGGATTGGAACATCACGGCTGCTGAGCTCGCCCGCACCATCGCCAACCGGTCCGATTGACCGACGCAGACGGAGTCCGAGAAACCTAACCTCCCAGCAGGTGACCGCGAAGTTTGCCAGACCCGTTTCGGGCTACCCCTTCATGCAAACCCGACACATGACGAAACATCGAGGGAGGGCAGCCGGACGTGAGCAACGACGTCGAGAAGCGGTGGAACGATCCGCAGAGTCTACGAGCAGCGACCAAGTACGTCGGGGCGGTGATCGCAGCCGCGGCAGTGGTCGTCGTCGGCGCCCTACTGTGGGCGAACACCAATGCCGAGCAGTGCGCTGACGCAGATTTCTTCGTCTGCCGAAACCCTGAACGGATCATCTTTCTGGTCGGACCGCCGACTATATTACTTCTGGGCGGGCTGGGCGCGTTCCTCAAGACCTACCGAGTGTGGCGATCCGGCGGCGTGTGGCCGATCTGGCAGGGTGCCGGATGGGCGCTGTTCGTGCTCATGCTCGTGTACCTCACCGCCTCGGCTGGGGTTCTCGCTGGTTGACAGCGAAGCTTCGTGGGTTTTCGGTTACCCCCTGCGGCGACATCGTTCATGATCCGTTCATCTTCGTACGCCGATCCGTTCACGGACTCCCTCTAGGTTTCTTCGCGGAGCGGGGAAACAGCCCGCTTTGCGAGCAGACCGATGCATGCAGATCGGCGGCCGGCAACATTCGTGCGGGTCGCCCCAATTCTCCAGAAGGAGCTACGTGAAGCTCAAGCGATCAGGTGCAGCCGTGAGCCTTGTGGCCGCCAGTGCACTCCTGCTGTCCGCCTGCGGCAGTGACGACAACTCAGCAGAAACCGGCAACGTGGGCGCCGAAGACACCTCGAACGTCGATTGTGGCGGCGTGGATGCGCTCAAGGCGAGTGGTTCCAGCGCACAGGCCAACGCGATGGTGCGCTTCGTCAACGCGTTCGAGCAGGCCTGCGAGGGCCAGACGCTGAACTACACCTCCAACGGTTCGGGTGCCGGCGTCAGCGAGTTCATCGGTGGCCAGACCGATATCGGCGGCTCCGACTCCCCGCTCAGCGAGGCAAAAGACGAGTACGCACGTGCTGCAGAGCGCTGCGAGGGTGCAGACGCGTGGAACCTCCCCGCCGTCTTCGGCCCGTTGGCAATCACCTACAACGTCCAGGGCGTCGACGAGCTCGCCCTCGACGGCCCCACCGCCGCCAACATCTTCAACGGCACGGTGACCCGGTGGAACGACCCCGCCATCGCCGCACTCAACGACGGTGTGACGCTGCCTGACGAGCCCATCAACGTCATCTTCCGAAGTGACGAGTCGGGCACCACCGACAACTTCCAGCAGTACCTCGAGGCTGCATCCGAGGGCGCTTGGACCACCGGGGCAGGCAAGTCCTTCGTCGGTGGAACCGGCGAGGGCGCACGCGGCAACGAAGGAACCAGCGCCGCCGTCGCCAGCACCGAAGGCGCGATCACGTACAACGAGTGGTCGTTCGCAGAGGCTCAGGGCCTCGACATCGCCAGCATCATCACCTCGGCCGGGCCGGACCCCGTCGAGATCACGGTCGAAACCGCAGGCAAGACCATCGACGGTGCCGTGATCAAGGGCGAGGGCAACGATTTGGTCCTCGACACCACGTCGTTCTACACCCCCTCGGAGCCGGGCGCCTACCCGATCGTTCTCGCAGCGTACGAGATCGTGTGCTCGGAGTACCCGGATCCCGAGGTCGGAACTGCCGTCAAGGCATTCCTCCAGTCCACCATCGGCGCAGGCCAGGATGGACTCGACGAGAACGGATACATTCCGCTGCCTGAGGCTTTCCAGGCAAAGCTGTCCGAAGCTGTTAACGCCATCTCCTGATCGGTAGAGAAACATGGCTGTGAGACCGGAAGTCACTCGCGACTCGGATTCGGCGACCTCGGAGTCGCCGAACCCGGGTTCGGGCGGGAAGATGACGAACATGAATGACACCAACGATGAAGCTCACGAGGTCCGCGCCATAGGCGGTCAGTCCCGCCAACGCGGTGATGCGATCTTCAAGGCGATCGCCGTCGCCTCCGGCGCGACCATCGTGATCTTCATCGCATTGATCGCCTTTTTCCTTCTCGTGCGGGCCATCCCGTCCTTGCAGGCCAATACGGTCAACTTCTTTACCAGCACCGAGTTCTCGACTACCGACGTCGACAATCTTGCGTTCGGTATTCGCGATTTGTTCATGGTCACCGTGCTCAGCTCGTTGTTCGCGCTGGCGCTCGCGGTGCCCGTCTCGGTGGGCATCGCGGTGTACCTGACCCAGTACGCACCACCCAGGTTGTCGAGGACCTTCGGTTCCATCGTCGACCTGCTCGCCGCGGTTCCCTCTATCGTGTTCGGGCTGTGGGGCATCTTCGTTCTCGCCCCGCAGCTCGAACCGGTAGCTCGGTTCCTCAACAGCAACCTGGGCTGGTTCTTCCTGTTCAGCGACGGAAACGTTTCGTTCGCCGGTGGCGGCACGATTTTCACCGCGGGAATCGTTCTGGCAGTGATGATTCTGCCGATTATCACCTCGGTCAGCCGCGAGGTGCTCCGTCAGACCCCCAAGGCGCAGATCGAAGCGGCATTGGCTCTCGGTGCGACGCGCTGGGAAGTCGTGCGGATGACTGTGCTGCCCTTCGGACGCAGTGGCATCATCGCTGCATCGATGCTCGGACTCGGTCGCGCGCTCGGCGAGACCGTGGCCATCCTCATCATTCTGCGCGCGGCAGCGACCGCCGGTAGCTGGTCCCTCTTCGACGGCGGATACACCTTCGCTTCCAAGATCGCATCTGCTGCTTCCGAATTCAGCGTCCCACTCTCCACCGGCGCCTACATTGCAGCCGGTTTCGTACTGTTCGCACTGACCTTCGTGGTCAACGCCATCGCTCGCTCGATTGCCGGTGGAAAGGTCAACGGATGAGCACCATAGATGCACCAGTCAAAGCCCCCACCTTTCAGAAAGTCAGCGGAAACCGGAAGGTCCAGAATTCGATCGCGACGGTCATCTTCACCAGCGCGTTCGTGATTGCACTCATTCCGCTCATCTGGCTTCTGTACACCGTGCTCTCGCGCGGCGCCGAGGCAATCGTTTCAACGGGTTGGTGGACGCAATCCCTCTCCGGAGTGCTGCCCGAGCAGTTCGCCGGTGGTATCTACCACGCCCTGTACGGCACCATCATTCAGGCATTGTTCGCCGCCGTGATTTCCATCCCGATGGGACTGATGGCGGGCATCTACCTGGTGGAGTACGGACAAGGCCGCTTTGCCAAGTTGACCACCTTCATGGTCGATGTGCTGGCCGGTGTGCCCTCCATCGTCGCAGCCCTGTTCGTGTTCAGCCTGTGGATCACCACCTTCGGTTTCGAACAGAGCGCTTTCGCCGTTTCGCTTGCGCTCGTGCTACTGATGCTGCCCGTGGTGGTGCGTTCTACCGAAGAGATGCTCAAGCTGGTGCCGGACGAGCTTCGTGAGGCGTCCTACGCGCTCGGCATTTCCAAATGGAGGACGATCGCCAAGGTTGTCATTCCTACTGCGCTACCTGGAATCATCAGCGGCATTCTGCTCTCGGTGGCCCGTGTGATCGGTGAGACAGCCCCCGTCCTCATCCTGGTCGGCTACAGCCGGTCGATCAACTTCGATGCCTTCGAAGGAAACATGGCATCGTTGCCACTGCTGATTTTCACCGAGTTGATCAACCCAACGGATGCCGGGCAGCTACGTGTCTGGGGCGCCGCGTTGACACTGATTCTGCTGGTTGCATTCCTCAGCCTCCTCGCGACGCTCGCGAGCCGGTTCCTCTCTGCCAAACAAGGCTAGAACGTCCCAGGAGACACCATGGCAAAGCGCCTCGACATCAAAGATCTCGACATCTATTACGGTTCCTTTCATGCCGTCGACTCGGTAACCCTGTCGGTTCCCCCGCGCAGCGTGACTGCCCTGATCGGTCCTTCCGGTTGCGGTAAGTCCACGGTGCTTCGCACCCTGAACCGAATGCACGAAGTCACCCCCGGTGCGCGGGTCGAAGGATCCGTCCTTCTCGACGGGGCGGATATCTACGCCTCCAACGTCGACCCGGTCAGCGTTCGACGCACCATCGGCATGGTCTTCCAGCGCCCCAACCCGTTCCCCACCATGTCCATCAAGGACAACGTGGTTGCTGGGTTGAAGCTGTCGGGAGTGCGGGGAGGCAAGAAGCTCGACGAGGTAGCCGAGCGCTCACTGCGCGGAGCAAACTTGTGGAACGAGGTCAAGGACCGCCTCGACAAGCCCGGCGGCGGCCTCTCGGGCGGCCAGCAGCAGCGTCTGTGCATCGCCCGCGCAATCGCTATCTCCCCGGACGTGCTGTTGATGGACGAGCCGTGCTCTGCTCTCGATCCGATCTCCACCCTCGCCATCGAGGACCTGATCGGCGAGCTCAAGAAGGATTACACGATCGTTATCGTCACGCACAACATGCAGCAGGCTGCACGTGTGAGTGATCAGACGGCGTTCTTCAACCTCAAGGGCGTCGGCCAGCCGGGCCGTCTCATCGAGGTCGGCGACACCGAGAAGATCTTCTCCAATCCTGACGAGAAGTCCACCGAGGATTACATTTCCGGTCGCTTCGGGTAGTCCTCGTTGGATCTGATCCGCGCACAAGGCAGGGATCTCGAGACGAGAGCAAGGTCAATTCTGTGCGGTCGGTTTCGAAAGGAAGATGCGTGAGGATCGGGAGTTCGGACGAACTACCGAACCCCGGTCCTCACGTCGCTCTGCACACGCTGTTGCTCACCGAGCACGAACCCGCCGTCGCGAAGCCACTCATCGATGACGCAGCAGCACGAGGCATAGATGTGCATTGGTATCACGATGGCGCAGCAGCGCTGCTGGCCGTCGGCGCAGAACTGCCCACTCTCGTCGTTCTCGCGGCCAAAACGGCTGCCGTATCTTCCGAAATCGTTGTAGCAGCGATCCGGGCCAGGTCCACCATTCCGATTCTGGTCGGAGCTTTCGCGTCCGATTCGACGAATGAACGGCGGGCCCTCGCGGCGGGAGCAACCGCGGTGGTCAAGCGCCCGTACGACATTGCCACGATCGCCGCGTTCGCGGGCCTGAGTTCGCCCGCCGATGCACCTGATTTCGTTCTCGCGGCCGGCCCCCTGCGAGTAGACCGCCTCGCTCACGCGGTCTGGCTGCACGGCCGCGAACTGGCTCTGAGTCACCGTGAGTTCGAGCTGCTGGCGTATCTACTCGAACAAAACGGACGAATCGTCGGTCAAGAGATGATAAGTCAGGCCGTATGGGGCCACAGCACAGAAACGAATACCGTTGCCGTGCACGTGAAGCGGTTGCGGGAAAAACTGGGCACCGATCCCCAGCACGGACAGATAATCCGCACCATTCGAGGCCTGGGCTACGGCTTGGCCCCATCGTTGTATCAGCCGGAGGTCCCGATCCAGCCGTGATTCCCGACGGTTGCGGTTTGATTCGACGCCTGTCAATATAGACGAATGTCGATCCACGAGGACACAACTTCCAACTCATGTTGCTCCCCTCTCTCGCGTGAACCGCTCACCGAGGACTGGGCAGGCGACCTTTCCCGCATGTTCAAAGCTCTCGGCGATCCGGTCCGCCTACGCCTGTTGTCGCTGGTTGCGAGCCACGAAAGCGGCGAAGCCTGTGTCTGCGATATCTCCGACACCTTCGACCTATCGCAGCCGACCATCTCCCACCACCTGAAGGTGCTGCGGAACGCCGGGATCCTCGACTGCGAGCGCCGCGGAACCTGGGTCTACTACCGCGTTGTTCCTTCTGCACTTCACCAGCTATCGGCGGTTCTCGTGGACTCCGAACCACTCGCCGTCGATCAGGTGGGCCCTGTCGCTGAGGTATCGAGGCTTGCCGAGGTATCGAAATGAGTGGCACCGTGGACACCTCCCCCGAACCCGCCGTCGTCGGCAAGCTCTCCACGCTGGACCGATTCCTGCCCGTCTGGATCGGCGTCGCAATGGTCGTCGGCCTTGGCTTGGGCCGACTGATACCGGGCATGGACGACGCCCTCTCGACCATCTCGATCGACGGGGTCTCGCTGCCCATCGCCATCGGTTTGCTCATCATGATGTATCCGGTCCTGGCCAAGGTCCGCTACGACCGCCTCGATTCCGTCACCGGCGACAAGCGTCTGCTGATCGGATCATTGGTTCTGAATTGGATCCTCGGCCCGGCGCTGATGTTTGCGCTCGCATGGCTGTTCCTGCCGGATCTACCCGAATACCGCACAGGCCTGATCATCGTCGGACTCGCACGATGCATCGCCATGGTCATCATCTGGAACGATCTCGCCTGTGGCGATCGAGAAGCGGCCGCAGTGCTGGTGGCGATCAACTCCGTCTTCCAGGTCTTCATGTTCGCCATCCTCGGCTGGTTCTATCTGTCGGTACTGCCCGGTTGGCTTGGGCTCGAGCAGTCATCGATCGATGCATCGCCCTGGCAGATAGCCAAATCGGTGCTCATCTTCCTCGGAATCCCGCTGGTAGCCGGGTTCGCCTCGCGCTACTTCGGTGAACGTGCCAAGGGCCGCGAATGGTACGAAGAGACCTTCATTCCGAAGATCGGCCCCTGGGCGCTCTACGGTCTGCTGTTCACCATTGTCATTCTCTTCGCCCTGCAGGGTGATCAGATCACCTCGCAACCGCTCGACGTGGTCCGTATCGCCCTCCCGTTGCTGGTCTACTTCGCAGTCATGTGGGGTGGCGGCTACGCGCTCGGAGCAGCGATCGGCCTGGGCTACGAGCGCACCACCACTCTTGCGTTCACTGCAGCAGGAAACAACTTCGAGCTCGCCATCGCCGTCGCCATCGCCACCTACGGCGCCAGTTCCGGGCAGGCCCTGGCCGGGGTTGTCGGACCGCTGATCGAGGTGCCCGTACTCGTGGGCCTCGTCTACGTCTCACTCGCCCTCCGCAAACGATTCGCCTCCAGCTCTTCCGTGAACACAGCGACAAAGGAGTCCTGATGTCCGACACCACGAATCACGACAGCGACAGCCCCACCCGCGATCGCGATCGCCGCCAACCCGAGTTGCTCATGCCCCGCGCTGCACTGGCACGGTCGGCAGCGCAGCTGTCCAAGAAATACGAGGGCGTGTTTTCGCCTCAGACCGTCGAGCGGTATGTCTTCGAGTCCTATGCCGCCCTGCGGCGCACCGCGAAGATCCAGGTGCACCTGTCGGCCCTGGCAGAGCATTTCGCTGCCGACCGACTGACCGCACTTGCGCAGGCCGAGGGAACGCTCGCCAAGGACGTTCCCGAGGTGCTCTTCATCTGCGTCCACAACGCCGGCCGATCACAGATGGCTGCAGCCCTGCTCAATCATCATGGCAACGGTCGTGTCCACGTGCGGTCCGCGGGGTCGTCGCCGGGCAACGAGATCAATCCAGCAGTTGTCGCGGTCATGTCCGAGGTCGGCGTCGATCTCGGCAGTGAATTCCCCAAGCCGCTCACCGACGACGTCGTCGCCGCCGCCGACGTCGTGGTGTCGATGGGCTGCGGTGACGCTTGCGCAATCTATCCAGGCAAGCGCTACATCGACTGGACCGTCGACGATCCCCAAGGCGAACCGATCGAAACTGTTCGTCGAATCCGCGACGCCATCGACGAACGAGTCCGCGATCTACTCGCCGAACTCGAAACCCCTACAACAGTATCCACCTGAAACCCGAACTCCCTTGGAAAGGCTGCCGTGACTCGCACTCCCACCGTTTTGTTCGTCTGTGTCCACAACGCCGGTCGATCGCAGATGGCTGCTGGTTTCCTCAGCCATCTGGCAGGTGACACCGTCGAGGTCCGCTCCGCTGGTAGCGCACCGGCGGACAGCATCAACTCTGCTGCCGTCGAAGCCATGGCCGAACTCGGCATCGACATTTCGGCACAGTCACCGAAAATCCTGACCCCTGACGCCGTCGAGACCTCGGACGTTGTCATCACCATGGGTTGCGGAGATGCGTGCCCGGTATTTCCCGGAGTGAGCTACCGCGACTGGGCACTGCCGGACCCGGCCGGCAAAGGCGTCGAAGCTGTGCGCCCCATCCGCGATCGGATCAAAGTTCTCGTCGAAGACCTGATCGCCGAACTCGTTCCGGTGCAAACCGGTTCTTCGCTGTGAGCACTCCTAGCGTGCTGTTCGTGTGTGTGAAGAACGGTGGCAAGTCTCAGATGGCCGCCGGGCTGATGCGCAAGGCGGCCGGAACCGACGTCGAGGTGCACTCGGCCGGCACGAAGCCCGGCAGCACGGTGAACCCGCTGTCGGCGCAATCGTTGCTCGAGGTCGGCGTGGACCTGACCGGCGAGCAGCCGAAACCGATCGACCCGGCACTGCTCGCTCGCATGGACTACGTCGTCACCCTCGGCAGCGAAGCCCAGGTGGGCACGGTGGACGGGCCGATGTTCGAAAACTGGGACACCGACGAACCGTCGGAACGAGGAATCGAAGGAATCGAACGTATGCGGTTGGTGCGCGACGACATCGCCTCCCGCGTCGACGATCTCGTCAAGCGCCTGCGTGATCGCTAGTTCCGCTGAAACACCGATGACCACCACGTCGACCGACGTGGTGGTCATCGGTGGTGGCCAGGCAGGTCTTGCGGCCGGATATTACTTGCGCCGCTCCGGACTCGACTTCGTAATCCTCGACGACCAGGACGGTCCCGGAGGTTCCTGGCAGGACTACTGGCCTTCGCTACACCTGTTCTCCCCCGCGGAGTACTCACGGCTGCCTGGATGGCCGATGCCGCCGTGGCCGAGCGGATTTCCACCGGCCTCGCACGTCGTGGACTACCTCACCAGCTACGAGTCGAAGTACGATCTGCCGGTACGGCGGCCCGTCCGAGTGCAACTGGTACACCGCGGAATCAGCGGATATCGCGTCGACACCGATGCCGGCACGTTCTCCGCTGCGGCCGTGATCAACGCGACCGGCACGTGGTCACGACCATTCTGGCCGAGCTACCCCGGAATGCGCACCTTCGCCGGAAGGCAACTCCACGCCGCGCACTACCGCACTCCCGAGCGATTCGAGGGACAGCGAGTCGGGATCGTCGGTGGAGGCAACTCGGCCGCGCAGATTCTCGCCGAAGTCTCCACTGTCGCCGAAACACTGTGGTTCACCACCCGTGAACCGCGTTTTCTGCCCGACGACGTCGACGGCAGGGTCCTCTTCGATGTTGCGAGTGACCGTGCGCGTGTGCTCGACGCGGGTGGTGACGATTCCGGAGGAGTCGCCGGACTGGGCGACATCGTCATGGTCCCGCCCGTGAAGGAGGCGCGTGAGCGCGGTGTTCTACACAGTCGATCGATGTTCGACGCCGTAGTGCCGAGCGGCGTGACCGACGGCCGCAGCACCGAGAACCTGGACGCGTTGCTGTGGTGCACCGGGTTTCGGCCGGCCCTGCGGCATCTACGCCCGCTGCATCTTCGGTCCGATGATCACTCGGCAATCGAACTGAACGGCACACACCCGACGGGCGAACCGACGTTGCAGTTCTTGGGCTACGGCGACTGGACCGGCCCGGGTTCGGCGACAATCATCGGTGTCGGTCGCACTGCACGGGCAGCTGTCGCTGCCCTGATCGAGGCTCTGAATTGAGCATTCTGTCCCGCTCGGTTCACTCTGCGCGTCGTCGCTCGAGCAAGACGGTATCGCGCCACACGCCGTGCAGCTCCGCTATGCGCTCTCGCACACCGACGGTGCGAAATCCCGAAGCATGATGCAGCGCGATACTGACGCGGTTCTCGGGGAAGACCGACGCCTGGAGCATCCACAGCCCGGCTGTATCGGCTTCGGTCACTTGCCGGTGCATCAGCGCCTTACCGATCCCCCGGCCTCGGTACCCGTCACCGACGTACACCGAGTTCTCGGCGACGCCTCGGTAGCAGGCGCGCGTGGACACGATCGACAATGCCGCCCACCCGGCGACCACGCCGTCCGCTTCGGCAACCCAGCGATGTCCTTCCATCCACTCCTCGGCCAGTGCTTGTGCGGAGGGGACCGCGGTCTCGAATGTTGCATTACCGGTGGCGATGCCTTCAGCGTGGATGCGCCGCACATCGTCCCAGTCCGACTCGGCCATTTCTCGCACGATCACGTCGGCCGGGAGGTCGACGGGACAACAGGGCCGAGGCGTCAGTACCCCCATGACGGCATCCGCGGCATGCGGAAGCCCGGTGCAACACGTTGGGTTCACCGACACGACCGTCGTCGTACCCTTCTTTCCCAACGTCACGAATCCGATATCGGCCAGTTTGCGAATGTGGTGCGACACCGTGGGCTGACCGATCTCGAGTGCGTCGGCGAGCTTGCCGACAGCGATTCCGGATCCCGAATCGGCAACCAGGTGCAGAATTCTCACCCGCATCGGTTCGGCAAGGCACGAGAACCACTGCGCGAACGTCTCGGCGTCACCCGCCGCGAGGGGCCCACCTATCGCGGAGATGTCGGTGCGGTACCCGGATGCGGTCATGCACGAAGTATATCGATACGCGTCGATGCTTGCGAACATCGATGGATATCGATACAGTTCACAAATATTGATCATCATCGATGAAAGGGTTCGACATGAACTCCGAATACCCCGTAGTTGTGGTCGGCGCAGGACCCATCGGTCTCGCCGCGTCCGCGCACCTCACCGAAACCGGTTCCGCGAACATCGTTCTCGAACGCGGAGCGAGCGCAGGATCGGCAGTTGCGCAGTGGAATCACGTGCGCTTGTTCTCCCCGTGGTCCGAGGTCGTTGACCCCGCCGCGGCAAAACTGCTCGCGCCGAGCGGGTGGACGGCCCCTGATGGCGACAGCTACGCAACCGGTCGCGAATGGGTCGAGAGCTATCTCGCGCCACTGGCTGCCGCACTCGGCGATTCAGTGCGATTCGACTCCGAGGTCGTCGGCGTCGCTCGACGCGGTCGTGATCGCGTCGTCGACGCCGGACGCGACACCGAACCCCTCTCGGTCCACGTCCGCCACAGCGACGGCAGCGAGGAACGCATCCTGGCCCGCGCCGTCATCGACGCGTCGGGAACCTGGGGAAGCCCCAATCCCCTGGGCAGCGAAGGCCTACCGGCCATCGGTGAACGCGCCGCCGCACAGCAGATCGACTACCGGGTCCCCGATCTCTCGGACGAGGACGTTCGATCCGCATTCATCGGACGCCACATCGTGATCGCCGGTAGTGGTCACTCCGCTCTCACCGCGATCATCACTTTCGCCGAACTCGCCGCCCAACACCCCGGCACCAAGCTGACCTGGGCCGTCCGACGAGGCGTGACCGATTCGGTCTTCGGCGGCGGGGAATCCGACGAGCTGGCAGCACGCGGCGCGCTCGGAATGCGGGCCAAGAAGGCCGTCGACGACGGCTACCTCGAGGTCGTCTCCGGGTTCCGCACCGAGGAGGTCCTCGCCCACGGCGACCAGCTCGTGCTCGTCGGGGACACCGGCGCCCGAATCTCCGGTGTCGACCGCGTCGTCGCGCTGACCGGCTTTCGGCCGGACCTGTCCTGGCTTTCCGAGGTCCGCCTCGACCTCGATCCCACGCTCGAAGCTCCGAGGTTCCTGGCCACCTTGATCGACCCGAACATGCACTCCTGCGGCACCGTCTACCCGCACGGCGTCGCCGAGCTCACACAACCCGAACCGGGGCTCTACGTCGTCGGGATGAAGAGTTACGGGCGAGCGCCGACTTTCCTCGCGATGACCGGATACGAACAGGTCCGCAGCATCGCTGCGGAACTCGCCGGCGATCACGACGGTGCCCGCAAGGTCGAGCTGACTCTGCCGGACACCGGAGTCTGCGGCGGCGCGGGACTGTTCGACGAACCGGATGCCGATGCCGGCGGTAGCGGCGGCTGCTGCGGTGCACCACAGCCCGCAGAGTTGATCAGCCTCGGAGCTCCACCCGCGCGAGGTGACTGAGCAGGTTGCCGCCTCGTCGCCGGAGAAACCGCACCCCGGTTCTCGCAGAATATTGTCGATTCTCTGCGTCACCGAGGTCACCAGCTGGGGAATTCTCTACTACGCCTTCCTCGTACTTTCTCCGGCGATCACCGCGGACACCGGGTGGTCGACCACCTCCATCGTGGCCGCCTTCTCGATCGGCCAGCTCGTAGCGGCAGTGGTCGGCATCCCGGTCGGACGGCTGCTCGATCGGTACGGTCCCCGATGGGTCATGACGGCGGGATCCGTGGTTGCAATTCCTGCGCTCGTCGTCATCGCAACATCACAGAGCCTGGTGGTGTTCGGCGCGGGGTGGTTCATTGCCGGGGTCGCTATGGCGGCGGTTCTGTATCCGCCGGCATTCGCGGCACTGACCCGGTGGTGGGGATCGGACCGTGTTCGCGCACTGATGATCCTCACCCTGGCCGCCGGGTTGGCCAGCACGGTATTCGCTCCTGTGGCCGCGCTGCTGCTGGACCGATTCGGTTGGCGTGAAACCTATCTGGTGCTGGCCGGAGTGCTTCTCGTCGTCACTGTTCCAGCTCATCTCATCGGCCTGCACGGTCGCTGGCCTGCCCTCGGGCATGACACGGTCTCGACCAATCACGCTTCCGTCGACCGAACGATTCGCACCCGGCCGTTCATCGCTCTCACCGTCGCTCTGAGCCTCACCGCATTCGTAGCATTCGCGGGCGTGTTCAATATCGTGCCGCTCGCGCTCGAGCATGGGGCCGATTCGGCCTTCGCTGCGGTCTGCCTGGGCCTCGGTGGACTCGGCCAAGTCGTGGGCCGGATCGGCTATCTACCGCTGCAGCGATTCACCGAGACCCGAGCGCGAACGGTGTGGGTCATCGCGGCAGCGGCGATCACCACCCTTGTCCTTGGAATCGTCACATCCTTGCTCGCGCTGCTGTTGATTGCTGTGGGTGCAGGATTGGCACGAGGGCTGTTGACCCTGGTGCAAGCGACCGCCGTAACCGACCGGTGGGGACCGGCCGCTTACGGCCGACTGAACGGCATCGTCTCCGCACCCATCATCGTGTCGATGGCATGCGCACCGTGGGCTGGGGCCGTGCTTGCCGACTGGACCGGAAGCTACTCGGGCGCCTACCTCGTGCTGGGAGCAATCGGACTGCTGGCGGCAGCTGTATCGGCGGCGACCATTCCGACGCCCGATCGCGAGATCGCCGCAGGCACGGCCGCGCGGTTTGCCATACTACGAAGATGGCTATCGATCCCCGCGGCAGAGACCTCAAACGCTACCTCGAAGAGGACACCGAAGGACCAGTGGTGATGCTGAATCTGCTGCGCTTCGCCGAAGGCGGGCGTGAGCAGTACGCGCGCTATGCCCAGGCATTGAACGAGACCTTCCTTCCCCGCTACGGCGCGGAGGTGCTCTACGCCGGGGACGGCTCCACGGTGCTCGTCGCGGAGGCCGGGCAGGACTGGGATGCGGTTCTGCTCGTGAAGTACCCGTCGCGGAAGGCGTTCAGTGACATGGTCGCCGATCCCGAGTACCAGGAGGTCACCTCGTACCGGACCGATGCACTGCAGGAAGCGGTACTGCAGGCCACCACAGAGTGGGCCTGACTGCATACTGCGATGGTGAAGCACCACATCACAGCACTCGACGATCCGGTCGGCAACGCTCTCCGGGGAGCGCACGCCCACCTTTCCCGACGCGTCGGCAGTGCCATGACGTATCAACCGGGCGTCGCGACGTTCGTTGCACTGGAACCCGGTTCGGAACACGGTGAGCGCTGGAACGAGCTGGCCGAGTTGCTCGGGCCCGGCGGATTCGCAGACATGTTCAGCTCCACCGCAACACCACCTTCCGGTTGGGAGCAGGTGTTCGAGGTCGAGGGCCGACAGATGATCGGTCCCCCCGAACCACCGCAGAGCGTAGCGGGTGTGTCGATCGAACTCGGCGCCGAGGACGTGCCGGAGATGCTCGAGTTGGTGCGCCGAACCTCGCCCGGCCCGTTCGGTCCGCGCACCCACGAACTCGGCACCTACCTCGGTGTCCGCGACAACGGCGAGCTGGTCGCGATGGCTGGGGAACGGCTTCGGCCGCCGGGGTGGGCGGAGATCAGCGCCGTGTGCACGGTGCCCGAGTCACGTGGTCGGGGCTACGCAGCACTCCTGGTGACCGAACTCGTCAGGGGAATTCATGCGCGCGGTGAACGTCCGTTCCTGCATGCGACCGAGACGAACACCGCCGCGATCGCCCTCTACGAGCGACTGGGATTTCGCACGCGCAAGCACGTCACCTTCCGGGGATTTCAGGTTCCGTGACCAGCTACCAGAGACATACCGCACAGGCCAAGGGCGCATCCAACACTCGCGGTAGGCGCGAGCGCATCAATTGCGTGTTGCTGGCCGTGGTCACACTGCTTTTCGGAGTCGCGGGTGCGTCGACCCTGCCGTCGGGACACCTCTCCGACACCGGTTTCGTGGTGGTCGCCGCAGTGAGCGCGACGTCGATTCCAGTCGCGGCGCTGTGGCTGCGGATGAGGTGGCCGGGCAAGGTCGCGGCTGTCGCATTCGTCGTGTACGCCGATGTCGGTGTGGCAGCTGTTCTTCTGTCGTTCGAGTCCAGCATGACTGCTCTACCGGGGTGTGCCCTGTTCCTGGTCATCGCCCTGTTCTGCGTCGTGGCGACCTCGCGGCGAGTCATGGCGGCCCACCTGTTTGCGGCGGTCGGGCTTACCGTCGTGTTGGGCGGGCTCGCCATCGTCGAGGGGTCGGACACCTGGATAGTAGTCGCCCGCTTCATCATCAACATCGCACTGCTGTCCACGCCCGGGTTCCTGTTGCTCTACATCGACTATCTGCGGCGACAGGCCGAACGGGCCCAGCGCGATCCGCTGACGGGGCTGTGGAACCGGCGGGGCCTGTTCGATGCCGTCGACGACGCCTCCTCGGACCTCGGTAGTCGAATAGGGGTCACGGTGGTCGACATCGACGCCTTCAAGGCCATCAACGACTCGCTCGGGCATTCCGCGGGTGACGGCGTCCTGCTCGACGTCGCCGACCGCCTCGCGACAGCAGTGCCCAACTCCGAGGCGGCTCGCCTCGGCGGCGACGAGTTCGCCGTCGTCCACTTCGGCGACGACATCGATGCCGATCATGGCCACATCGCGGCTGTGCTCGATCGCGCCGCCCAAGGTACGCCGTTCACCGCCAGTACCGGCTTCGCCAGCAGAGTCATCGGTGCCGGTGATCGACCGAGCTCCGTCGTTCGACAACTCATTGCCGTGGCGGACCTGGCGATGTATCGAAACAAGGGGCTGGGGAGCTCCCCTGTCCGTGCCGAGGTGGTCGGTACCGAGGAGCATGACATCCTCGCGGACGACCGTGCGCGGATCACCGATCTCATCGCAGGCGGCGGACCGGATACAGCATTCCAACCCATCTGCCATGCCGATGGGTTGCACGTCGCCGGATACGAGGCGCTCTCTCGCTTCCCGCGAGGTCTCGGCCCTCCGGTGCAGTGGTTCAGGCGTGCCGCGCGCGCGGGGGTCGGCGAGGCGCTGGAGTTGGCGGCGGTCGGCCGCGCGGCGGCCCATGAACCAGCACTGTCCGACGGGTGCTTCCTCACCCTCAACCTCTCCGCCGCAACCATCCGGAGCTTCGACATCACGTCGGTACTTGCGCCACTGGCAGATCGACGACGGATACTGCTCGAGATCACCGAGTACGACCTCGTCGGTGATTACGACGCGCTACGAGCATCGATGCAAGCGTTGCGATCTCACGGCATCGAGATCGCCATCGACGACGTCGGCGCAGGGTATTCCACGCTGCGGCACATCATCGAGCTCGAGCCGTCCATGATCAAGATCGATTACTCGCTGGTGCACAAATGCGATCTGCAACCGCACAAACACGCTGCGGTGACCACGTTGACCTCGTTCGGACATCGCATCGGTGCCACCGTCGTCGCCGAGGGTATCGAGAACGCTGCGGAGCATTCCGCGGTGCTCGCTGCCGGGGTCGACTACGTGCAGGGATTCCACATCGGTACACCCGCGCGTATCGGGTGAGAACTCCAATACCGCTGTGGCGCTCGACCCCTCACCCGAGCGCCACAGCGGAGTATCGACAGAAACGTCCGTCAGAAACCGATGTGAACGGTCTTTTCCTCGGTGTCGGCTTCGACGCCGGCGAAGCCAAGCTCTCGACCGATTCCGCTGGCGTCTCTCCCTCCCCAGGGCAGCTGCGGTTCGGGTACGCCCCAGCCGTTGACCCAGACCGTGCCGACCTTCAGATCAGCGATGACCCGGTGGGTACGAGAGAGGTCGGAGGTGTAGACCATCGCGTTCAACCCGTACCGCGTGTCGTTTGCCAGGGCGACCGCCTCCTGTTCCGTGTCGAACGGAATCACAGTGGCCACCGGCCCGAAAATCTCCTCGCGGGCGATGGTGAGGTCGTTGTGTCCCATGAACACTGTCGGCTGTACGAAGTACCCGCGATCTCCGACGAAGTTGCCCCCAGTGATCAATGTGGCGCCCTCGCGTTTGCCGGATTCGATGTATCCCCCGATACGATCGAGCTGCTTCTTGTTGACGATGGTGCCCATGGTGGAACTCTCGTCGAAAGGATCCCCGATGTTCGCTGCTTCAGCGGCCTCGACGAGACCGTCGACCACCTCGTCGACGATCGAACGGTGCACGAGCACGCGAGTGCCTGCCGCGCACACCTGACCCTGGTGATAGAAGTTGCCCATCGCAATCCACGGCATTGCACTTGCCAGATCCGCGTCGTCGAAAATCAGCTGAGGCGATTTGCCCCCGAGCTCCAACACGATCTTGCGGAATTTCCCGCCGACGTGTGTTGGGATCGTCTGCCCCACTGCCGGACTACCTGTGAAAGTGACTTTGTCGACATCAGGGTGCGCCGCCAACGCCGCACCGGCAATCGAACCGATGCCGGTGACGACGTTCACCACGCCGTCGGGGAGTCCGGCTTCGGCGAACAGTTCGACGAGCTTCAACGTCGAGAGCGAGGCGTCCTCGGCCGGCTTGAGGACGATTGTGTTTCCCGCGGCCAACGCGGGCGCAAGCTTCCAGGCTGTGATCAGCGCTGGATTGTTCCACGGCGTGATCGCGGCGACAACGCCCAATGGCTGACGCATCGTGAAGCCGAATCGCCGCTGTGGTCCGAAGTCCGGCAACGCCATGCTCGCCCCGCCGATTTTGTCGGCCCAACCCGCGAAGTGGCGAAATACCGAAGCGGCTGCAGGTATGTCTCCGTTGACGGAGTCGTGGAACAGCTTTCCCATCTCGACCGCCTCGAGAGCCGCCAGCGTCTGCGTGTCTCGCTCGATGAGCTCGGCGATCCGCACAAGGATCTTTCCGCGCTCGGCTGCTGGAGTCCTCGACCACTCGCCGTTCTCGAACGCGGCACGTGCTGCCGCAACGGCGCGGTCGACATCCGCCGGACTCGCAGCCGATAACTCGGTGACGATCTCCTCGGTGGAGGGGTTGTACGACGTATACGTAGCCCCCTCGGCCGCAGGCTGTGATTCACCCCCGATCCGAAGCAACGGTTCGGGAAGATCGTACGAAACCGGTTGTGTTCGAGTGTCCATCATGCATCCCCTCGTGTTGTGAAGTGCCTCCCGAGCCCGGACCAGGACGAGTCGTAGTCGCTCTGCCGGTGCGCGGCGGAATGTGCAAGCGAAGTCGTGGTGAGCGGTAGCCGAGTTTCGAACATGAACGCCAGCGAATCCACGATCTTCTGCGGTTGGAGTGAAGCTGCGGAAGCCTTGTCGAACGTCTCCTGATCGGGTCCGTGGGCACCCCACATGTTGTGCAGGCTGGCTCCACCCGGAACGAATCCCTCTGCCTTGGAGTCGTGCACGCCTGTGATCAGGCCCATGAACTCCGACATCACGTTGCGATGGAAATGGGGCGGACGGAACGTGTGCTCGGCTACGTTCCACCGGGGCGGGAAGATAGCGAAATCGACGTTTGCCTGCCCGGGAATCGGCGATCTCGACGTCAACACCGTCATGATCGACGGATCCGGATGGTCCCATCCGAGACTGCCCATCACGTTGAATCGCGCGGTGTCGTACTTGTAGACGTTGTGGGTGCCGTGCCAGGCCACCACATCCAGGGGTGAGTGCTTCGATTCGGTGGCCCAGAGGTGTCCACCGAACTTCTGCACCACCTCTACGGTTCGCTCGACATCCTCGTATGCAGCTGTGGGATAGAGGAAGTCGCGGGCGTGGGCCAGCCCGTTGGCACCGATCGGACCGAGTTCGGGCAGTTCCATCGGGGTCCCGTAGTTCTCGCAGACGTACCCGCGAGCGTTGGGGCCACCGAGCTCCACTCGAAAGCGAATTCCGCGTCCGATGACGGCGAACTCCCCCGGTTCGATTCCTACTACTCCGAATTCGGTGTGCAGCTGAAGTCCACCCAACTGTGGCACGACGACCAATTCACCGTCGGCGTCCCAGAAGTAGCGATCGCGCATCGATGCATTCGCGTGGTACAGGTGGATGGCAATGCCGTTGCGTTCGAGCACACTCCCGTTGACGGCCATCGTGTAGAGGCCGTCGACGAAGTCGGTTCCCCCGGGTGGCTCGGGCAACGGATCCCACCGCAGCCGATTCGGGTCCGTCACTCCATCAGAGGTCGGCGCACTCGCGATGTTGCCGTTGCCGATTCTGAGGTAGGGGCGGTGCTGCGCCGACGGCCGAATCCGGTAGACCCAGCTACGTCTGTTGACCTCGCGTGGTTCGGTGAATGCGGTCGCCGACATCTGCTCGGCGTACAAGCCCGACGGGGCACGCTGTGGAGAATTCTGTCCCCACACCAGCGATCCCGGAATCGCTTCGCTGTGGTGCTCGTTTCCGAACCCGTGGAGGTACTTCGTATCGGTCATTTGAGCGCGACCATCTCGTGCAGCGTCGTTCCGGTGCTGTGATGCGCGCGCCCCTCCCGGGTCACGGTCAAGTCGAATGTCGAACTGAACCGAAAGTACCCCGGCCTGCCGAGAAGCCTGTTCAACACCGGCTTGAGGATCGCGCTACCGGCAAGGGGAACATCGGCCAGATAGTCGTGAGCATGAATGACTCGCTGAACCGTCAGTCTCAAATCCACACTTCCGGGGACCTGCAAGCGAATCCATGACGGGTACGTTCTGTTTCCGACCTCGTCGAACACTGCCGGGCCCTCTGTCAAGGTCGTGTCTCCGGTACTGAGCACGACTTCGTCTCCTCGGGCGAGCATCAAAGGCCTGGATTCGTGTCGCCCGTACTTCTTCTGCGTCAACACGTTTGCGTACACGAGTGTGAAGTCGTCTACGTACAGGCGTCCCCAATACCACCGGTCGATGAGTCGCTTCATGTCGCCGATTCCCCAGTTGTGGTCGGCGTATCCGCGGCCCTTCGCCTCGAAGGTTTCCGATCCGATCCGGACCGTCCCGGTCACCGAGGCTTTGGGTGCCGCCACGACCCAGGCGAAGAAGTCCTGATCACCGTAGGAGGTGTACCCACCACCCGGCTTCCACGTCGGAACCTCGTTGGTGAACGTCAGATCGAACTCCAGATCACCTTCCGCCAGGTAGACCCGGTGTACAGGCAGGTCCCCCGTACCGTGATCGACATACGCATAGTTCTTGCCGATTTTGACGTTGCACTCGGTTGTCGAGGCGGTCGCCTCCTCCGGCGAGTAGTGGACGATGATCTCGCGCCGCGTCCCGTCGGGTGAATAGACATGCAGTTCCACGCCGGGCTTTCGAAGGACGAGTTCCCGCGTCTGCAGGAATCCGACGACGATGTAGCCATTGTCGAGGTGCGCGTCGAAATACCAATGCTCGAACGCGTACTTGTTGGACGACGGGTGTGCAGCGTTGTCCTTGACCTCCGTGCGACGGATGTCGGCATCATTTCGACCGGGACCGGTCCAGGATTCGACTATTTTCATGGCCATGTGAGTTACCTCGTCCTAGTGGTGAATCAGCGCCGAAGTGCGCCGGTGGCATCGAATTTCGCTTCGCGACCGTCCATTTGAGCCCGGTACCAGTTCTCGCGGTGACGCATGTTGATCTTTTCCACGATTTTGTTCATACCGGGGACAGTGCGTCGCACGAGTTCGAGAGCGGTGATGAAGGGAAAGCGAACGATGGGAATCAGTATCCACGGAAAGGCCCGCGGCAAGTTGTATTGCTTGCGGATGCTGGGCGGCATGAACAGCGTTGTGTACGCGGAGTAGATGCGATAGTTGTACATCTCGCGCAGACGACGAAGTCCCCGATGCCCGTCTCGCGGAGCGAATCCTGCCGGAAACGACTCGATCAGTTCGGCGCCGTGCTCGCCGGCGTCGAACGCTCGAGAGACGAGAACCATCGCGAGTGTGCGTAGGACATCTGGAATTGTCTCCGGGTACCACCGGGCGCGTACACCGAGTAGGTATCCCATGTAGCGCTGAAAGTGAATCAGTGCGTAGATTTCCTTTTTCGAGGTCTGGTAGCCGAGCGTCCACAGGGCCAGCGCCGGCGCTACGCTTCCTCCGATGAGGGTCAGCAACATGTAGGACTGACTGATGGGCAGACCCCACTTCTCGGTGTCCCACTCCGGTTGCCCCTCCACCCGCCGTCGCACCGAAACGTGCATCACACGCACTCGCATCGCGGTTGCGCGCCCCTTGGAGCCAGGTTCGAGCAGGGCGCCCTGTTCCGATACGTCGATCCAGAATCTGCTGGTCTCGAGGAAGCGGCGCAGAGCATTGTCACCGGCGTAACCGCCTGCCAGCGAGAGCGGGGTTGCTACTGCTGCCTCGGTGTACATCCCGAGCGTCGTGGTACCCGCGATAGCGAACAGCATCGTTCCCCATCGCCGCCAGATTGCCGCGCCCTGTTCGACGAGTTCGGGCTTCACCCAATCCGGCACATCCTCGAACTCGGCGAACAGTGCCTTCATTGCCTCGGGGGCGTCCTCCACCGCGTCGATGCCGTGCACAAGCGCCTGATCGAGCATCTCGCGTCCACGCTTGCTCCCGATGGGGCCGTCGAACACCTCGTCGATATAGCGCTCCGCGACGGGGTCTCCCGCAAACAGGTCGGCGGTGAACGCGCGAGCCTGCGTGTCGGTTGGGAAAGCGTCGGTTCCTGTCAGTCTCTTGACGATCGATCGAAACCGTCTGGCGCCGGGCTCGTCTCGCTTCGCCCAGTACTTGAACGAGGTTGGGCATTCGAGTTCGGCTGCCGCTGCCATTTCGGTCACCATACTGGCGCTCCTGTCTCCTGTGGTTCCATGAGGTGCTGCTCCACCAGCCATCGGCGTAGCCGAGTAACAACGGCGTCCACTCCAGTCGGCTGGTCCACCAGGTAGTGGTTGAGCTCCGGCATCTCGATGAGTTCGCTCTCTGGTGGCAAGGCTGCGTGCATCGCGCGCGATTCGCTGGGGAATGCGGCCTGGTCGCCCATCAGGCACATGACGACGGCGGGTACCTGCACGTTCGGAAGGTTGCGGATCGCATCGGCGGCAGTGCGATTGGAGCTCCAGGTGCTCAGCCAACTCCGCACGGTGCAGAACCTGGCCAGACCTCCTGCAGCGGTGTTGGCGTTTCGCGGATCTCCGTACATGCTGCCCGGCACGCGATCACTCGGATCAAGGGACAGGTCGAGAAACCTCGGGTCGGCGACGGTTCGGTGGACAACGAACGCTCGATCGGCGTCTCCAGTGCGCTGCATGTGCTCGAGCTGCTCCAACGCCCAGGCGTCGATGCGCTCGATGCGCGCAGTCTGCGCAGCCCGATAGTGCGCGAGCCGATCCCTCTCCATCGGAAAGACGCGATCGGGAGCATACAAATCCAGCCCCGGATCGGTCAGGCTCGGGTTCAGTTCGTCCACGACACTGGGGTCGATCCAGTGCCGCAGGACGTGGGCACGACCGGCGTGGGCCCCCACCAACATCAGTCCATCCGCAGGTACCTGCGGAGTCCTACCGAGTTCGACCGGATCACCGGCAGGTGTCCGAGTTATCGATGGACACTCAGCCTCGGACTGGTAGAACGCCGACAGCGAACCACCGCCACTGAATCCGAGCAGCACTACTTTGGAGAAGCCCAACTCCTCCTTCATCCATCGAACTCCCGCTCCCAGATCCTCCGCGGCCCGCTCCATGATCAAGGCTGCTTCGTTGGCGGAGTATCGGGTGTTCATTCCCATGATCGGAATGCCCGCTTCAGCGAAGCCGTCGAGCAGGAAGTGCGAGAGGAAGTTCGACGCGGGGTGCGCCATCACTACGCCGATGTCGCGGCTGTATCCCACCGGCGCAACAAGATTGCCGTGCAGGATCGGATAGTGCCGGGACAGACCCGAGTGCATCTCGGCCCTGCCGTCGCTCGGCGGTAGGTACGGAATTCGTTGGAAGTGTTCTTCGACCGTCGTTGCCGTCACGTCTGCATCCCTTCACGGATGAGTAGTTCGGATCTCGAATTGAACGTACCATACAGTAGGGTATGGAAACCCTGTTTCTGGAACAACCAGCCCCTCATCCGGGTGGAAGCAGCAGGTTCTGCAAATCAGGCGAATAGCCGGCCGGGTCTCGGCAAAGCTGCACCGTAGGTGCACGCTTGCCCGGATACTCGACACACGGGAGATTCCGTGCACCTCGGATCGCAGCGGGATTCTCGGGCGCCACCTTGCAGTACAGGTCGGGCGGAGTAGGTGGAACATCCAGTTCGGTGGGTGAACGTCGTTGATCAGCAGGGAGAAAGCCCGTCGTGCACGGTGGCGGATCGTTCAGTTGGTTGGCGAAGAACGTGTTCTGAGCCGGGTTGTCGGAATTCGGTAAACCCGCCGACTGCGTGGCTGCGATCAACGGCGGATACAGCACGAGGATCTGCTCGATCGACGGGTTGTACACCGCGAGCGCCTGTTCAACGCTGGTGAGGTGCGCAAGCAGCATCGGCAGCGTCGGACGTAGATCCCGAAACAGCTCGGTGGCCTCGAGACTGAAGGGCACTCCTCGCTCCATGACGGAACGAATCTGCGGATCGCTGGCATGCAGCTGCGCGGAGAACTCTGCCATCGAGCGAGACCACTGGGCAATCGCACCCGCGCTGGCTACCTGCGTCTGCAACAGCGGGCCCAGCTCGTCGACCAGGGTCGACATCGGGACGCGCGCGTGCGCCGCCGATTCAGTGATCGTCGAGGTGGAGTCGATGAGCGCGCGCATCTCGCCACCGGCACCGTCCAGGGCGTCGAAACTCTCGTCCAATACGGTGCGTAACCGGTCGGGATCGATCGAGGCCAGCGTCTGTTCGAGCTGATCCAGTGTCGGACCCACCTCGTCGGTCAGGGATGTCCTCTCCACCGGAACGATAGCTCCGTCCTCCAAGTACGGACCCACAGTGGTCGACGGCAACAGGTTCACGTACTGCTCGCCGATTGCCGACACACTTCGCACCTCGACCTCGGTGTCCAACGAGATCCTCGGCGAGGATTCGAGCGACAGTGTCGCTCGGGCGCCGGAATCGGTCTTGGCAAGCGAAACGACACGTCCGACGGTCCTGCCGCGATAGGTGACGTTGGCATTGGGGTACAACCCTGCACCGTCCGCCAATTCGACATCAATTGTGTAGCGGCCGATCCCCATGCTCTGCGGTATCTGCGCGTACTGCACAGCGGTGAACGTTGTCGCGAGAACTGCCACGCAGCAAAATATCCAGAGCTGAATTCGGATCGTACGAGTGAGCTTCACGGCGCTCCCTGGAATGGAAGGAGCAGGTCCGGCAGAGACGGAATCGTGGGCAACGATATGGGCTGCATCGACCCGATGATCGCCTCCGGACCCGACAGTGCGCCCTGCAGTGGCGTACCGAGCAGCAGGGCATTGTCGAGCGTCTCCAGCCGAAGATCGAGAGTGACATCGCCGTTCGCGTAGTCACCACGCACCGCGTTCTGATAGGTGTCGATGGGAAACGGAAAGGTGAACAAGTAGCGGGAATACTCCGTCAGCGAAGATCCGGAATTGGCGAGAGAGGCCAGAACCGGTTCGAGATCACGCAGGTTCGCTTCGAGATCCTCGCCGCTTGCCGCCACTATCCGGTTCGCGGTCTCACCCAACGTCCCGAGCGAGACAAGGGCGTCGGTGAGATCGGCACGTCTGTCGTCCAACACGACGAGGGCCGGAGCGAGGCTGTCGATGGCCTCGCTCAACACCGTGTTCTGCTGTTCCACTTCGGAAGCCAAGGAGTCCAGCCCTGCCATCGCTCGAACGATCTCGGACTTCTGATCGTCGAGGCCGGTCAGAATCTCGTCCAGTTGAGCCAGGATTGTTCGGACCGCATCCTCCCTGCCGGTCAACGCGGCGTCGAGTGAGTCCGTGATGTCACCGATCTGCGCCAGGCCCCCTCCGCTCAGTACGAGCGACACCGACGCCAGCGTCTCCTCGGTTGTCGGGAAGGCGCCGGCCCGCGCGAGCGGGATCGTGTCCCCCGGCGCCAGTGTGCCGATCGCCGGTTCCAGCACAGGGGGCGCCAGTTCGATATGGGTCGAACCCAGCAGCGATGTTTGGCCGATCTTTGCATGCGCGTTGGCCGGCAACTCGACCTCAGGTTCCAGCACGACCGTCACCAACGCATGCTCGTTTCGCAAGGCGATGTCCGACACGCTCCCTACGGTCGCGTCGGCGACACGAACGCGCGAATTAGGTTCTATCGTAGTAACGTTCGGCATCTCGATCTGAATCTCGTACGAACCCTCCCCTCGCCCGGCAGAACCTGGTAGCGGTAGAGAGTTGAGCCCGCGCCACCCACAGCTCGTGAGCGTGAGGCAGAGCACGAGAATTACCAGTGGCCGTATCGCCACCCCCGAGCACCGACGCTTCGCGATACACCGCGTCATCGGGATCCTCCGGGGATCATGAGGTTTGCCAAACTCGGCGGGCTGTAGACCAACTGGTCCGGCAGAGCACCCACTCCTCGCGTCGGGTTCGTCGCTATCGGCGGATAGTCCATCTTCACCGATTCGAGCAACGGGCCCAGGTACTCGACACACAACCGGGAACCCTCCTGAGCATCGACCTGCTCGGCTGCGGCGATCGCCGAACACACGAAGTTGATCGGATTCGCGAAGTTGCTCAGCGCAAGGGCTGAGACCACCGAGTTGTGAGCGGGTTGATAGATGCCCTGCAGGTTGGCCAACGCGGTCGGAGCCACGTGCAGGACCTGTTCGATTCCATCGCGCTGTTGCGCCAGTGTGGCCGACACTGTTGTCAGGCCATCCAGCGACGTGTTCAAACGCCCCCGATTGTCCCGGACGAACTGCTCGACTCGCCCGAGCGCGAAGTCGAGACTGTCCAACGCCGACGCCATGTCATCGGAGTTGCCGTTCAATATGTCCGTCACGGTGGCCATCCGGTCGTTGAAGGTGACGATCTGCTGCCCACTCTGCGACAGTGCGGTAACGAAGATCTGCAGGTTGCGTATCACCGCGAACAGATCGCCCTCACCGTCTGCGATGGTGTCCATCGCCTCGGACAGATTCGTGATCGTCTCGTGCAGCGAGGCGCCCTCGCCATCGAGGTTCGCCGCACCGACGTCGACCAATGCCTCCAGCGGCCCCTGCGGACTGCTCGGCGTCGGACCGACTGCTTTCGCCAGCTGGGACAGTTGGTCCTTTATTTCGTCCCACTCCACCGGCACGGCGGTTCGTGCCATCGGAATACTCGCTCCCTGTGCCAGTTTCTCCCCGCCCGTGTACGCCGGAGCTAGCTGAACGAACCGGGCAGAGACGAGCGACGGGGAGACGATCAATGCGTTCGCATCAGCCGGCACCGGTTGTCCTTTGTCCACGGACAACGTCACTACGCTGTGATCTCCCGCAGGTTCGATGGATTCCACAGACCCCACCCGCACACCCATGACGCGAACGTCGTCTCCCTCGTACAAGCCTGTGGTGTTGACGAAATCGGCCTGCACGGTAGTAGTGGTTGCCATCGGGACCACGATGTAGGACGCCACCGCAAGCACACCCACTGCGGCGAGCGTCAGTCCCCAACCGTTCCAGAGCCTTCTCGTCGAGTTCCTCGTTGCCGCGCCGGTCATCGAGTTGCCTCGAGCGCGCCGCTGACGAATGGTTCGATTATCTGGCCCGGGATCAAGTTCTGAATGTACGAACTGAAGAACGGTCCGCTGGCTACGGCCTCACCGAGTTGGGTCACATAGGGACCGAGGCGTTCGATTGCAAGCGCAATGTCGTCCCTGTTCTCGATCAACACTGCAAGTACGGAATTCAAGTGGTCCAACGTGGGTCCTATCTCGGCCTGGTTGTCGTCCACGAGGCCGGTCAGCTCCACCGCGAGCGCGTCGATATTTCGAAAGAGCTGATCCAGCGTCTGTTGACGCGAGAGGAGTTCCAAGAGAATCGAATTGGAGTCGAGAACCAGCGCATTCACTTGTTCGCTTCGCTCGGCGAGAACTGCGGTCACGGTGTTGGAATTGTCCAGAAGTTCGCGTAACGAGCGATCACGGGAGGCAACCGTTTCAGACAGACGTGCGACGCCGTCCAGCGTCGCACCCAGGTCGTCGGGGGTATCGGACAAGGTCTCCGACAGAACACGCATGGAGTCGGCGAGCTGGTCGGTATCGATGTCATCGCTCGTGGTGGCGAAATCGCCGAGCGCATCGGTCAGATCGTAGGGAGCGAGCGTTCGATCGATCCCGATCGTGTCACCGCCCGCCATCGACCCGTCACCCCGAGGGACCACCCGCAGTTCCTTTGCTCCCAACACTGTGGCAGTTGCAATCTGCGCGGTCGTTTCCAGACCGAGTCGCATCGGCGATTCGATGGTGAAGTTCACTTTCACTGCCGCGCCCGAGATGGCGATTGTGGACACCGAGCCGAGTGCGACACCGGAAACGACCACTCGATCGCCCGTCTTCAAACCGCCCGCGTCGACGAACAGGGCGTTGTACGAGGCGCCACCAGCAACAATCGGTAGGGAACGGATCCCCATCGAAGCAAGTACGACGCTAAGGATCACGGCAGTACCGATCACGGCGATCCGTCGGTGATCCCGTTCCCTGTATCCACTTCTCATCGCGCTGCGCACCTTCCCGTGGTCTGGCCGAAGAACGGCGTCGAGAACGGTTCACCATCGAGGCCTGTGAGCTTGATGTTCAAGCCACACAGGTAGTAGTTGAAGAAGCCGCCGTAGGATCCGAGACGCGCGAGCGCGGCATAGGCATCGGGAAGCCGTGACGCGACGCTGTCGATGGTGTCCTTGCCCTCGTCCAATTGCGCTGCAGTTCGTCCCAATTCGGCGATCGTCCCGGAAAGAGGATCCCGAGTCTCCGCCAATAGTTCGGTGATCGTGGCGGCAGAGGTGTCGATTCGCTCGAGCGCCGTGCCCCACTCCGAGCTGTCGCGAGCGAGTCCACTTGCCAGCCCCTGTGCACGATCGAGAGCCACACCGAACTGCTCGCGTTGCCCGGATACGGATTCCAGGACCGTGTTCAAGTTCTCCACCACTGATCCCACCAAGAGATCCCGGTCCGCGATAGTCGAGGTCAACGACGCAGTTCTGATCAATATCGACTCGACGGTGCCGCCCTGCCCCTGCAACATCGCAATCAGGTCTGCAGACAGATTGTTGACCTGTTCCGGGTCGAGTGCCCGGAACAATGGCTTGAAGCTGCCCACCAACAGATCCAGATCGAGGGCGGGAGAGGTGCGGTCGACATCGATCATTCCGCCTGCTTGGATCTGCGTCCCTACGGCGTCACTGCTCAACTCCAGATAGCGGTCACCGACGAGGTTGAGGTAGCGAATCGTAGCCGATGTCGAGGTTGTGACGGTGTAGTCGGCGTCGACGTCGATATCGACCAGAACTGTCGAATCGGGCTGAATACGAACGTCGGTCACCTTGCCCACCTCGACGCCGGCAACCCTGACCATCTCGCCTGTCGTCAAGCCGGATACGTTCACGAACCTCGCTTCGTAGTTCGTGTAGTCCTCGAATCTGAACTGTCCTAGAACGACTGTCAATCCGGCGAGCACCAGCAGCATCGACGAGGTGAATACCGTCAGCCTGAAGGCAAGCTGCGGCAAAGACATTCGGTTCACCGCGGCCCACCCCCCACCAGAAATTCGAGGATGGAGTCCGGTGCGATGGACGGTGCCGTCGTACCGCCGTCGAAGTCGTTCCCGCCTGTCTCGGCGACGACGTAGGGTGCCGGTACGTCGCCGAGGTTCAGTTGCGGCAGTGCACCGCACCGGGGTCCGCCCGTGGCAGCGACCACCGGGAGGTTCTCCTCGTAGGTGTAGGGAGCGGTTCCCAGCAGGAATGTGGAGTTCAACAACATGGATCGTCCGTTTCCGCCGGAGACCGGTTCGGCGAGTCCACGTGCGACGTCGACGCCCTGGATGAAGCAGGTCAGTCCGGGTGAGTACTCGGCCAGTAGCGAGGTCGTCGGTCGTAGGAGGTCGAGAACGGTCTCTATCCCGTGCTCGTTCTCCGCGAGAACAGCGTCTGCCTCGCCGCCGAGCACGGTCAACCCGGCCAGCAGCCGATCCAACACCTCGCTCGTGGACGAAATGGTGTCTGCGGTGGTGGTGAGATTCTCGAGTGTGCTCAACAGGTCTGGAGCAGCCTGCGCGTAGATTTCCGCTGTGTCGGCTGTCGCAGTGATGTCGTCTTGCATGGCGCTCACGCGCGGCGCCAGCGCTGCCAAGACTTCGGCCGAATCGTCGATCGACCCTCCGATGACCTCGCCGCGACCTCGAAGCGCCGTCGACAGCGATCCAAGCGTCGACTCGAGCTTGTGTGGTTCGACCGCCCCGAGTACCGAGGTGAGCGACTCGAACACCGTGTTCGTCTCTACTGTCACGTTGTCCGCGGTGATGACTGCACCGTCCCGAATCGGTTCCAGTACCGGGCCCACGGGCGCTGAGAGTGTGACGAACTTTGCGCCGAACACTGTGGTGCTCACGATGTCGGCTCGCACATCCGATGGCACGGACGCGGCTGCGTCGGGCGTCAGCCGGAGTTCGAGGACGGCACCCGATTCCGTGGAAGAGACAGTAGCCACACGCCCGACTTCGACGCCGTTCATCTTGACCATCGCTCCTGGATTCATCGACAACCCGGCGCGGTCCGTCGCGATTCCGACTGCCACGAAGCCGGCGCCCAAGCCGCGGAAACTCGAATACGCACCGAAAACCGATGCAGCGAGAACCAGTAGCAGCGCAAGTGCCGCGAGTTTCTTCATGCTCGGCTCACCCCGCCAGATGAAGTTGTCGGGCGCTGCCGTACAGCGCAAGCGATATCAGCAGCGTTACCGACACCACGCTGATCAAGGACAGCCGAACCGCCCGACCAGTGGCGATGCCCACCCCGGACGGTCCCCCGGTGGCGAAGTATCCGTAGTACGTGTGAATCGACATCACCACGATCGCCATCAGAATGGCCTGCAAGAACGACCACAAGACATCCGAGGGGATGAGGAACGTCGAGAAGTAGTGGTCGTACACTCCCGGGGACTGTCCCAGAATCGTCACCGTCGCTATCCGACTCGCAAGGAACGAGGTGGCGACGGCAAGTGCATAGAGCGGGATGACGACGATGATTCCGGCCAGAATGCGGGTACCAACCAGATAGGGAATGGACCTGATGGCCATCACTTCGAGCGCATCGATCTCCTCGCTGATCCGCATGGCACCCAACTGTGCAGTGGTGCCTGCGCCGATCGTTGCCGCCAGTCCCACGCCTGCAGTCACCGGTGATACCACCCGAATATTGACGTAGGAGGCGAGAAACCCGGTGAGCGCTTCGACTCCGATATTGCCGAGCGAGTCGAAGCCCTGAACTGCGACCGTTGCACCGGCGAAGAGAGTGAGAAAACCGAGAATGACGACGCTACCGCCGATGAGCGCCAAAGCTCCAGTGCCCATCCCGATCTCGGCTATCAGGCGCAGCGTCTCCTTGCGATAGAGCCGGGCGGCACGAACGGTGGAGCCTAGCGCGCGAACGACGAATATCGACAGTTCACCGACGGAGTCGACGGTGCCAAGCAGCGCGGCGGTGCGGCGACGAACCCGAGCGCGGGTGGAGTCAAGCATGTCAGTTGCCACTCAATGCCACACCGACGGAGGTGAGAAGCATGTTGACCAGAAACAGTGCCACGAACGAGAAGACCACGGTTTCGTTCACCGCCTCGCCCACACTCCTCGGTCCGCCGACGACGGCAAGTCCTCGATAGCACGCGATCAGTCCCGCGATCATTCCGAACAGGGCTGCTTTGACCTCGGAGAGGAGCAACTCGGGCAATCCGACCAGGAGGGTGATACCCGACGCGTACGCACCGGCGGTAACGTTCTGCAAATAGACGGAGAAGAAGAATCCACCGATGAGCCCGATGGCGCAGACGGCTCCGTTGAGTAGCGCCGCCACCACAGTCGAAGCCAGTACACGCGGAAGCACCAAGCGCTGAACTGGGTCGATACCGAGCACTCGCATCGCGTCGACCTCCTCGCGAATTGTTCGTGAGCCCAGGTCAGCTGTGATTGCAGTGGCACCGGCACCTGCTACGACGAGGACAGTCACCAGCGGCCCGATCTGCGTGACGGCGCCCAAACCTGCTCCCGCACCCGATAGATCACTTGCACCGATCTCTCCCAGCAACGAGTTCAACGTGAAGACCACGAGAACGGTGAACGGTACGGACATCAGCACGGTCGGCAGCAACGACACACGCGCGATGAACCAGCATTGCTCGAGAAACTCTCGCCACTGAAAAGGCCGACGAAGCGCAGATGCCGAATCCATTGCAAGAGCGTAGAATTCACCCACCGATCTCGTCGCTCGATCCAGAGTGGTGTTCACTGCACCACCCGGTACTTCAGCATCATGTCGTGGTCCTCATGATCGAGCAGATGACAGTGCCAGACATAGCCCTGTAAATCCTTGTGCGCGTGCGCTCCCGCTTCCCCGCCGTGCCCCGCTCCCCCGCCATGCGCAGCGGCGCCGGGCTGACCGGTTCGGGCATCACCGGTGATGTGCGCCATGGCAGAGAACGGTTCGTCCGGATCGAATCCCAGTTCCTCGGCCGTAGGGAACCTGACAACGATGCGAGTGACGGTACCTCCGTCGATACGAACGGTGTCCTTCCAACCGGATTCCCACGGCTCCGGTGGCACCAGGGGGCCGGTGACGAACCCCTCGGCGCTGGGCGTCCAGCGCGTTCCGACCGGCGGCTGGGGGTGTGCGAGCTGATAGTCGACGGTCCGAAGCGCCTGTCTTCCGAGAATTCGAAAGTGCACGAGGTGTATGTGAATCGGATGCGGATCGGGGGTGATGTTGATGATGTTCCACTGCTCGACAGTGCCCTGCCGAGGCTTCTCGATATCGTCGGAGGAGAACTTCAGATTGTTGAGCGTCATGATGGATGGCGGATTCCGCAGGATGTATGGCTGACTGACGGTGACGTCGCGGAATACCGTCGGCGTCGCGATCGGGGGAAGCGGAAGTGGGCCGGCAGGCCCGCGCAGCGTCCTCGGAACACGCGCGCCGGATGGAGTCGAGCCGTCGGCCACGAAGCGGCAGAACAACGGCATCGTGACAGCGCCGATGACGGCAGCTTGGAACGGCGGAGCCTCGTCGTTGCGAAGTTCTACGCTCTCCCCCTCCGCCAGCGTCGCGAAATCGACCAGTATGTCGTATCTTTCGGCAGGCGCGAGTCGTATATGTGTGGCAGCCACCGGCGCGTCGAGCAATCCACCGTCATTCCCGATGACGAAGAACTGCATGCCGTTCGAGAAATGCAGGTTCCACACGCTGTAAGAACCGGCATTGATGACTCTGAAGCGATAGAGCCCGCGTGAGACCGACATCTGCGGCCATATCTTGCCGTTGACGACGCCGACGTCGCCGACTGCTCCGCCTTCCCACGAGCCTTCCGGGACGATGGCCGTCGAACGTACGCTCTGTTGTCCAGTGGACTCGAATATCTTCTCTTGTAGCACCAGCGGCAGTTCGAAGTTTCCGGCGGGCAGCCCGAGCGGGTTGTCGATTCTGCCCGTGTCGAATTCGTCACGGAGAAAGTACATCCCGGCCAGTCCGGCATAGACGTTGAGTCGGGTGAAGCCCATTGCATGGTCGTGATACCACATGTGGGCGGCCTCTTGGCGCTGCGGGAACCGATGCGTGACAGTTTGTCCGGGACTGATCATCTGCTCGGGATGGCCGTCGCTGTCGGCGGGAGTGACACCGCCGTGTAGATGCATGACGGTAGGTGGATGCCGACGATAGTCTTCCTGCATCCCGTGCAGGGTCATGTCCATGTCTTTGCCGAGGGGATGCGCCCCCATCTCGTTGGTGAGCGCGAAGGTCGTCTCGATTCCGCTTCTCGCCTCGATCGTCGGCCCGAGATAGTCGGCCCCTGAGTAGGCCAACGCCTTGGACGGCGGCAGATCGCGATGGAAGGAATGCGTCGTCGAATTCGCCGTCAGTGTGATGTCCGTGCCGGTGAGGATGGGCAACCGCGGTAGCTGGTCCACGAACGGAGTGAGCTTCGGCGAATGGAACAGCAGCGGGCTGTCGATATCCGCGACCGATCCCGGGCCGCCGAACGAACTGGCCGGCGACAGGACACCGACGGTTGCCGCCAGTCCGCCGACTCCGAGCCCCTGTAGGAGCGTTCTCCTGCGGATCAGCGCTTGCTGATCGGTCTTTCGTCGCATGGATCGTCCCTCCGCTGTGATCACCATCGGTCAATACCGCACTGTATGGTACGGAGAACGTCCACGGAAGCGAACGGGGAAACTATGAGGATTTATCTAGCTCTGGCCGCAGCGTCGCTGCTGCAATTCACCGCCGTTCAACCGGTCGCTGCGTTGCCGAGCACACAGGACTGCCGCGGCACCGTCGTGCTCGTGCACGACATGGCCGGCAGCACCGAGCAGTGGCGCGACCTACGAGCGCAACTGCAGGAATCGGATCGTTGCGTCGAAGCAATCGCTTACGGCGACACGCCGGCAACCCTCGCGTGGGACAACGTCGCCGGCCTCGCACCGCTCGAGCAGAGCGCACACGAGATCGGCGCTCATCTGGCCGACTATCGGGGCCGAGATATCGACGTGATCGCGCACGGAGCAGGCGCGCTCGCGGTGCAGTACTACTTGCAGCGCGCTGTCGACACTCCGGTGCGGTCACTCGTCACGATCGGTCCGATGTGGCGTGGCACGAACATCGGCGGGTTGAACGAGATCGAGACCATCAGCCGAGAACTCGGGACGTACGACGCGGTGCTCGCGCTCGAGAAGCCCGTGATCGATCCCGTCTGCGGTGGTTGCCGACAGTTGATTGCCGGGTCCGACTTTCTGACTGCGCTCGAGGCGGATGGCCTGCGCACCGAGGGCGTTCGATACACCGACATCGTCTCCGACACCGATGGGCTCGTGGTTCCTCCCCGGTCCGCCGAGGTCAGCGCAGCGGAGACGGTGATCGTTCAGGATGTGGACGCCGGAAACACCACCCATCACTTCGGCCTCGTGCACGACCCTGCTGTTCTATCAATCGCAATAGGCGCACTGCCATGAGTCGGGCTCGAGCCGCGCATAGACTCCCTGTTATGGCTGCACGCACGAAGACCGCCGGGGCGACCACGCCCAAGAAGTCGACGTCCAGAAAAACGACGAGATTGTCACTCGACGATTGGATCGGTGCCGCGTTCGACCTTCTCGTACGTGAGGGCGCGTCCGGGGTGAAGATCACCAAACTGTGCGAACAACTCGGCGTCACCAAGGGTAGTTTCTACTGGCATTTCGACGACATCGACGCCCTGATGACGACGATCGCAGACCGCTGGTGTGACAAGCAGAACGACACCGTCCGCGGGCTCAATGCCATGGACACCATCCCGGTAGCAGAACGCTTCGAACGAATGGCGCAAACGCTGATCGACGAGGACACGCGCAGAGTCGAAATAGCCGTACGGGATTGGGCCCGAACCGACCAGAAGGTCGCGGATTCGGTGGCCGCGCTGGATCGAAGGATTTTCGAAGTGGTTCAGGATGCCATGAGGGAAGTGGGCTTCGACGAGGAACAGGCACGGCTGCGCGCGGGAGCCCTGGTCTATGCCGGAATTGGCTTCGTCCACTCTCGCGGTAGCCTCCCCACCCCGACTCTCGACGAGGTCCGCGCAACGTTCGATCTACTGACCGCAGGTGCATCCTCCGGGTCGTGAGAACTGACCGAGACGGTCTCTGCACTGCGCACACAGATCATATCGGTCCGGTCTGCATCTTCAGAGCACTGTGGTAGCCGGCCCGAATATGGGCCCGCATGATGGCCTCGACCCATTCACCGTCTCGGTGTTCCAGGGCGTCGACGATCTCGAGATGGTGCCGGGCGCTCCGCTCCAACTCGACCGACGAGTACCCTCGGAATGTCTGTGAAGCCACAAGGGGTTTGAGCATGCCCAGCGAGATCTCGGCCATGCGGGCGTTGGGGCACTTCGACAGGATGCTCGCGTGAAACTCGTTGTTCGACGCCGCAATCGAAGCCAGATCGCCTTCTCCGGTGACCATCTCGAACATTGCTTCCGCCGATTCGCGAAGAGCCGCGAGGTCCTCGTCGGTGAGATGTTCGGTGGCCAACCGCGCGGCGCAGGGTTCGAGCAGCGAGCGAGTCGAGTAGGTGGCCATCACCGATTCGGGTGAAAACTCACTCACCCGCGCGCCCTTGTTCTTCTCGATGACTACGACACCGGTGTTCGCCAGAGTCTTGAGCGCCTCGCGTATCGGTGTGCGACTCACACCCATACGATCGGCAAGTTCCACCTCGTTGAGCTTCTCACCGCTGACGTACTCGCCCGAGACGATGAGGCCGAAGATCGCGTCGCTCAGTGTGGACACTGCGACCGCTGGGAAAGGACCGACCGAACTCTCATGTGGGCCATTGTGCATCAGCGAGGTCCTTGCGGGTCCCACCGCGGGAAGCGAACGAGTGGGACGCGATCCCGGTGAAGCGTTCCACCGTGCGACCGACTGCCAGGTAGGTATCGAGGTCGATGCCGGTTTCGATGCCGAGGGCATCGAACAACACCACGAGATCCTCCATCGGCGCATTGCCGAGAACGGACCTCTCACCCGGAAACCACATGTCCCCGCCGAGGCCGCCGAACGACGCCTCCAGCCAGTCCGCGCCGGCGGACAGACTTGCGAGTGCGTTGACCGAGCCGAGGCCGTTGCGATTGTGCAGGTGAACACCCACCCCGATATCTGGATAGTTCCTCTTGACGCGGCTCACTCCGTCCATGAAGTCGACTGGTGTTTCCATTCCGGTCGTACCAGCGAGATACAGCGAGTGAGCACCTGCGTCCACCACGCGCGCAACGACCGCGTCCAACTCGTCCGCGCCGACCGGGCCCCGGCATGGCGCGAAGAACGCCGTTGCTACGGCGACGCTGACTTTCTTGTCGCATCGACGCGCTTCGACCACGATCCGCTCGAACTCGGACAGCAACTGCTCGGGGGTGGCGTTCTGGTTCTTGCGTGCCATGGTTTCGTCGACCGGCACCACGACGACGATCTCGTCGATATCGGTGGCACACGCGCGTTGCGCGCCCCGAAGATTGGGCACCAGCGCCTTGTAGTGAACTCCCCTCACACGCGGCGCTTCGGCGATGACGCGCTCGGCATCGGCGAACTGCGGAAGGACCCGAGGATGGGCGAAGGACGTGATCTCCACCGTGGTGAAACCCGCATCGAGAACACCCTGGAGGATTTCCAACTTCTCGTCGGTGCGCACGACCGTGTCCACCGATTGCAGTCCGTCGCGCAGACCGACTTCCACGAGTGTGGCCGAGGCGGGCAATGCATCCGAGAACATCACAGGACTCCGCCTGCACGCAGGGCGTCGATATCGGCTCGACTGTATCCGCCCACGGATTCCAATATTTCGAGGGTGTGTTCTCCGAGCTGGGGTCCAGGCCACCGCACGCCACCGTCGGTACGACTCAGCCTGGGGAACGCGTTCTGCATCGGCACGCTTCCCAGTGTCGGGTGATCGGTGCTGACGATGCTCTTGCGGGCGATGAATTGCTCGTCGGTCACCATGTCCGCGGGACGGTAGATCTTGCCGACCGGCACCGCGTGCGCGAGCAGAAGGCGCTCGAGCTCTCGACTGTGTTGTGTCAGAGTAAATTCCGTCACCAGCGCATCCAGTTCCTGCTGACGTTCGCCGCGAGAGCCGTGCGTGGAAAATCGCGGATCCGATGCCAGTTCCGGCTTGCCCATGGCAGCCGCCAACCGCGCGAAAACCGTATCTTGATTCGCAGCGATGAGCATCCACCCGCCGTCCGCAGTCGGATACACATTGCTCGGAGCCACATTCGGCAGGATCGCACCGCTGCGTTCACGCTGATACCCGGACAGCACCCACTCCGGCACGATGGATTCCATGATGCCGAGGACCGCCTCGTAGATTGCCGAGTCGACCACCTGCCCACGTCCGCTACGGGTGCGCTCGTACACCGCACCAAGAGTTCCGATCGCAGCGAAGACAGCGGCCAACGTGTCCCCGATCGAAATTCCCACACGTGAGGGCGGCGTCGACGGGTCACCGACGATGTAGCGCAATCCGCCCATCGCCTCTCCGATCGATCCATAGCCGGGCCTGGAAGAGTAGGGGCCTGTCTGTCCGAACCCGGACACCCGAGTCAAGACGAGTCCGGGGTTGTTCGCGGACAACTTCTCGTAGCCGAGCCCCCACCGTTCCAGTGTTCCGGGGCGGAAGTTCTCGACCAGGATATCGGCGCGTGAGATGAGGCGTGCGGCAACGGTTTGCCCCCGCTGAGTACGCAGGTCGACCGTTACCGACTTCTTGTTTCGACCGATGACCGACCACCACAGAGATTCCCCCCGCGGAAGTGCGCGACCCCACTCGCGGATCGGGTCACCCTTGCCCGGCTGCTCGATCTTGATGACCTCGGCGCCCAGGTCGCCAAGGATCTGACCACAGAACGGGCCCGCCACCAGTTGGCCCATTTCGATCACGCGTAGGCCGTGCAGGGGCCCGATCGACCCTGCGCCTTCCTCTGCCATGCCACTCCCTGTTGTATACATTCTTGTGCAACGTGAGCACTATAGCCCGATAGTGGGAGATGGTTGTATACATTTCGCGGATTCCAGGGCCGGGCCGGTAGACCCCGATCACGACGCACTTGCCCTGGACCGGCGCTCGAGGCAGGCTGGCGATCCGGCAGTGGTGGTAGCCGATATCCGGGGGGATGCTGTGAGTACGCGACGAGATGTCGAATTCAAGTCTGGTGAGACCACGTGTGCTGCGTGGCTCTATGAGCCGAACGACGGCAGCAGGGCGCCGGTCATCGTGATGGCGCACGGTCTCGGTGGTGTCCGCGAAATGCGGCTCGATGCCTATGCCGAGCGCTTCGTCGAGGCCGGCTACGCGTGCCTGGTGTTCGACTACCGCAATTTCGGAGCCAGTGGCGGCGAGCCGCGGCAACTGGTCCACATCGGCATGCAACTCGCCGACTGGGCCGCAGCGATCGCATTCGCGCGCACCCTCGACGGAGTGGACACCTCCCGGATCGTTCTGTGGGGTTCGTCCCTCAGCGGGGGTCATGTTCTCAAAGCCGCCGCCGCAGACGGGAATATCGCGGCGGTCGTGTCTCAAGGCCCCTTCACCGACGGTCTCGCCTCCGCAATGGCGATGCCGCTGAGGACAACCATCGGCGTCACACCGCGGGCGATCCGTGACGTCCTCGCCGCCATCCGAGGCGCAGCGCCGGTGACGGTACCGCTCGTCGCCGAGTACCGCGGCACCGCATTGATGGCGAGCCGCGACGCACTCGCCGGGTATCGGAGTCTGCAGCCACCGGGATCATCGCTTCCAAGTGAAGTTGCGGCACGATTCGCGTTCGACATTCTCCGCTACTTCCCGGGACGAGCGGCACGCCGAATCGCCGCTCCGGTGCTGTTCTGCGTGTGCAATCCGGACACCGTTGCGCCGACCAAGCAAACACTGCGTCATGCGGCCACGGCGCCGCAGGGCGAGATCGTGGTGTACCGATTCGGTCACTTCGAAATCTATGTCGGCGAGGCTTTCGAACGCGTCGTATCGGACCAGTTGGCATTCCTACGTCGAGTGATCCCTACCGGATGAGCCGAGTCGGCATGTAGCATCTGCCCGAACGCCATAATCGGCATTTCGGGGGAAATTCGGTTCGAAACGGGGGGTTCATGAAGCTTCGCAGGGTACACACCGGCGACGGGGCTGTCGCCGAGTACCAAAACGGCGACGGTAGCTGGGATACGCTGGGCGACAACAGCGCATTGGGTGGCAGTCCGTTCGACGAGCAGTGGGTCCGGTCGGTCGATCGGCGTCATCGACAGTCCTCGGATCTGACACTGCCGTTCCATCCGGTATCGTTCCGAGACTTTCTGCTGTACGAGCAGCACAACATCGCCGCGAGCCGCGGTCTCGTACGCCGGTTCCATCCGGGGCAGTTCAGGGCTACCGCGGTCGTTGAGAAGCTCACTGGCAGGCCCTTTCCGAAGTTCAAGCCCGCCAAGCTCTTCTACGAACAGCCCATCTACTACATGTCGAATCACCTCACGTTCGTGCCTAGTGGCACCCCGGTGAAGATGCCGTCGTATTCGCGCGCACTGGATTACGAACTGGAGATCGGGTTCGTCCTGTCGGCGCCGCTTCGCAACGCGTCGCCAGCCGAGGCGACAGCCGCGATCGGCTCCTTCGTCCTGTTGAACGACTTCAGCGCACGCGACGTACAACGACGTGAGATGGGCTCGGGATTCGGACCGCAGAAGTCGAAGCATTTCGGGTCATCGATGTCCTCGACCGCCGTCACAGCTGACGAGGTCCTTCCGCGCATCAACGATCTCACCGGCACGGTGGCCCTCAATGGCGAGGTAGTGAGCCGCGTCAACAGCGCCGGCATGCAGTGGAGCCTCGGCGAGATGCTTGCGCACGCTTCTCGGGACGAGCAGCTTCTTCCCGGCGAATTGTTCGGTACCGGAACGCTTCCCGGCGGTAGCGGCATGGAGACGGGCAACTGGCTGAGCATCGGCGACACCCTCACCCTGACTCTGGACAACATCGGCACGGTGGAGCACAAGATCATCGGCTGACGTTCATCGTGATGCCTACAGAGACGGCCCGCGCCTGTGTCAGGGGCGGGCCGTCTCTGTCCTCGGATTCTTCTACGACTGCAGCGCCGGGTAGTCGGTGTAGCCCTCGGCTCCAGCCGAGTAGAAGGTGCTCGGGTCCACAGCGTTCAGCGGTAGATCCCTGCTCCAACGGTAGACGAGATCGGGGTTGGCGATGGCCGGGCGGCCCACGACCACTGCGTCGCCGACGCCGCCAGCCATGATCGACAGCGCCTCCTCCCGCGTGGTGATCTCGCCGAAGCCGCTGTTGACCAGGACAGGGCCACTGAAGGCCCGGCGCAGGTCTTGCACCAGTTCGCCCGCCGGGTTCTTGTGTAGCACACTGAGATACGACAGGCCGAGTGGCGAGATACGATCGAGAAGACTGCCATAGGTTGCGCGTACGTCGTCGCCGTCCGTCTCCAATGCATCCTGAATGTTGTGCTCGGGCGAGATGCGGATACCCACTCGACCCGCGCCGATGGCGTCGGCGACGGCCTCGACCACCTCTGCAACGAAACGCGCGCGGTTCTCCGGCGATCCACCGTAGGAGTCCTCGCGTCGGTTGGAAGCCGGTGACAAGAACTCGTGCAGCAGATAGCCGTTGGCCGCGTGCAGCTCGACGCCGTCGAATCCGGCAGCGATCGCGTTCTTCGAGCCCTGTACGAACTCTTCGATCACCGAGGACAGCTCGTCGGTGCCCAATGCCCGCGGGACGGGGTACGGCTCCTTGCCGTCGTAGGTACGCGTCACACCGTCGATGGCGATGGCGCTCGGAGCCACGACCTCGCGGCCTCCGGTTGTCGCCGCGTGTGTGACGCGTCCGGCGTGCATCACCTGGGCGACGATGAGCCCGCCCTCGGAGTGGACTGCGTCGGTCACCTCGCGCCATCCGGCTATCTGCTCGGGCGTCACCAACCCCGGCTGACCGGGAAATCCTTGACCGGCATGGCTCGGGTAGGTGCCCTCACTGACGATCAGGCCGAGTGTGGATCGCTGGCGGTAGTGCTCGGCCACCAGCGGTCCGGGAACACCGTGACGACCGGACCGCACCCGCGTGAGCGGGGCCATCACCAGCCGGTTCTGCAGAGTCAGATCGCCTAGGGTCAACGGAGAAAACAACGTCACTGGTTCGCCTCTTTCCTTGCACGCGTACAGGTTCTGCCTCGCGGGCATGCGTGGCACAGAACCTCTCGGGGGCACAACCTGTCCGCGGCGCCCGACATTCCCGATCGAGACGGGTGTCACTCGTGTCCAGTGAGTCGAGGCTCAACCCCAGAGTACGAAAGCCTGCACCACAACGTAGACGGCGGAGATGGCGAGAGCCACGATGGCCGGCACAATGCCCTTGATCGCATCACCGGCCCGAACGTGGAATGCCACTGCGCCGACCATCAAGGCAACCACCGCGATACCCGCGACGAGGCCCAGACCGTTGAGCCAGATGCCGACGAGGATCCCGACCGCACCGGCGATCTCGGCGAATCCGATCAGCCGGTATTGGTTCCACGGGATCGAGAAGTGCTCGGCCGATTCACGCATCGCAGGCTTGCCGGCAATCTTGCTTCCGCCCGCGCCCACCAGGACCAATGCGGTCAGCACTCCGGAAACCGCGAGGAGCACTACGTGAACAGTCGACATGAGATTCCTTTGTTCGAGAGTGACAAGAGATTGCGATACGTGTCCATCGGTCAGGACATCGACGTCATAGTACTGACCACCGCGGTGATCGGCTCGAGTTCATCTACGAGCGCGATCGCCGCAATGTATCCGTCGGGGCGAACAAGAAACGCCGTTGGGCGGGACACCCCATAGGCAGACCGGAAACTTCGATCGATATCGGAGACAACGTCATCGGCAGTGGCATTCGAAGCGTCGATCGCGATCGTCCGTAGTTCGGCACCGAACGTAGGCCACTCGATGCTCGCGAGCGCTTCTGGAGCACCCGGCCCGTAGGCGATCGCGGTGAAATGCGTGCCACGGAAGAGCTCGAACAGCCTCGTCGTTGTCCCATCGCGATCGAGACGAGCATCCGGCGCCCGATCCCCCGCCGCAAGTGTCGATGTGGACGCGTTCGCCGACGATGCCAGCGGTCCGCCGTTGTAGGTGACGGCCAGTTGATATTCGTCCTTGCCGCGCGCGAGGGCGGCCGGACTCATCGTTGCGATCGCGTCGTACTTTTTGGTCGCGAGACCGAGCACCGTCGCTGCAACGGGCTGGCGTTCGGCCTCGTACGAATCGAGGAGAGTGTCCGACGCACCTTGCAGCACGCCGGCAAGTTTCCAGCCGAGATTGTAGCTGTCCTGCACACCGGTGTTCAGCCCCTGTGCCCCGGCGGGCGGGTGAACGTGGGCCGCATCGCCGACCAGCAGAACCCTGCCCTTCCGATATTTCGCGGCTATACGGATGTTGGGCCGGAAGACGCTCTGCCATGCGATGTCGGTGAGCCGGAGCTTCTTCTTGGTGCGGGCTCGGACGCGGCCGGTGATCGCCTCAGCAGTGGTCGGGGGCGTCTCGTCCGGGTCGAGCTTGATCATCCATTGAAACAAGTTCGAATCGGGCAGCGGGCATGCCCCGACGAACTTCCCGCCGACCGGCCAAATATGCCAATACTTCCGGCTCAAGTCACCTTCGACCACGGCATCGACGATGAGCATGCGATCTTCCTCATCGGTCGTACCTTCGAATGCAATTCCCACCGATTTACGCACGACACTGGAGCCTCCGTCGGCACCCACAACGAACTTCGCGCGGACAGCTTCGTCACCGGTCGGTGTCGAGATCTCGACGGTGACGCCGTTTTCGTCCTGCTCGAGGTCGTACACCTCGCACTGGTAGTCGATGCGGCCTCCCAACTCCTCCAGACGATGGTGCAGGGCGCGATCGGTTCGGTGTTGCGGGATGAGCCACGTGCTTGGATACGGCACGCGCTCGCTCGGCTTGTTGACCTTGATCATTGCCCAGGGCACGACCAGCGGCCCGGCATGTATTCCCATCCTCGGGTAGAGCGATCCGCCGTCGAGAATGTCGTCGAGAGCTCCGAGGTCTTCCATGATTTCGAGAGTCCTCGGCTGAATACCCTTGGCGCGCGAGCCGGCGAAGCCGCTCGAAGCCTTGTCCACGATGCGAACATCGATGCCGCGTCGTCTCAGCTCGATGCCCAGCGTGGTGCCGGCGGGGCCGCCACCGACAATCAAGACATCGAGCTTGGTGTTGTCGTTCATGACGTGGTCCGTTCTCGTTCGTTGTCGATGAAGGTCGCCAAGAGCTCGGCAGTGCGAGCTGGGCGTTCGTATGGAGCCATGTGTCCGCAGTCAGCGATGACCTCGGCCATGGCCGGCCGGAGCAACGCACTGGCCTGGCCGAATCCGGAGACCGGTGTTACCGCGTCTTCGGATCCCCACGCCAGAAGCGTCGGAGTCGCGGTCTGCCCGATTCGACGAAAAAGCTCTGTGCGGCCGGTGAGTGGGTAGTTCTGCAATGTCGAGAAGAACGCATACATCGATCCCTCGTAGCGAAAGCAGTCGACGACCATCTTCGTCAACGGTTCGACCAACGCGGGATCCAACACGTTGTGCCCGAGGTGACCGAGCAGGATCTTCCGACCGAACCGTTGAGCCACCAGTTTCGCTAGCATGTCGACACCGAGTGCTTTCTGTTGCAGCGCAGCCTTCGTGGACATTCCAGCGGGCCCGATGAGGCTCAACGAGCTGACTGCTTCAGGACGATCCGCGGCGTACGCCATAGCAATGAGTGCCCCCATCGACGTACCGACCAGATGAGGACGGCCGCCGATATTCACATACGAGAGAAGGTCGTCGAGCTGCCGAACGAACATTGCCTCGTCGTATTCACTCCGCGAACGTTCGGAGTATCCACGTCCGTAGGCGCTGTAGCTGAGTGTCCGGAACCCTCGATCATGCAGTTCGCGAGCAACTCCGTCCCAGTAGAGGAGTGGGACGGTCAGACCCGGTACCAACACGACGAGTTCACCGGTAGCCGGACCACCGAGTTCGAAGTGAGTCACACCTGCGGAGAGCGCGGCGAAGCTGCCACGCAGTTCTCCGCCTGCGTCGGCGTCGAACTCGAGGTCTTCGGCACGATGAACGAAGTATTTCATTCGATTCTTCCTAACGAGGGCGATGAAAGAACTCTGCGACGGCGTCCGCGACCCAATCCGGCTGCTCCTCTGGGAGGAGGTGACCACCGTCAGGGTGGATCCGTTCCACTGCGCCCGGAATGTCCGAGGCGAATCGTTGCGGCATGGATCCGCTGGTCAGAACCAATGTGGGCGAGGTGATGCTGCCGAGTTGTCCAGTTCGGTCGACCTGATCTGTGTTCACGAAGTCCACGAACGCACCCTTGTTGCCGGGTTTGGACCACATTCGATGCACGCGGGTGATCATCGCGCCGTCGACGATCGATGAGCCAGGGCCCACCGCGTCGCTCAGGCTGCGTTCGACAGCGCTTCGCGGAAGCCAACGACGCAAAATGGGGCGTGCCCACGGCTTCCTCGCGAGCTGCATTCCCTTCGGCAGCGTCTTGAGCGGGTACCCGGTGGCGTTGACCAGCACGAGCGCCTCTATCCGATCCGGCTGGTCGAGAGCCATATCGAAGGCAATGTTGCCACCGAGCGAGTTACCGAGAATCGTGTGCCGGGGAATGTTCAGCTCGCGGAGGAATCGGGAGACTGTTCGCGCATACGTGCGGATCCGGTAGTCCCGATCCGGGCGAGGACCCGTGCATCCGAAACCGGGCAGATCCATTCGAATGACGTCCCAGTTCGGATCCAGCAACGGCGCCAGAGAATCGAAGTGCTCGAGTGACGATGCAGTTCCATGAAGTAGGACGATGACCCGATCACCGAAACCGGAACGGGTGTAACGAATGTCAACCCCATCATCGGGAAGACTAAGCGATGAGCAGTTGCTGTCAACCATAATGGTTACAGTGTTGCCATAAAGAGCGCAGCTGTCAAGGCTCGACTGACGAGTCGTCATCGCCGAGCCAGGCGAAGTCCCGTCTGGCGATCGACACCGGGCAACACATGGCGCAGAACGCCCTTTAGGATTGCGAATCGAGTACACGGAAGAAACGAGAACGATGAGCGACGAGAGTCCGAAGCCGACAAGGTCGGCCAAACGCGCACCCGGCAGGCCCGCGATGCCGGTCGAGCGCATCGTTTCCACGGCACTCGAACTGGTGGACGAGCATGGCGCCCAGGCATTGTCGATGAGAAGCCTCGCGCAGCGGCTCAACTCGGGGACCGCCACTCTTTACCGTCACTTTGCCAATCGCCAAGAACTCGTATCCCGCGTGGTCGACCAACTGTTCGGCTCGGTGTCGATGTCCTACGAACAACTTCTCGCCCTGCCATGGCCAGACGCGTTGCATACCGTCGCCCAGCACATGTACTCCACCCTCTCACTCCATGCCAAAGCCGCGCCCCTACTCATCGAGCAAGTCCCGACCGGTCCGCAGGCACTGATACAGAGAGAGATGTGCATTGCACGGTTGCTCGCAGCGGGATTCGAGCCGAAACTTGCAGCGCGGACCTACACCACCCTCGCTCACTACGTGCTCGGGTTTGCGGTACAGATCGCTGACGACTCGGTCGACCCCGACGTCGTACGACGGTTCCGCTCTTTGGACACCACCGCCTTTCCTGCCACGGTCGCCGTTGCAGATCACCTGTCTGCACCGCTCGACGACGAGTTCGCCTTCGGGTTACACCTCATGATCGAGGGCCTCAAGACCACTCACATCGATGGGTCGACCTAGACCCCGTCACGGAATCCGCATCGAACCGAATCGCACTCCACCTCAGTGCATGTGGCTTCCCCCGTTGATATCGATCGTGGTTCCGGTCAAGTACGCCGCATCCTCGGAGGACAAAAAGGTAATGACCGAGGCGACCTCCCGGGTGGTGGCGGTGCGACCGAGCGGGATGCCTCGCGCAATAGCCGCTTCCTGCTCGTCGGTGCTGCCGACGCGGATGTTGGTGTCGACAGCTCCCGGTGTGACGGCGTTGATGGTGACGCCGGTGTTTTCCAGCTCGCGCGCAAGCGACTTGGTGAACCCGAGTACGGCAGCCTTGGCGGAGGAGTACGGAACCTTGCCGAACACGCCACCGCCGCGCTGCGCGGACACCGATGACATGGTGACGATCCGGCCCCAGCCTTCGGTGATCATGTCCGGCAGAAACGCCTTGGTCACCAGGTACGTTCCAGTTGCGTTGACCGCGAATACCTTGTTCCACAGCTCCACCGTCGTCTCCATGAACGGAACGGGTGAGGTGATGCCGGCGATGTTGGCGACGGCACCGACAGTGGGCAGCGCCCCGGAGTCGACCTCGGCTTTGACTCGGAAGTAGGCAGAGTTGACCGACGCCTCATCGGCGACATCGATGGCGTGTCCGAAAGCCGGGACGTCGTAGCTGCTGCCGATTTCTGCGGCGACCTTCGCGGACTTTTCACCGTCGAGATCGAGAACTACGATGCCCCAACCATCTTCGGCGTAGCGCTCGGCAGTGGCGCGTCCGATTCCCTTGTCGGAAGCGGCTCCGGTCACTACCGCGGTGCGAATCTTCTTGCCCATCATGAGGTCTCCATCTTCTCGGTTGTCGATATCTTCTCGGTTGTCGATCGATTCAAGAGTGTGGTGATCACGTGCCCGGCGGCGGATGTCGCCGAGGGTCGGTGTTCGTCGGTGACGTCGCGCGTCTCGAGCTCGAGCGTGAAATGCCCGGCGAAACCCGCTGAATGCAGCGCCGTCAAGCCTGCGCCGAAATCGACGTCGCCTCGTCCGACACTGAGATTGATGTTTCCCGGGTCTTCGATGCATTCGGGGCCGTCGAGGTCAACCGCACCTTTCGTAGCGTCGCGAACATGCACGTGAGTGATTCGCCGACCGAAAGCCTCGACGAAGCGAACGGGGTTTCCGCCGGAGGCGACGATGTGGCTGAAGTCCATGACGATCCCGATGCTCGGATTCAGACGCGAGGTCAAGGCGGCGGCACGTATCGAGTTGCAGCAGAGCCTGAACACATGGAGCGATTCGGTCCACACTTCGACTCCATATCCCTGTGCGCACCCGAGCACTAATTCGAAATTCGCCGCGACTCGATCCAGGTCGGTGGCCAGATCGCCGATCGGGGTACGTCCGATCGCCCCGTTCGGCAACACGAGCGCTGTGGCACCGACAGTCGCAGCCAGTTCGAGCAACCCAACGCACTGCGACGACTTGGACAGATCCGTCGCCGGGTCGTTGAGATCACCCACGTCACAGTTGATGGACCGAACTCTCAGACCCGACTTGGAAACCGCGTCGGCGACGTCCTTTACAGCCCGGCCTGTGAGGTCGAGCGGTACGTGATCGCAAACACCAGGCAGTGATCCCAGGTCGATTTCGGTGAATCCGAGATTCCCGATCTGGTCCAGCGCTCGATGGAGCGTCAGGTGCCGGAACGAGATGGTCGAACATCCCAACCGCGATTCGAACATTGATGAATCCCCCTCCGTCGTGATTCACCCCACAGTAAGCCTCGCGCCAGTCAACCGTCAACCGTCGCCGGTTAACTGTTGACAGTGACAGTGTGTTGGGTCACACTCAACTTGTTGACAGTCGACGGTCACTGGACGAGTTTTGAACCACTACCTCTGCAGGAGCGTTCTCATGAGCGACAAAGTTCTCGAAATGCGCGGACCGGTACACGGCACCAAGGACGCGAAACGCGTCGCTGCCGGATCCTCGGTCGGTGCCGTTATCGAAACGTACGACTTCATCGGATTCGGCACCGCCGCCGCTCTGTATTTCGGCACCGCCTTTTTCCCCAACTCGAACTCCGTGACCGGCACGCTCGCTGCGTTCGCCACACTCGGCGTCGGCTTCGCCGCCCGCCCACTCGGCGGCATCGTCGGTGGGCACCTCGGCGACAAGGTCGGCCGCAAGCCTGTTCTGGTCGGATCCCTCATCCTGATGGGAATCGCGACCTTTGCCATCGGACTCCTACCGACCTACGCGCAAGCGGGCGTCGTCGCACCGATCCTGCTGGTGGTCGTGCGCATCATCCAGGGCCTCGCGTTCGGCGCAGAATGGGGCGGCGCGATCCTCATGAGCTACGAACACGCTCCGTGGAGAAAGAAGGGCGCCTTCACCGGCATCGTCCAAGCCGGCTTCCCTGTCGGACTGCTCCTCGCCAACCTCGTCTTCCTCGGTAGCGTCCACCTCGGTGGCGACTGGGCATGGCGAGTTCCGTTCCTGTTCAGCATCGTTCTCGTCGCCGTCGGTCTGATCATCAGGTCCAAGGTTCCCGAGTCCCCCGTCTTCGACGACGTCAAGGATGCCGGCGTCACCAAGTCCCCGATCGTGGAATCGATCAAGCAGGACTGGCCGAACATTCTGCGCGGCATCGGTCTTCGTATCGCCGAGACCGCCGGATACGCCGTGTCCGTCACCTACATGATCTCGTACCTGCACACGCAGAACCTGGCTTCGACATCGGAGACCATCACCGCACTGTGCATCGCGTCTTTCATCGGCATTTTCGCCACCGTGCTGTGGGCCAGGCTCACCGATCGGATCGGCCGTCGCCCGGTCTACCTCGGCGTTTGCGGTTTCGCGGCCCTGTTCGGCATCCCGATGTTCCTTCTCGTCAACACCGGCGTCTTCTTCTTCATCGTTGCGACGATCATCCTGGCCTACGCCGTCTGCCAGAACGCGCTCGCCGGCGCACAGGGTGCATGGTTTCCCGAACTCTTCACCGCTGCGCGCCGCGCATCAGGAGCATCGCTCGCATACCAGATCTCGGCCATGGTGTCCGGCTTCACACCGTTCATCACCACGCTGCTCTTCGTCTGGATTGGGTGGATGGGGCCGGCGCTGCTGTTCGTCACCTACGCACTCATCGGCCTGGCCTCGGCCGTCGCAACCAAGGAGACGTGGGGACGGACCGAACGCCGTCTCGCCGCAGAAGCGGAACTCACCACGCCCCACCCGGCGCACGCCCCCGTCAAAACAAAGGAACTTGCATGACGATCACGACCCCAGCGCCGACGCAGAGCGAGCGCTCCCGCATCGAGAAGGCCGCGGAGTTCGCCTACCGCATGCGACACCACGTCATCGATATGGGCGAGGCCCAGGGCCAGGGCTATGTCGGACAGGCCCTCGGCGCGGCCGACATCTTCGCCGCCGTCTACGCCGACCGGCTGAACTATCGCGCTGAAGACCCCCACTGGGAAGAACGAGATCGCTTCCTTCTCTCCACCGGCCACTACGCCATCGGCCTGTATGCCGCCCTGGCTGCCGCGGGCATCCTTCCCGAAGAGGAGCTCGAGACATACGGCTCCGACGAGTCCCGGCTACCCATGTCCGGAATGGCCTCCTACACACCGGGAATGGAGATATCCGGCGGCTCCCTGGGCCACGGCCTGACAGTCGCAGTCGGCATGGCCCTGGGCCTTCGGCACCAGAACTCGACCGCCCGCGTGTTCAACTTCCTTTCCGACGGCGAGCTCGACGAGGGCTCGACGTGGGAGGCCGCCATGGGCGCCCACCACCACAAGCTCGGCAACCTCATTGCCATGGTCGATATGAACGCACTGCAGGCCGACGGCCCCACCCACGGTGTGCTCGGGATCGAGCCGGTCCACGAGAAGTGGGCCGCGATGGGCTGGAACGTCCACCGTGTGAACGGCAACGACCCCGCCGCGCTTCTCGGTGCGTTCGACTCCGCTTGCGCCGCGGCATCACCCTTCGGTATCCCGTCGGTGGTCATCTGCGACACCAAGATCGGCTACGGCGTCGCACTTCTCGAAACCCGAGAGAAGGCGCACTTCATGCGCATCGACGAACACGAGTGGAGCATCTGCCGCGATGAGCTGACAGGCCGCTTCACCGACCCGACCAACCTGCAGGAAGACAAGGTTCGAGCATGACCACCACGACGCCTCCGAAGCTCAAGACTTCGGCCATGATCGCCTCGTTCGTCGACCCGGGTCAGCGCACCGCCACCGCCCCGTTCGGACACGCACTGGTCCAGGCCGCGAAGGACAACGACAAAATCGTCGGACTGAGCGCTGATCTCGCGAAATACACCGACATGCACATCTTCGCCCAGACGTTCCCGGAGCGCTTTTTCCAGATGGGCATGGCCGAACAGCTGCTGCTGGGCGCATCCGCGGGCATGGCCGAGACCGGACTGATCCCCTTCGCGTCGACATATTCGGTTTTCGCCGCTCGTCGTGCGTACGACTTCCTGTGCCTCGACATCGCCGAGCCCAATCTCAATGTCAACATCATCGGCGGTCTCCCGGGTCTGACGACCGGCTACGGTCCCAGCCATCAGGCGACCGAGGACATCGCGATCTTCCGCGGCATGCCCAACCTGACGATCGTCGACCCGTGCGATTCCATCGATATCGAACAAGCCGTTCCACAGCTCGCCGCGTCGGAGGGTCCGACTTACCTGCGTCTGCTCCGCGGCAAGGTGGCCACAGTCCTCGACGAATACGACTACACCTTCGAACTCGGCAAGGCCAAGGTGGTCCGGCCTGGCAACGACGTCGTCATCGTCTCCAGTGGTCTGATGACCATGCGTGCTCTCCAGGCGGCGACGAACCTCGTCAAGCACAACGTCGACGTATCCGTCGTGCACACACCCACGATCAAGCCGTTCGACAGTGTCACCGTTCTCGCCGAGCTCGATACACCCCGTCTGGCGTTCACGGCCGAGAACCACACCAAGATCGGCGGTCTGTTCGAGACCGTGGCTTCCGCCGTTGTCGAGCGCGGACTCGGCAAGAAGATCGGTGCCATCGCGCTCCCGGACGAATTCCTCGCGGCCGGCGCGCTGCCCACCCTGCACGATCGCTATGGCCTGTCCAGCTCGAGCATCGAGTCTCGCATTCTGGCCGAACTGTAGATCGCAGCGATGGCTCTGCGGTCCGAGAAGACATCGTCGTGTGCACGTACACTCACTGTCGACAGCTACCTGTTGACTGTCTCCCGTGAGACGACCACTTCGTCTCCGATGAAAGGAGGCTCCATGGTGGGGCAATCCGGCACACTTCTCGGACTGCAGAAGACCAATCTGCGTCAACAGGCCGTCACCGCTCTGCGGACCGCCATCACCAGCGGGGAGCTACGCCCGCGCAGCGCACTCGTCGAGACCGAACTATCAGAGCGACTGCAGATTTCCCGCGGCACACTTCGTGAAGCACTGAGGCAGCTGCAGCAGGAAGGCCTCGTCGTCACTGGGGCACGCGGACGGCTTCACGTCCGGCACCTCGACACGAAAGAAATCCAAGACATCTTCTCGGTCCGTGCCGCCCTCGAAGGGCTCGCCGCCGCCGAGATCGCCAAGCACGCCGAACGCGCTCGGATCGTCGCTGACCTGCGAGCGGCACTGGACCTGATGGGAAAGGCGCCGAAGGACGAAACCCTCGACGCCCGCATCGAAGCGGACCTCGACTTTCACCGTCTGCTCTGTCGCTCTGCCGACAACGAGACACTTCTACACTCCTGGAGCAACCTCGAAGGCTCGATCCGCATGTCGATCATGTATGCCGGCCGTGATCGCGCGGTCGGAAACATGGATGCCGACCGCCACCACGAGATCGTCGACGCCATCGACGAGGGCGATCCCAACAACGCCGAACTAGCCGTCCGCACCCACATGACATGGGCAGTCGGCAACCTGGTGGCTTAGCCTCGGTTCACCGCCTGGTCCTAGCGCTATCCACCCCGCGTAGCCCCGCGGGAGACTCACGAGCCCAGGAGAGCAGAGTCGACGACTCCGGTGCGCATGCGCTGCGGATGGTCTCCAACGGCGGTGCTGGCGACTTCGAGACCGGTGTCGAACGATATTGCCGACACCTTGTCGCTGCCGGCCCAGGACACGAAGCAGTACTGCCCGTCGTTGCTCCGGGTGGACCAATACGGCTTCTCGCCCGCGGTCACCAGCGGACCCGCGGTGAGCGTCTCGCGCGAGACGATCGTCGCGTAATCCGACATCGTCCCAGCGACACACATCTTCGTACCGGACGCGTTCATGGCGATACCGTGGTGCGCCGAATCCAACAGATACGACTCACGAGGAAGGGCGGCAGCGGCAGCAGAGATGGGCAATTCGGCGACCCTCGTGACGCGGTCTTGCTGCAAGTCGTACTCGACGACGCCGTGGAAGAACGATACCTGCAGATACAGGAAGCGCTCGTCCGGCGACAGCGTCATGGGACGGACCGACGAGCTCATTCCTGGGTGTCCCGCCTCCGCCAATTTGGTGCCGATGTCGATTTTGCGCACTACCTCGCCTGTCGTGCGATCGTAGAAAGCCATCCAACGCGGGAACTTGGTCACGCCCAATTGTGGTGCATCGAAGGGACTTTCGACACGTCCAATACTTGCGTTGATGATGTATCGGCCGTCTTTGGTGTACACGTTCTCGTGCGGCGAGGTCCCCGTCGGAAAACGGCCGATCTCACTGCCGTCGACCGTGTCGAGGATGTGAACGGTGTTTGCCGTCGACGCCGACACAGCGACTTCGGTGCCGTCCTGCGAGATCGCCATGTGGTCCGCTCGCTGACCATCCACGGCGAAACGCCAGACGATGGCCCCCGACTCGATGTCGATGGAAACCACATCGGCGAAGCTCGGCCGGGACACGATGAGGTTTCTTCCGTCGTTGGTGGTGTACATGTCGTCGGCGTATTGATCGTGTCCCTCACCGACGAGTTGCCGAATGCCCAGATAGAACGCGGTGCGGACCGGGTCACGGTAGATCTCGGCGATTCGTTCGTCCTTGTCCGGTACGACGTCGACGCGACCGTACTGCGTGAGCTCACCGTCCGGTGACATGTAGTCGGCGGTGCCATCCCAATTGTTGGCCACGAAAAGTACATCGGTGAGCCCGGACGGAGTTGCTCCGGCGGGCGACGCCAGAGAAACCGAGAGCAACCCGGCGAGGAGGACAACGAGCGGTGAACGGACTCTGGATCTCACGTCGAACTATCCCCCATCGAATTCTTCCCGACACTGCCATCGAAACAGTATCGGCACAATCACGAAGTGGGGACGTCAATCGCGTTGTGAATGAACACGAGTTCTGGGGGCGACACGATGTGCTGTTCGAGCCGGGCTCACTCTTTGTCGTCACCAGTGCCCGGGTCCGGGGGTGCCGTGTCATCGGAGTCTCTGGCCAGGTTCGATGACCGCACCCTTCCCGACTCGGTTTGTGGCGACGTACCGTTGTGCGTCAAGAACTGTTCGTGGGTGAGCGGCTGGACCTTCACCCGTTCTGCGCGCAAACCCATCACCAAGGTCACGATCATCAGAGACACGAGAATGAAGATCGGTAGACCGATCACCGTGATGACTTCCTGCAGCGCTTGGAGCCCCGCCTCGCCGCCGAGCACGATCAATGTGGCCGCGACCGCGCCTTCGGTGACACCCCAGAACACGCGTTGCCGCACCGGACCGGCATCACCGTCGCCGGAGCACAGCATGTCGATCACCAACGATGCCGAGTCCGAGGACGTGGCGAAGAACAGCGCGACGACCACCACCGCAATGCCCTGAACCAGGGTGGCGGCCGGGAAGTTCTCGAAGAACGCGAACATGGCCAGCGGAACACTCTCGTTCACCGCTTCCGAGATCGGCCCGCCGTCGCCGCCGATACCGTCGATCTTCATCGCCGACCAGCCGAAGATCACGAACCAGACGAGCGTGAACAGTGACGGCGCAGCCAACACCCCGATGACGAACTGGCGGATTGTCCGCCCGCGCGAGATTCGGGCGAGGAAGACACCCATGAACGGGGCCCAGGTCACCGTCCATGCCCAGTAGAAGACGGTCCAGCCGCCCTGCCAACCCCACCCACCGTCCGAGGTGAACTCGGCCATGGAATCGTTCCAGAAGGACAACTGGATGATGTCCTGGGCGTACATACCCAGACTCTCGATCATCTGACGGAGCAAGAACACGGTGTCGGAGGCGATCAGAACGAAGATCATCAGTCCGACGGCGGTGAGGATGTTGACGTTCGACAACCGGCGCACACCCTTGTCCAACCCGACGGCAATCGAGATCGTCGCCACCACTGTGAGGAGGCCGATGATCACCACTTTCGCCCACACCGCGTCGGGTAGGCCGACGAGCTCACTGAGACCGGCGTTGATCTGAGACGTGCCGAGCCCCAATGAAACGGCCAGACCGAAGACGGTGCCCAGCACAGCGAAGACATCGATGGTCTTCCCGATCGGTCCTGAAATACGTTCTTTCAGTATCGGATAGAACACCGAGGACACACGCATCGGCAGCTTGTATCGGTAGATGAAGAAGCCGAACGCCAAACCCGGCAACGTGAAGATCGCCCAAGTGTGCAGGCTCAGGTGATACAGAGAAATACTCATCGCGTCCTGGGACGCTTCGACGCTATAGGGCGCTACACCCTCGAAGGGGGGTGCGGAGAAATGCGAAATCGGCTCGGCAACACCCCAGAACATGAGAACAGTGCCGATGCCGCCGGCGAAGAGCATGGCGAACCACGAAAGGTTCGAGTACGCGGGTCTGTCGTCGTCCTCACCGAGCCGCAGATGGCCGTACTTGCTGATGGCCACCCAGATCAGAAACAGCAACCACACCGTCACGCCGATGATGAAGAGCCAACCGAGGTTGGTGACGATCCATTCGCGGCCGGTGCCGAAAGCGTTTCCGACCCAATCCTGAAAAACCAGGAACAGCACGAGCAGCGCGATCGTCAGACCGGCCGACGTGAAGAAGATGTGGTGGTCGGTTCTGAGGCCGAGTTTGCGAGCAAGTGTTTCCACGGTTGCCGTCACCATCCTCGACGGCACGGTTCGTTGGGTCCGGGTGTGCTCATATATGTGGGGCGTGCCGTCGCCGGGTTTCCAGCATTCTGCACCCGCACCGCGTTGTCCACCGATGCAGCCGAGTTGTTACACGGTCCTGTGTTCTATGCCACCGGAATGCTCTGGAGAGTCGAAGACCGAGAGCCGGATCGGGATTCTCTCTGGGACCAGCGCTCGGGGCGGTCGCTGAAAATCCGCGACCGCCCCAAAGGCACTCAGATCACTCAGATCACTCAGATCAGCACGGTGCCGGCAAACACGGCCAGTCCGACGAGCACAGCCCCTGTCAGGGTCTGCACCCGACGATCCACAACGCACATCAGCGAGAGGAACCCGGGCATCGAACCGCCCCGACGGGTGTGCACGATGGCCAACGCACTGGGCATGCAGCGACCGAGCGAGACGGTGACGAACAGAGCTACACCGAGGGCCGGTGAGCCGATCGCCGCGACGCCGAGGGCCATGAGGTAGTACGCGCTCGACCGGATGTAGATGAGGAAACCCGGGCCGATGATGGCACCGAACAACAGCGATACCTTCCACGGCTCCATGCTCCGGCGGAGGTGACGCGGGAGCTGTCGACGGCGCATCGGGGTCGGCATCGTCACCAAACCCAGCTCGTGCAGACCGTATGCCAAGGCGAGTGCGGCCCACACACCCAGCATCAGCGCGACCGATACCGAATTCGACGCCAGTCCGCCGAGTGCCCCGATGGCGGCTCCCGTCACCGCACCGGTGGCTACGGAACCGAGTGCGTGCCAACCGAGGCGTCGCAGCGGCGTCGAGGATCCGGCGCGACCGGGTTGCTTCGGGGCACTGACGACCCCCGCGACGGACATCCCACACGTGGACCAGTTGGCGGCGAGCGCGGTGATGGCACTCGCCCCGATCACGGCACCGGTGAGGCCGGTGGCCACCGTCGGGGACAGCGCCAGTGCCGCTCCGGCCCCGACGACCGCCGCCGAAACGGTGAGCAGCGCGCGCGATCCAAGCCCGACCGAGCTCTCGAGTGTGGGACGAATCTGCGGCAAATCCTGTTGCAATGCAGTGTGACTGAGTGTTGTCGTTCTCGGATGGTCGAAGGTTGCGGTCATGATCTCTCCCTGGGGTTGAATGCCATTCACGTCAACCGACGCGAATCGTTCCGGACATGTACGGGTGAATGGAACAGAAGTACTCGATATCGCCCGGTGAATCGAACGTGAAGCGAAATGTCTTCTCGCCGAGGATGCCGCTGTCGAATACGCCGTCCGCGTGCACTTCGTGGAGCAGGCCACCGTCGTCGAACTGCCACTCGACGGTGCCTCCCACCGGGATGCTCACCTCCTGAGGGTCGAATCGAACATTGCTGACCACCACGGTCGCGTCCACCTCTGGCTCGGTGGAACATCCCGCCGCGAACATCAGCATCATCAGAGCGAGAGGTACTCTCACGCTTCGACGACCACCGTGCCGAGCATCATCGGGTGCGGCGTGCAGTGATACGTATACGTTCCGGCTTCATCGAACGTGTACGAGAATGTACCTTCGGTGAGTAGTTCGCTCTCGAACAAGCCGTCATCGTCGACCACGTCGTGTGGGAGGCCGTTGTCGTCGAAGATCCACTCGACGGTCTCTCCCTCTTTGATGGTGACCGACTCCGGGGAGTAGCTCATGTTCTCCACGCGCACGGTCGCGGCAGGCCCGTCGGCTACAGCTTCACTGCCGCAGGCCGTGAGTCCGAGGACGCCGGCGAGCGTTACGAACAGGATCATTGTTCTCTTCATGGATTGCCTCTCATCTGATGTACATCAAGTTCGCTGTCATGCCGGCTTCGAAGTGGTAGGCATTGTGGCAGTGGAACATCCACTCACCTGGGTTGTCGGCGTCGAACTCGATCGCGAGGGACGAACCCGGCAGCACATTGACGGTGTCGCGGCGCAGTCCGCCGTACTCCGGCACTGCGAAGGTGTGGCCGTGGGTGTGCATCGGATGCCACATCGAAGACGTGTTGTTCATCGTGATGCGGATCCGCTCGCCCTGCTTCATCACCAGCTTGCCCGCATCGGGCCCGGCCATCGCCCACACGTAGCGATCACCGGCCTGCAGCAGATCCACCTGGTAGTCGCGGTCGGGCGCCTTGGTAGCGAGCTCTACCTTCTCCGCAGGACGCAGCGCGCTCTCGAGGACCAGCTCTCGGCCGAGCTCCGGAATATTGCCGCCCACATCGGGGTCGGCCAACGGCGCCGCGTCGAGGCTGCGCAGCACCGTCGAGGCGTACCCGGGACGGCCCTCCACCGCCGCCACCATCGGCCACGCACCCGACGCAACCGTGAGCATCACGTCGTATCGCTGGGCCATGCCGATCACAATTGCGTCGGTCTCGGTGGGCACCACGTCGAACCCGTCGACGGCCACGATCGTGAGGCGATGTCCCGCAACCGCAAAGCGGTACGGAGTCTCTGCTCCTGCGTTGATGATTCGCAGCCGCAACCTCGTTCCCGGCGACGCTTCGACCACAGCGGGATCGTTCGGAGGCCGGCCGTTGATCAGGTGGAGCGGATAAGCGATGTGTTGCGTCATGCCACCCAATACACCGGAGTCACCGTGACCGGCAGAGGTCAACGAGGCTGCCACCGCAGCCTCGTCGGCCCCGATCGGCAGCGGCGTCGACGCTCCCCCGTGCCCGGCATGGCCGCCGCCGTGCAGGTTGGGATTGAGCGCCGACATGACCGCATCGGGCGTAGTCCCCAACCCGTCGACCCAGTCGTCGAGAACAAGTACCGCGTCGGCGTCCGCTCCGGAAGCATCTTCGGGATCCTCGACGATGAGGGCCCCGAAAAGCCCACGATCGGCCTGCAGCCCGGAATGCGAATGGTACCAGTGGGTTCCCGGATCCGGTGCGATGAAGGAGTACTCGAAAGTACTACCCGCAGCGATGGGTTCCTGAGTGACCGGGGGCACGCCGTCCATATCGTTGCGGATACGGATGCCGTGCCAGTGAATGCTGGTGTCGCTGGGCAGTGAATTCGTCACCGAGGCCACCATCTTCTCGCCCACGGACATCCGCAGTTCGGGCGCCACGGCACCCGAACCGTACGTCCACGTGTTCACCAGCCGGCCACCGAGGTCCACTGTGCCCATCGAGGCCGCGAGAGCGTAAGCCACAGTGCTACCGCTGGATGCTCGGGCGGCTTCCGCGGCGGCGATCTCAGGATCGGTGGGCTTGATGTAGTCGAACTTCTCGGTGGAGCCGGATGCGCCCGAGGTCTGTGAGCTGCATCCGGCCACACCGAGTGCGCCGATTCCTGCCAGGCCGACGCCTGCTGTCGCGAGAGACAGGAATCGGCGTCGGTCGAGCATCAACCGGGTAGCCGGCTGAGTCATCCGATCTCCTCAGGGGTGAGCAAGCTCGTCACCGCGCCTACATTGCCGCTCAGCTCGACGGAGCTGACCTGCTCACCGGTGGCCGAGTCGAATCCCACCAACTTCTGTGGCGCGCTGCCGTCGACCTCGGCACCATCGCCGAGCACATAGAACGTGCCACCGTCCACGCTGTAGGCCATCGACGAGTAGCTTTCGATACCGATGTCGGCAAGGCTGTACGAGCGCACCGGAGCGAGGTTCTCGGCATCGAACAACACCACCTTTGCGACAGATCCACCGCGACCGGAATCAGGGTGAACAATGCTGTCGGTGTAGGTCACCGCGATTCGGGTGGCGTCGGCATTGATCGCGTTTGCCGCGAACCGGCCGGAGTCGTCACCCGCGTTTCCAATGGGCGTCACCGGCTCGGAGGGCAACCCCTCGGAGAAGTCGAAGACGAATACGTCGCCGTTCTCGGCAATGAGCAGTGCTGATTCCGCGTCGACAGCCATCGTTGTATTGCGAGCACTCACGAAGTCGTCGGGCAGGACCTTCGCCCGGCCCACCTCGGTCGGTACCCCGTCCTCGCCGATGTTGACGTGCAGCAACTCTCGGTCGTCCTCGCAGACGCTGTAGAGATCATTGCCGACCATCCAGGTGAACGGGCCGCACCCGACGATTTGGACTGCGCCGGATTCCTCGCCGGCCTCCAGATCCACGACGCGGATTCCGTACAGGCCGTCGTCCCAGGTGACGAAATACTTGCCGTCGGAGGTGACCGCGTGCGAACCGTCACGCGAGTGGACTCGGGCCACGTCGGGGAGCGCGACTTCCTTCGGCTCGAGCAAGTTGCCGGAGTAGGTACTGACGGTGAAATCGGCGTCGCCCCTCGAGCCACGCGGACGCCAGACTTCTGCCGCGAGAACTGCTGGATCGCTGGCTGATTCACCGACGAACCCATGGATTACCGGTTGCCAGATGCCGGGTCCAACCACGACGCGAGTGGTGACCTCGCCGCTGGCAGCGTCGATGGCGTTGACGGTCAACTGAAGTGCACCGAATCCGCCCTCGACACCGAGAAGCTGATCGGCACCGATCGGATCGATCTCGGCCACATGGAGAGGCTCCGGGAACTCCCCGCTGATCTCCTGATCCTCCGATCCCAGGCCGATTCCCGGACCCGGAGTGGTGAAGTCGACAGACGGGTAGGTCACCTCGGTCGACGAGGCCTCCTCGGCCGGTTCGTCACTGGACGAGCTGCACGAGCTGAGAGCGAGAAGTGCAGCGAGGGGCGCTGCCGCGAGGGCGACGGAGCGAGAATTGCGATTCACGAGCCGGCACCCACCTTCGGGCGCACGGCCGGGCGAGCCTGGCAATCGGCGCCGATGATCGGTGCCATGGTGCAGGTGTAGGACTGCGACTGATCCGAGACACACCAGATGATCTCTTGGTCGAAGCTGCCGCTGACCGGGTTGTACATGGTGGTCTGCATATCCGGCTCGCCGCAGAAGGCGTTGGAGCAGCTGGGTGCGCCGCAGCAATCGTAGTAGGCAATGAGATAGGTCTTGCCGTCCTCGGGGTTGGTGCAGCACCCCACCCAGTACTCGGCACCCGGCTTGGACCCTGGCGCACAGGTCGTGAGACCACCGCCCTCACAGGCCGCACACGACGTTCCATCCATGGAACACCAACGCCAATAGTCGCATTCGGCGGGATTGCTGCCGTCGTACTCGGGCACCAGAGGTTCCGCGGCGGGCGCAGCGGGGGTCTCCTGGGCGAAGGCCCGTGAGACGGGAAGGGAACTCACCACCGCGACACCGGAGGCGCCGAGGGTCCAGCGGCCGATCTTGGAGATCATCGAACGACGCGAGATCCGTTCGGAGAGTCGGCGTCCGGATCGACTGGCGAAAGTTCCGCCACGTCCGGCCATCCACTCCGCCTGCTCGGCGACGGTCTGCTCGTCGATCGGGTATCGCTGTTCGGTGCCACCTCCTGAAACCGGATGGTCGTGTGCGTGATCGTGATTGTCCATTGTGCTCTCCGCTTCGTGGCAGGGGATGAGAGATTTACGCGACGCCGACGTGCTTCTGGGCCGCTTGGGTGTGGAGGTGCTGGAGCGAAGGAGTGCCGGATTCGAGTGCGTTGAGCAGGCTCTCCACCTGCGCCATGTGGTTGCACAGTCCTTTCGCCTTGATCTTTCCGTGCTCGTCGAGCATCACCCCGAACGGTGTGGTGCCCACCTGGTACGCAATACCGACCTCACGGCCGTCCACGTAACTCAACTCCGAGCCCAGGCCCGCGCCGGCGAGGAACTGCGCGTGTTCCTCCGGGGTGCCGTCGGAGATCATGACGATGTCGATGTCGCCCTCACCCTTGGCCATCGACTTCATCCCCGGCAGGAGGGATTTGCAGGTCGAGCAGCCCGGCGCGGTGAACAGCAGCAGCTGCGGCCGCTCACGATGGCCGGCGACGCTGACGGTTCGACCGATGTGATCGGTCAGTCCGAAGAACGACGGGCCCACCTGCTCGATCTTGGGTCCGGTGTCCATCATGCGAGCACCGAGCGGGCCCAGACGTACCTGGACGCGGCCGATCTCTCGAGCCAGGCCGAGAATCATGAGCAGCTGGACTGCCACCGCGGCAGTGAGGACGAGAACCATGGTCACGAGAAAAGTGGTCATTTGTGGATGCCTTTCTTCGATCGGCGAGGGGAATCAGTAGCGGCTGACGGACGCGGCGGCCCGCATCTCCATCGAGGCGTTGGTGAGGTAGCCATCGATCGGGCGGCGACCGAAAGACATGAAAGTCCGGGCGTAGACACCGACACAGACGAGGCCGACGACGAACAATCCGACGAGCGTTCCGGCGACGCGATCGATCATCCCGATTGTCGGGGTGAGGACCACGGTCGCCGCCAGAACAGCCAAGACTGCCGCCCGGGCGGAATGCCACCACCCGATTCGGGCAACCTCGTCGGCTCCGGCCGCGAAGGCGAAGCATCCGCAGTCGAGATCGCGGCGGCCCCGAAGCAGGTTGACGGTCAATCCGAAGAAGAAGGCGAGAAACATCACCACTGCGGCTCCACCTGCGATTTTCGGGAGGACGCCGATGATCAGGGCCAGACCCACCGCGACCTCCGCGACGGGCAAAACCCTCCCGACGACACCGGCGAACTTCTCCGGCAGCAACCGATAGCCACGGACCGCGCGGGCCATGCGCTCGGGTTCCTTGATCTTCGGTAGACCGGCCACCACCAGGATCGCGCCGACCGCGCTGGAAACCACTGCCCAGAGCATCGCGGACTCCTCTCGTCTTCACCGACGAAATCGACCATCGATTTCGCTGAGGCAAATCATGGGAGTCGATTGCGACGCGAACGATGCCCGCGCGTTACGTGTTCATCCGGCTCGAGTGAGCGCGCAGATGTCGACGTTTGCCCAGTTCAAGGGCAGTTCAGACGTCGACCGTGTGTCAGCCACCACATTTCCGGGTGCCTAGGATCAGCGTTTTCGCGTCCGATTCTCACTTGAAAGTCCGGTTCGCGTCACATGAGAAATATGGAAGTAACCGAACGGCTCTACATTCTCTTCTCATCATCCCTCGCACTCAGGACGCCGATGAACACCAGCGCATTGCGGGCCGCTTTGGCCCGAGCCGCCGTCACCGACCGGAACGTCGATCCGGTGCGCTCTCCTCTCGGCGTGCTCGGTCGTCGGCAACTGACCCAGTTCGATCTGCTCGGGCAGTCTCTCTCGACGATGGCCCCGGCGACCTGCATGGTGTTCATCGCCCTGTGGATGTCGACGTTCCACGGCAACGCGGGCGGGCTGCTGGCGATCATCGGCGCGACGGTGATCATGGTGCTCGTTGCGATCTGCATCCGACAGTTCACGGCGCGGCTCGCCGCGTCGGGCTCGCTCTACAGTTTCGTCGCGCACGGGCTGGGCAAACGGGCAACACTCACTGCGGGGGTGGCGCTGTTCGTCGGGTATCTCGGCGTCTCGATCTCGGTGCTGTCCAACGCCGGTGAGAACCTGGTGCAGGTGGCCGAGGTGAGCGGCGCTCGGGTCGGTCCGTCGTTCAGCATGCTCGCGTGCGTGATGGTCGCGGCGGGGGTAGCGATGATCTGCATCCGCGGAGTGCGGTTCGCCACCCGCACCATCCTGGTCATCGAGGTCTGCACCCTGGTGCTCATCACCGCGCTGCTCCTGCGCGCTCCCGTCCACGTCGACGTCACCGAGACAACGACCTCCGCTCCGGTGGGCTTCGTGCTGTTCCTCATCATGCAGACCGTGTTGAGCCTGGCCGGGTTCGAGAGCGCCGCGTTCTTCGGACCCGAGGCGCGCACCCCGCTGCGGACCGTCACCCGCACCTTGCTGATCTCCCCGATCCTGGTGGGGTGCCTGTACGTGTTCGCTGGATGGGCGGGGATGACCGGGCACGCCGGCACCATGCTCAATGCCTACTTCGGGGGTATCGAGTCCGGGGCGAGTCCGCTGCTGGTCGTGGCCGTCACTGTGGGCGTGTGCTTCTCGTGGATTGCGTCGACACTCGGATTCGCCCAAGCCGGCTCGCGATTGCTGTTCTCGATGAGCATCGAACGCATCATTCCCGCGGCCATCGAACGGGTACATCCGACGTTCCGGACTCCATACATCGGCGTTGCAGTCTTCGTCGGCGCGTCCCTGATCGGCGCGCTCGTACACGACCCTGACGGTCGTGGGATAGCCACCTATGACGTGGTCATCGAGATGGCGCTCACCCTCGGCTACACCTTGGTTTCGATTGCCGCACTGCGCTTCCTGTCCCGAATCGGTGAGCACACGCTGTGGACCCGGTTGAGCGGAGTGCTCGCCGCCGCAGCCGGATTGGGCTTGCTGGGTTTCGCCGCGGCCGACGCTGCCAGTTCCGGAACCTGGCTTCTGGTGATCTGGCTCGCGGCGCTCAGTGGAGCCGGTGCGCTCTGGTACGCGTTGCTGTCGCGATATCGACCCACGAGCATCGCCTCCATCGGGGTGTTCGACACCGTCGAGACGGCGGATTTGCTGCCGGGTTCATCGGAGCTCACGTTGGACGAGGGCGGCAAACCGGTGCTGACGCCCGCCCGGCACCGGTGACTTCGATGGTGGCAGACAAGCGCGGGGGGCGTCGAACAGAATCGGGTTTCGGTGGGCAGCAGCCGAAGGCTGTGCAGAAGGCGTTGGCGATGCTGGAGGCAGTTGCCCACCTGGGCGCGGGCGCAACGGCAAAACAGATCGCGGCCCACGCCCAGGTCCCGCCGGCCACGGCCTACCGCATGCTCAACTTCCTCGTCGCCGACGGTTTCCTGGTCCGAGTTCCGGATCTCTCCGGTTTCGCACTGGGGCGCCGAACGTCTGAATTGGCCTACGCCAGCGCCGCATCGGCGCCGACGCGTTCGGTGACCGATGTGTTGGACGCCATCCGCGGCGAGACGCGGCACGGGGTGTACGTGGCGTCGTTCCGAAGCGGAACGTTGCGCATAGTGGACACCGATCCCGATCACGAGGTGGTGTCCGCATCGACGGTGATGCGCAACCCCCACGCGCATGCCGTCGGGAAGCTCATGCTCGCGTACCACCCGCGCAGCCTCGATACATCGACGCTGCGCGCAGTGACCGCTCGGACCGTGGTGAGCGAGCAGGCCCTGCACGACGAGTTGGCCACGATCCTGGCCACCGAGGTCTCGTTCGAGGACGAGGAATCGCGCCTCGGGCGAGCGGCGTTGGCCGTGCCCGTACGGGAACCGGGCTCGAACGTCGTGGGCGGACTGTGTTTGCAGGGAGTCTCGGGGCGAATCAACCGAGACAACCGAGATTTGAAGCTCCTGTTGCGCGAGGGGGCGCAGCAGTTGGTCGGTTTGATCTAGAGCCATCGAGGCTCGACTCCATCGCCGTGTGAACTGCGTCTCAAAGTGAGACGGATGAGACCTGCATCACGGTGTTCAATCATGTGCACATCTTCCCGACAAGGCCGGCAACCCCGCTGACCTCGCATCCAGGAGGCGCACATTGAGTAGGCAAAGCCTTACCAAGGCACACGCGAAGATCTCGGAGCTGACGTGGGAACCCACGTTCGCCACACCTGCGACTCGCTTCGGCACGGACTACACGTTCGAGAAAGCACCGAAGAAGGACCCGCTCAAGCAAATCATGCGGTCCTACTTCCCTATGGAGGAAGAAAAGGACAACCGCGTCTACGGCGCGATGGACGGCGCGATTCGCGGCAACATGTTCCGCCAGGTCCAGCAACGCTGGCTCGAATGGCAGAAACTGTTTCTGTCGATCATCCCGTTCCCGGAGATCTCCGCAGCACGTGCGATGCCGATGGCCATCGATGCGGTCCCGAACCCGGAAATCCACAACGGTCTTGCGGTACAGATGATCGACGAGGTTCGTCACTCGACGATTCAGATGAACCTCAAGAAGCTGTACATGAACAACTACATCGACCCTGCCGGGTTCGACATGACCGAGAAGGCGTTTGCGAACAACTACGCAGGCACCATCGGCCGCCAGTTCGGTGAAGGATTCATCACCGGAGACGCCATCACCGCCGCCAACATCTACCTGACGGTGGTCGCCGAGACCGCATTCACCAACACCCTGTTCGTCGCCATGCCAGATGAGGCTGCGGCCAACGGCGACTACCTGCTGCCGACGGTGTTCCACTCGGTGCAGTCCGACGAATCGCGGCACATCTCGAACGGCTACTCCATCCTGCTCATGGCCCTGGCCGACGAGCGCAACCGTCCGCTGCTCGAACGCGACCTGCGTTACGCCTGGTGGAACAACCACTGCGTCGTCGACGCGGCCATCGGCACGTTCATCGAGTACGGCACCAAGGATCGACGCAAGGACCGCGAGAGCTACGCCGAGATGTGGCAGCGGTGGATCTACGACGACTACTACCGCAGCTACCTGATCCCGCTCGAGAAATATGGCCTGACGATCCCCCACGACCTGGTCGAAGAGGCGTGGAACCGGATCACCGTCAAGGGCTACGTGCACGAGGTCGCGCGCTTCTTCGCCACCGGTTGGCCGGTCAACTACTGGCGCATCGACACCATGACCGACACCGACTTCGAGTGGTTCGAGCACAAGTACCCAGGCTGGTACAGCAAGTACGGCAAGTGGTGGGAGGAGTACAACCGTCTCGCCTACCCGGGCATCAACAAGCCGATCGCGTTCGAGGAAGTCGGCTACCAGTACCCGCACCGCTGCTGGACGTGCATGGTTCCAGCCCTCATTCGTGAGGACATGGTGGTCGAGAAGGTCGACAACCAGTGGCGCACCTACTGCTCGGAAACCTGCTACTGGACCGACGCGGTTGCTTTCCGCGGCGAATACGAGGGCAAGGACACCCCGAACATGGGTCGTCTGACCGGTTTCCGTGAATGGGAGACACTGCACCACGGCAAGGATCTCGCCGATATCGTCTCCGATCTCGGTTACGTCCGCGACGACGGTCGGACTCTTGTCGGTCAACCGCACCTCGATCTGGATCCGAAGAAGATGTGGACACTCGACGATGTCCGCGGCAACACCTTCCAGAGTCCGAATGTGCTGCTGAACCAGATGACCGAATCAGAGCGCAATGCGCACATCGCGGCGTACCGCGCCGGCGCAACGATCCCTGCCTGATTCCAGACCCGGTGGGCAGCGACTGAATCCAGGCGCTGCCCACCGCATCCAGCGCGATCGATACATCGAAATCCAGGAGACCCTCGTGGCCGACACCCACCGAATCACTTTCGAGCCGGTCGATATCGAAATGGAAGTCCGCGAGGACGAACACATCCTCGATGCGGCCTTCCGGCAAGGAATACACCTGATGCACGGCTGCCGCGAGGGACGCTGCTCGGCGTGCAAGTCCTTCGTTCTCGACGGCGACATTCAGATGGAGAACCACTCGACCTTCGCCTGCAACGAAGCCGAACAGGACGAGGGTTTCGTGTTGCTCTGCCGCACCAAGGCATACAGCGATTGCACCATCGAACTGCTCAATTTCGACGAGGACGAACTGCTCGGCGGCATCCCGATTCAGAACGTGTCCACACGCGTCGCCTCACTCGAATCGGTCACCGGCGACATCGTCGCCCTCTGCCTCGAACCCATCGAACCCGCCGTGTTCGACTTCAAACCGGGCCAGTACGCCGAGCTTGGGATACCGGGAACCGAGGAGGTTCGGTCCTTTTCGATGGCATCGACTCCGTCGACACCGAACCGGGTCGAATTCCTCATCAAGAAGTATCCCGGCGGTAAGTTCGCAACCCTGCTCGACGACGGCATCTCCGTCGGCGACGAGATCGCTCTGACCGGCCCCTACGGCTCCTCGACTCTCAAGGACGGCCACGTCCTTCCGGTGGTGTGCATCGGCGGTGGGGCGGGGATGGCCCCCATCCTCTCGCTCGTCCGCCACATGAACGAGGCGGGCAACACCCGCCCCGTCCACTTCTACTATGGCGCACGCACCCCGAACGATCTGTTCTACGTCGACGAAATCACTGCTCTCGGTGATGGACTGGTGGACTTCACCTTCGTGGCGTGTGTATCGGATGCGGCCGGTGTCGAATCCTCCGGATCGATTTCGGTAGAGCAAGGAAACGTCACCGATGTCGTGAAGCGATTGGAGCCGAGCATTGCCAGAGCCGAGGTCTACCTGTGCGGGCCGCCCCCGATGGTCGACGCCGCACTCGCCTACCTCGACATGAGCGGAACTCCGACGGATCAGATCTTCTACGACAAGTTCACCAGCCCGGCATTCGACTAGACCGCTTCACGAAGACCAGCCCATACCTCAACCGAGAGGCCAAGACATGACTGCAACCCAAGACTCGACTGCCACCGCGGAGCCGAAGCAACGCAGCTTCCCCAAGATCGAGTTCACCGATTCCGAAGCCGGCGCGAAAGAATTCCCCAGCTCGAAGAGTCGCACGTACAGCTACTACAAGCCGGCCAAGCGCCGGGCAACGATGTACGAGGATGTGACCGTCGATGTGCAGCCGGACCCCGAGAGGCACTTGACCCAGGGTTGGATATACGGCTTCGGCGACGGCCCGGGAGGCTATCCGCAGGACTGGACGGTCGCGAAGTCGTCAAACTGGCACGAATTCCTCGACCCCAACGAGGAGTGGGACCAGACCATCTTCCGCAACAACTCGGCCGTGGTGCATCAGGTGGAACTGTGCCTGAGCAACGCCAAGCGAGCGCGCGCCTACGCCGGCTGGAACACCCCGTGGCTCAAATTCATCGAACGCAACGTCGGTGCGTGGATGCACGCGGAGAACGGTTTGGCGCTGCACGTGTTCACTTCGATCCAGCGTTCGGGACCGACTAACATGATCAATACCGCCGTTGCTGTGAACGCTGCACACAAGATGCGGTTCGCGCAGGATCTAGCGCTGTTCAATCTCGATCTCTCCGAGGCCGATGTCTCGTTCGACGGTTCCGCACACGTCGAGGTGTGGAAGAACGCACCCGAGTGGCAGCCGACTCGCGAGGTCGTGGAACAGCTGACAGCGGTATCGGACTGGTGCGAGCTGTTGTTCGCGACCAATATCGTCTTCGAGCAGCTCGTCGGTTCTCTCTTCCGCACAGAGCTGGTGATGCAGATCTCGGCGCGAAACGGCGACTACATCACCCCGACCATCGTCGGTACCGGTGAGCACGATTACGACCGCGATTTGAACTACACCCGCACGCTGTTCCAGCTGCTCACTCACGATCCAGAATACGGTGAGGCCAACCGCGCGCTGTTCGATGAATGGATGGCCGTGTGGGTTCCCAGATGTCTTGCCGCCGCTCGGGCTCTGCAGCCCATCTGGTCGCAGCCGGCAGACAAGGCCGTCACGTTCGCGACGAGCTTGGAGGCGGCGAGCGCCAAGTTCACCGTTCTGCTCGAATCCCTCGGTCTCGATATTCCCAAGGAGTTGACACGATGACCATGCACTTCGGTTCGGACACGGAATTTTCCAACAAGTGCGGTGTGACACTGATGAATACGCCGGTCGGTCGGGTTGTGGCCGAGGTGATGGGAGACAAGGACGGCGTCGAGCTGACCGAGTACCCGTCGATGATCCGGGTCGACGGCACCAAGCTTCTGTCTTTCGAATACGACGAATTGACCGATGCCCTCGGACAGGAATTCGATGGATCGGTGTTCGAGGAGATCAGCTCGACCCACTACGGCCGCATGGTCCACCTCGACGACAAGACGATGCTCTTCGCCAGCCCCGAGGACGCAGCCGCTTACATCGGTTTCGACCTCGCCGAGCTCCCCTGACTTTGATCGCCAGTAAATCCCGCGGGCCGAATCGACAAGAGTTGGAGATCTGAACATGTACGAGAAGAACGGCGAAAAGTACTTCATCGTGGACGGTCATGTGCACCTTTGGGACGCACGTGCCGAGAACCAGAAGAACATTCACGGCAAGCAGTTCATCGACTGCTTCTACGACTATCACAAGAACCTGAGCCCCGAGTCGGAGCTGTGGGACTACGAGACCTACCAGTACTACGGTGAGGAACGGCTCTACAAGGACCTGTTCGTCGACGGTTACGTCGACCACGCCATCTTCCAAGCCACGCTGCTCAGCGACTTCTACCACACGGGTTTCGGTCAGACCGAGGATGCTTTCGCGCTGACGCAGAAGCACCCGGACAGACTCACCTACAACCACGCGTACGACCCGCGCAACGGGGAAGCCGGCCTCGAACAGCTCCGGAGGGACGCAGATCGAATGAATCTGCAGGGCGTCAAGCTCTACACCGCAGAGTGGCACGGGGACTCCCGCGGATACAAGCTCGACGAACACTGGTCGCGGCGCTACCTCGAAGAGTGCATCGAGTTGGGTATCAAGAACATTCACGTCCACAAGGGACCGACGATTCGCCCCCTCGACCGAGACGCATTCGACGTCGCCGATGTCGACAAGGTCGCCACCGACTACCTCGACCTTCGCTTCATCGTCGAACACGTCGGACTCCCTCGCCTCGAAGACTTCTGCTGGATCGCCACCCAGGAATCGAACGTCTACGGCGGACTGGCCGTCGCGCTCCCGTTCATTCACACCCGGCCGCGCTACTTCGCGCAGATCATCGGCGAACTGCTGTACTGGCTGGGCGAGGACAAGATTCTCTTCGGTAGCGACTATGCGCTGTGGACCCCGAAGTGGCTCATCGAGAAGCTGGTGGACTTCCAGATTCCCGAGGACATGCAGTCCGAGTACGCACCCATCACCGTCGACCAGAAGCGCAAGATTCTGGGAGCCAACGCTGCCGCGCTGTACGGCATCGACGTTCCAGCCGAACTGCGCCCGGCCGGGCACCCAGGTCAGGAAGGTGTCGAGGTCGCTGCAGGGGCGAAGGAAGTCGTGAACTCATGAACACCTTGGCGCTGTGCTCACCGGCCGACGTCCTCGATGCCCTCGCCACGGTCACCGATCCGGAACTCGACGAGCCGATCACCGAGCTGGGGTTCGTCAGATCGGTGATGCTCGACGACGACGGAGTGGTGGTGCATCTGCGCCTTCCTACCGCGTTCTGCTCTCCGAACTTCGCGTACCTGATGGCTTCGGATTCTCTCGATGCTCTCCGCGGCATCGAGAGAATCGGACGAGTCAGAGTGATGCTCGACGACCATCACGACAGCGACAAGATCAACGCGGGCCTGGCTGCCGACGCCGGTTACCGGGGCACCTTCGGATCCGAGGCCGACGACAGTCTCGACGATCTACGGGAGACCTTTCGCCGCAAAGCGCATCTGGCTGCGGTGGAACGTTCGATTTCCGCCTATCTGGCCCGGACGGGCGAGGGGATCGAACGTATCCACACGCTCACGCTCCGCGATATCAGGAGCGACAGGTACACCACAGCGCTGCTGCGCCGACGCAGTGCCCTCGGGTTGAGCATCTGCCCCAACAGTCGAGTCTTCGTCGACGAGAACGGTAAATCGGTTCCACCAGAGCAGATTCCACTGAAGTTCCGCTTCGCCAAGTCGGTTCGAATCTCGATCGAAGGCAACTCGCACTTCTGCAGAGGGCTGCTCGCCACCCGCTACAGCGACACCGAACCGGCGGACGCGTTTCCGCACATCACCGACATCAGAAGCAGGAGAAACCAATGAGAGCCGTACAGGTCGTGGGGTATCACTCGAATCTGGAGATGGCGGAGATCCCCGAGCCCGAGATCGAAGGGCCCTTCGACGTGATCGTGCGCATCGGGGGTGCCGGGGTGTGCCGCACCGACATCCACATCCTCGAGGGGCAGTGGGAAGAAAAGAGCGGGGTGAGCTTGCCGTACACGATCGGTCACGAGAACGCTGGATGGGTCCACGCCGTCGGTGATGCAGTCAGCAACGTCTCGGTCGGAGACAAGGTCATTCTGCATCCCCTGGTGACGTGCGGGCTGTGCCGGGCCTGCCGCTTCGGTGACGATGTCCATTGCGAGAACAGCGAATTCCCGGGAATCGACCGCAACGGCGGCTATGCGGAGTACCTTCACACCACGGCCCGTAGTGTGGTCAAGATCGACGATTCGCTCGAACCCGCCGACATCGCGGCTCTGGCAGATGCAGGACTGACGGCTTACCACGCCGCCGCCAAGGTTGCGCGGGACACCCGTCCCGGTGACACCTGCGTCGTGATCGGGGCGGGCGGCCTCGGGCACATCGGAATTCAGGTTCTCAAAGCAATCTCCGGTGTCAACGTTGTCGTCCTCGATCGCAATCCCGACGCCATCGATCTGGCTGTGCAGATCGGTGCCGACCACGGGATCGTCGCCGACGGGAACCATGTCAAAGAAGTACTGGAGCTGACCGGTGGCCACGGCGCGGAAGCAGTGCTGGACTTCGTCGGCGAAGGCGGAGCCACCCGCGAAGGCGTTGCCATGCTCCGCCGCGCCGGCAACTACTACGTCGTCGGATACGGCGAGAACATAGACATCCCAACGATCGATGTCATCTCCACCGAGATCAACTTCATCGGCAACCTCGTCGGGTCTTACAACGACCTGCAGGAGCTGATGGCACTGGCAGCGGGCGGCCAGGTGTCGTTGCACACCACCAAGTACCCCCTCGCCGATTTCCAGCGGGCTCTCGACGATCTCGACGCGGGGCGTGTCCGGGGCCGAGCGATCCTCGTCCCCTGAGAACCGCACCACCTGCTCACCACCCCAACTCGAAAGGATCACGTCATGGCCAAGGAATTGCGGTTCAACACCGAAGCACGCGCCCTACTGGAGCAGGGCGTCAACGCGCTCGCCGACGCGGTGAAGGTGACGCTGGGCCCCAAGGGACGCAATGCGGTGCTCGAGAAGCTCACCGGCCCGCCCACCATCACCAACGACGGTGTCACCATCGCGAAGGAAATCCAGCTCAGCAACCCATTCGCCAACATGGGCGCGCAGTTGGTCAAAGAAGTAGCGATGAAGACGAACGGCGTCGTCGGAGACGGGACCACCACCGCCACAGTTCTGGCGCAGGCCATGGTGCGGGAGGGGCTGCGAGCAGTGGACGCCGGTGCAAACCCGATGCGGCTGCGACGCGGAATCGAGTGCGCCGTCTCCTCCGTCGTCGAATCGTTGCGCGCACAGGCAGTCGAGGTCGTCGGCAGCGATGACCTCGAGCGCATCGCGACGCTGGCGGCCAGTGACGACGAGACCATCGGTCAGTGCGTGGCCAAGGCCGTCGAGTACGTCGGCAAATCGGGCGTCGTCACCACGGAGGAGAGCGAAACTCTCGGGATGTCGGTCGATGTCGTCGACGGTATCGAGTTCGATCACGGATTCATCTCCGGCTACATGATCACCGACCCCGAACGCGCAGAGGCCGTACACGAGAATCCGGTCATCCTGTTGACCAACAAGAAGATCAACCAGGTTCAAGACATCATGCCCAGCATCGAAGCGGCCAAACGCGCGGACCGCCCGCTCGTCGTCATTGCCGAGGATGTCGATGGGCCGGCGCTGCAGCTTCTCGTCGGCGGCAACATGCACAACACGATGCTCTCCGTCGTCGTGCGCGCACCCGGTTTCGGACATCGTCGAGTCGCGGAGCTCCAGGACCTCGCTGTCTCGGTTGGTGGCCAGGTCATCGCCAAGGACACCGGGCTGGAACTGTTCGAGGTCTCACTCGAACAGCTCGGATCGTGCGACCGAATCACCGTTACCGAACACTCGACGACAATCGTCGGAGGCCACGGCGACCCGAAACTACTCGACGCGCGCGTCGCCCAGCTCGAGGCGCAGTTCGAGAGGTCGAAGATCGATGGCGATCGCGACAGCCTCGAACAGCGCATCGCACGCCTGACCGGGCGCGTAGCAGTGGTTAGAGTCGGCGGGGCCACCAGCGTCGAACTCAAGGAACGGATGCTTCGCGTAGAGGACGCATTGGCCGCTTCGCGAGCAGCATTGGAATCGGGCATCGTCTCCGGAGGCGGGACCGCGTTGGCTCAGTCGCATCGCGCTCTGGCCGAAGTCGAGTTCACCGGTGATCAGGCCATTGGGGCCGAGGTGGTGCGCAAGGCGCTCACCGAACCGCTTCGGTGGATCGCGATCAACGCCGGCTACGAGGGTGACGACGTCGTCGAGGTGGTCACCGGACTGCCCCTCGGCCACGGATTCAACGCACTCACCGGCGAATACGGCGACATGTTCGACGACGGCGTCATCGACCCCTTCAAGGTCACCCGCGCGGCATTGGAGAGCGCGGCCTCCATCGCCGCACTGCTCATCACCACCGAAACTGCGGTGGTCGAGGAGGTTTACGGCAATCCGGGAGCAATCGTGGCACCGGGATTCGGTGATCTCGCCGAAGGAATGGTGCGTCCATCGAACATATACTGACATCCGATACTCCCGGAAAGGAGAACGATGATATTCATCGTCGTGAAGTTCAAAGTTCTTGCCCAGCACTCAGACAGTTGGCTGAACCAGTTGACAGAGTTCACAACGGCAACACGCAGCGAACCAGGGAATTTGTGGTTCGAATGGAGCATCGCTGCGGATGATCCAAACGAGTTCGTACTCGTCGAAGCATTCGCAGACGCACAAGCAGGATCGGAACATGTTCAATCCGATCACTTTCGCAACGGCCTCGAAACAATGCGCCCATTGTTGAAAGAGACACCGAAAATAATCAACACAGTAATCGACCAGAAAGGCTGGTCGAAAATGGATGAGCTTGCTGTGTAGACCGAAAACGAGGACGCTCCGCTCCGGGGCGACTAAAATCTGACATCAGTGCGACGTCGGGGTTGCTCGGGCCATGGACGCCGGCCGGCAACAATCGGCTCGATCCCGGTAGGGCGGTGGTTATGGTCAATCACGCACGAGACCTGCGCAAAGCTCGCGACAAGTTCTTCACGGAGCAAGAATTCGACGAGTCCGTCAGGGATCAGATCTCCTTCTCCTGGGAACGATCACGCTCGTTGAACATCCCACCCGACAGCCTGCAGTTGCCGTTCGTACGCGAACCCGATATGGACAGTCCCCTGGTCGTCGCGGCAGCGCCCGTGCTCCGGCAGCTGGCAGATGGCCTGGTAGACGAGCCTGTGTCGGTAATCCTCACCTCGGCCGACGGCGTCGTGTTGACCAGAGCGGCGGGGAGCCAGCAACTACTCCGGGCCCTGGACAGTGTCACGCTCGCGCCGGGATTCAGCTACTCGGAGGAATACGCAGGTACCAATGGCATCGGAACCGCGTTGGAGACGCGGCAGCCCACGTTGGTATCGGGAGCCGAACACTACGTCGACAGCCTGGGCGGACTTGTCTGCGCCGGCGTCCCCATCGTTCACCCGCTTTCCGGCCAGGTCGTCGGAGTTCTCGACGTGACCGGATGGGTGGACGAGGGGGCACCGCTGCTGGTGACCTTGGCACGTTCGGCGACGGCACAGATCGAGGGCAGGCTGCTCTCGCAATCGAGCCAGGAACAGACCGCACTGCTCAACACCTACATGAAGGCGTGTCGGCGGTCCCAGCAAGTCGGTGTTCTCGCACTCGGCGACGACATCGTCCTCTTGAACCGCCGGCTACGACTCACCCTCGACCCGCAAGACCAAGCCGCGCTGATCGAGCATGCAATCGACCTGAGCATGACCATCGACAGAAGCCAGCACGTGTTGACTCTTCCCGGCGGACACACTGTACGGCTCTCCCCCTTCCTCGACGGCGGCCTCGTGCTTCGACGCGGGGTCGCGGTCTATCACGCTTACCTGAGCGAGACCACGATCACCTCGGTGGCCGCCGACAGCATCAAAGGGCTGCCCGGCATCGTCGGCGACAGCGCATCGTGGCGACACAGTGCCCAGCAGATCGCTCACTGTGCCCGGCAGCAGGAGTGGGTCGCCGTCGCAGGCGAGAGCGGAAGCGGCAGATTCGCCGCACTCAAAGCGGCTGCTATTCAACATATTTCGACTCGAACACATTTCACATCCGCTGCCGAACTGATCGCCGAGGATGCAAGAATGAGAAGCCTCGAGTTCGAGATCGAGCAAGACGGATACAGCCTGATCATCCGAGACGTCGACCTGCTCCCCGACTCCCACCAGAGGGCAATTGCAGGCATGATCCAGGGGCGTGAGCACGCGGGATGGATCGGGGTGACCATCGGAACAGGCGACCACAGTGCTGACAGTGATGCACTCGTACTCCCATTCTTCGGCCACACCGTCCACGTGCCCGCCCTGCGGCATCGAATCGAGGACCTGCACAAACTCATCCCCTACATCCTGCGGCAGGTCAGCCGGGGCCAAGACGTCTCGCTTTCCCCCGCGGCCATCCGTCAGCTCACCAAGTACAGCTGGCCGGGCAACGTCGCTCAGCTGCGCGAGATTCTCCAACAGGTTGTGCAGAACCAACGATCCGGTGTGATCGAAGTCGACAAACTGCCACCGGTGTGTCGAGCGTTGAGCCGAAGGACCCTCACACCGATAGAAGCGATGAAACGCGATGCGATCATCCAAAGCCTCGAAGGCAACGGGGGCAACAAACAAGCCGCAGCGCACGCACTGGGGATGTCCCGCGCCACGATCTACCGGAAGATCCGTGAATTCGGCATCGACGTCTAGTGGCCGCGCTCGGCCGGTCGGCTACTGGATCGACTTCTGCTTCCCGCCGGTGACGAACCCGTCGGAACGAAACGGTTTGAGTCGTACGACCGGTTCGGCGTCGCGACCTTTCTGATCGTGGACGACGCGGTACTCCGCGCTCAGTTGTCGCAGGCTGGCTATGGAAAGTTCTCTGACGTGTTCGGCGGTATCCGAGTCGGGTTGCTGCTGCGAGCGTAGTTCGACTTCGAGTACCAGCGTCTGGCGTTGACTTTCGTCGACCTCGCACCGGGCGATGAAGCGTCCCGTCAGCCGCGTCGCCAACGAGATGTGCTCCACGGCCGGGCGGAAGTAGTCGGGGTAGATGTTGACGGCACTGTAGATCGCCGCGACATCAGTGCGGCCTTGAACCAACAGGTAGGACCCGTTGGGGTCGATTCCTTGTGCGAGAGCACTGTATCCGGCGTTTTCGAGCCGTTCACGTACCACTTCGCCGGCCATTGTTTCGCCCCGGTCGTTGACGCGGTAGCGCACCAGCGGGAGTACTCCCCCGACGGTGAAGAGGAGATATCCGTCGGCGTCGACTTCGATGTACGTGAACTCGGGTTGGTACTGCACGAATGCGGGTTGCTGCACGAGCTCTCCGGCGGTGTACTCGGCGCCGAACATGGTCTGGTTCAGCTTCGGATCGCGCGCGGCCGCAGATCGGATGGCGATCGTGGCGGCCGTCTCGTAACCGACGAATCCGACGTCGGTCGCCCCGTACACCACCCGGACACGGTCGCCGCCACTGTCACCGAGCATCTCGTGAACGAGCGAACGCCAGGCCTCGCTGACCGGTTCGCCGCCGACGATGATCACCACATCGTGTCGTTGCAGAAGGTCACCGTAGGTATCGAGCAGATCCCGAGCGATCGGCGGGTACGCGAAGATGACGATCTGCTCGTAGCTCTCGCCGGCCTCGGATACCACCTCGGCTATAGCTGTGGCATCCATGCCGGGCGTAGCGATGGACAATCGGTGCCCACGCCTGCGGAGTTCGAGCAGCATGGCGTACATGAACGTCCCCCCGACGTAGGGGCCGAGCGGGAATGTCACCAGCGCCAGGGCCGTCCGACGCTCGGTATCGGCACTCTCGCGTAGAACGTGTCCGAACATCGACGCACCGTGATCGGTGCTGCGCTGACCTCGCGGCCAGAATGTCGGGGTGCCGGACGAGCCGGCGCTGCAGGAGATGGTTTCGACATCCTCCGGTCGTCCGGGCTGAAGGTCGGCCAGAATATTGGTGCGGCGGTAGGTGTCCTTGGAGGTGGTCGGCAGCTGCGTCAGGTCGTTCATCGTGCTGATGGTGTCCACCTCGATGCCGTGTTCTTCGAGAAAGCGGCGATATGCGGGCACAGAGAGGGCAATGGACCGGACGAGCGCAAGTGCGGCGTGGACGGGGTCGCGAGTGTCGGCCGTGGTCATGGATGGACCTTTCGATCATGTCCCGGTGCTGCCGCGTCGGACGGGTGGCCGGAACATCTGATGTGGACTTCAGAACCTCACCGCGCACACCGCCGTCTTCACCTGTTCATGAAGTTCGGAAATGTGCGCGAGCGCGTCGAAAGCCGCTCTGATCAGCTGGTTTCGGCTGTCAACGCCGAGAGTGCCGGGCGTCGTCCACGGCCTGTTCCGCGGCGGTGAAATTCCGGTGAAGCGCGGTGAGACCGAACGACTGGCCGATCGCCTCGCCGTGCCGGTCGATGTCCGCACACAGCTCGCGTGCGGGCGGGCGCCAGTTCGGGCCGGCTTTGAGTCGGTAGAACGTGGCTTGCGACTTACCGAAGAGCTGCCAGGCGAGATGCTTGTCGTTCGCGCTGTGTGCGTGACGCCTGATCGCGTGATAGGCATTGTCAGTGGCCCTTTCGAGGTCTCGCCGCCGATCTGCGAGATTCTCGATTGCTCGTGCGGCCTGGTGGCCGTTCACAGTGAGCTCTGGGGGTTCTCGAGGTTCTGGGTGTTCTGGCACCGACGCCGGCGGAAGGTGTGGTGTTGTTCCGACGGGCACGAGGATGTCCGGGAAGGTACCGATGCCAATGACGCGCGGGGTGATGTTCAGGTGGTGACCGAGTTCGCGCGCGCGGTCGGCGAACAAGGCTGAGTCCAGTAGCCCGTGAATCAATTGCGCAGAGGTTTGCGAAGGTGCGGTGCCGACGAGTCGAGCCAGTTGCTCGTAGTGCCGGTCCTGCGCGCGGCGCAGGATCGCCGTGACTGCCCCCTCGAGTTTGTTGGAGGCTTTGACGCGGAGGTTGCTGTCCAGTACGGCAAGCGCTTCGCACGTGGCGTCGAGATGCTCGATCGCCTCATCGATGTGGCCGGTCTCTGCTTCGGTACGAAGGAACCGGCCCAGGTGTCGAAGGCCGGCAACGTCGCTCTTACGGGTGCCGTTCAAGCGCGGCGCGAACGTCAACACGTAGATGGTCGGCCACAGCTCCGTGAACGAACCAGTCTGGTGTGCAAGACTTTCCAGGAGCGCATCGCGAGCAGCCTCGGCGATGACCGGTTGAGAGCGCATCTCCGGACTCGGTGCGATTCGCGGCTCGGGAGTTGTTGCCGTGGTGACGAATTGCGAGAACAATGCGACCGCGTCGGCGATCGACTCCGACCGGCGTGCACAGATGCCGATCGTGGTGAGCAGGTTTGCTTTGCCTTGCGGGCTGGTGGACCGATCGAACCAGGACATCAGCTGGGCCAACGTCGGGGTGGCGATGTTCTGTTCCATGAGCAGGCGGAGCAGGTCGGCACCGTCTTGCTGGCCGTTGTCGTTGCTCGTGATCAACTCTTCGGTCCAGCGTTGCAGCAGTGGCGCGTGGGCTCGCAGGGTGGCGTGGTTGCCCTCGTGCCGCAGCAAGTCTTTGACCGTGCCGGTGCGACCGACATGGCGGGCGATCGCCAACGCCGCGGGGATCAGCTGGTCCGGCTGTTGGTGGGCGCGATCGCGTGCACCATCGAGAAAGATGTTCGCTGCCTGACGGTCGAGTTTGTTCCTCACGTCGACGACAGAAAGGGTGCGTGCTGCGGTAGCTGCGGCGCCCTCACCCCACACGATCGCTACTGGGGCGAGTGCGACCACATGATTGCCTGCGGTGAAGAATCGGTCGTCGTCGGCGTACGTGTGCAGCGAAGCCGACAAGATCCGGTGAACGACATCGACGGGAATGGACGGGTCCCTCAACGTCTGACGTGTCACTGCCGCCCACAAACCGGCGCCCGGTGCGAAGTTCTGATGTTCGGCGGGCAGGTGGCCGTCGAGCGAGGCGGACAGGAGCTCGATCAAAGATGTTCGGGCGGGCGAATCTGTGGTGAGGATTTCGGAGAGGCAACCGCGGGCGAGTTGTCTGGGCGCGGCGCCGCCGGACAGTGAGAACAACCTGGCGAGAGTTGCATCGATGACATCGTCGTGGTCGGGTGCTCGAAACTCGCGAAGAACAATGCCGACTGCGATGAGTCGGGCGCCGGTGATCGGATCTTGGTCTCCACCAGGCATTTCGAGGTTCGAGCACAGCTCGTCCACCCAGTCGAGCCAGCTGCGTTGCCAACCCACGGTGACACAACCCCGGCGACGAAGGTCAGCGGCAATGACGGCCGCTAGCGCGTTGCGGATGACTTCGGCGTCACTGTCCCCGGATCGTGCCTGAACGGCTCCGACAACACCTTCGAGTGCGTCCAGAAACTCGTCGTCCCCCAACGAAATCCACAGGTCGGCGACCATGTACAGATAGCGTGCGATGGTCTGCTTACCCTGCCGAGTCCGCTCGTTCGTTGCCTGTTTCGCCGGCTCGGTCAGACCGTCGACTATCTCGAGGACCGCTTCGCGGACGAGATCCGGCGCTGTCGGGGCCAGGTTCTGGAGCAGGGTGCGGGGTTCGCTGTTCGAGCGTAGGTAGGCCTGCTGCGTACCGGCGAGTTCGGTGTACATCCCGGTGCGGCGAACAAGGGTGGCGGCCGCGTCCGGTGCGCGTCCGGCGAGGTATGCCGCAGTGGTGGCAATGGCGGTACGAAGCGATGGTCGCTGAAACCACAGCTCGTGCAAGCGGTCGGCGACCGAGGCGGAGTGACTGTGCACGCGCGGCAGTGTGCGCAGGAACCGGCGAAGCAGATCATCGGTGACGGGAGCGACCACGTCGACCGAGAGTTCGAGAATCGAAGGGTGATGCGCCCAGGCGGTCATGGCGATCGAAATCAGGTGGGGATGCGCAGTCTCGATGAGAGCCCGGCAGCACCCGCGGACGGCGGGACGGGCCAGCGGGTCGGCCCCGAGGATGACGAGGGCCTGTTCGACGACGGCGCCGAGAAACAAATCGTCGGGCGTCGCAGTTATTCGCTCGATCAGTCGAGGCAGTTCAGCCTCGGCGCCGCGGGCGGCAAGGCCTTGGGCAGCGGCGAATTCGAAGAACGTTTGATGCAGAAACCGAACACGATCTTCGGTGGCGATCAGGACACCACGTCGCGAGAGTGTTCGAACGTGGCCATGCAGAGCGGCCTCATCGATTCCGTGGCCACCGGATTTCGCGACCTGGGCGGCACGACGAACGAGGACCTCGACGCGCGGCTCCGGAGTTCCCAGCGCCAGCATGGCGATCGCCAAGAAACCGGCGGTGCTCGCAAGGTTGCCCTGGCCGTCGGCGGGCACATTCGGTCCGGAGCGGTGATCGGTGATGACCCGCCGCGACCAGAACAGGTTGTAGAGGCCGGTGACGTCGAGTTCGAGGTGCGGGAATTGCGGTGTGGCCAGGGAAAACAGCAGCCGAAGCAGCAGTGGACTGGTGCACACGTCGTCGACCAGCATGCCGCGCGCACGGGCGGACTGGATCGCCGCGACCGGGTCTGCCGGCACGACAGAGCCGGCGGTGGAGAACTCGGCGATCAATGACGCGATTGCGGCCGGTAGCTCCTTGTCTCGAGAATAGGAGCCGAGCGTGATTTTGTGCCCCAGGTTGGGCGGCAGACTCTGCCCCTCCTGCGGTCGGGTGGTCAGAACGACGGGTACCCCTGCTCTCGCCAGCTCATCGACCAGGTCGATGACCTCGTAGCGAGCAGAGGGGCTGTGCAGCAAAAGGTCTGCGGTATCGAGAAGCAGTATCGCCCCAGGTTGGGTGGCGATGGCCGAGACGATGTCCTCGCTCGAGGTGATGTAGGTGCCGTCATCGCCGCGTTGTAGCCAGGTGGCCGATACGAGTAGCGGAAATCGCTGGTGCTGCCGCAGTTCCCGGTGCAACGACCACAACAGCGTCGACTTGCCATGCCCGGCCTCGCCTACGATGATCTGCGGCTCGGATCCCAGCTCCAGTATGCGATCCAGCAACGCCGTCTCGATATCGCGGCGCACGTACCAGTCCCCCACGTCGCGACCGTCGATGCGCTGGGTTCCGATGTCGTCGAGCAGACGCAAGGACAACCTGTTCAAGCGAAGCCAGTGTCCAGGTGCTGGGGAGCTGATCGCAGTCATCGGCGCGTCGGGCAGGCGTATCGAGGCAGCCGAGGCTGCCTCATAGCGCCCGCGTCGCGACACCTGGCATCAGTACCCGAAGCACCCCGTCGACGACGTCCGTAGCGCTCTCGTTCGGCCGGGTCAGGCACCGGAAGAGGACATTGTTGGTCAGCATGATGGCGACCTCGATTACCGGCGCGTCCTCGCCGAATACTCCGGCCGCTCGTCCGCTTTCGAGGATGGGGACGACTGCCGACGGTAGATACAGATTCTCCCACACGGTGGTGACTGTGCTCGGCTGCTGCAACTGTTCGAAACTCAAAGCCAAAAGCATCCCTGAGCTCATCGCCCGATTGCCGATCACGAACTCCCCCACCGAGATCAGCGTGCGCTGCAATGCGATACCTGGATCCACGCCAAGCTTTTCGTCGGCTCGACGCAACCGCAACACCCGGTCGAACTCCGGCTTCAAGGCGGCGACGATGATGTCGATCTTGCTCGGAAACAGACGACGAAGGTCATCGACGCGGATACGTGCAGCCGCGGCTATATCGGCGAGAGTGACGAGAAAGTACCCGTGATCGACGAACAATGTCTCGGTGGCAGCAATGATGTCTGCCTCCAGATCGGGCCGAAGCAGATTCAGGTCGTCGCCGGACTCGGTCGGCTCGGGCGCGGGAGTGTTGCGATCGGAGTGCAGCGGATCGACTGCCCACCGCAGGATGGACTCGGTAGCGGTTGCGACATCCCGTGCCGCGATCGCTCCGGGTGTGAGCATCTCGCGGAGCGCGAGACCGTCGAGGAGTGCAACGAGGACCGTGGACAGGCTTGCCACCGACAATGGTTGGCGAACCGACCCACCCTGGGACTGAATCGCCTCGCCCACCACGGACCGAAAGTCGACGTCGAAACGCTCGAATTCCGGAGCGACAGCCTTGCGTGCGCCGTCGTTGTCACCCGATAGCAGTATTGCGATGAGGCGGCGACGCATCAGCCCCGACACCAGATCGTCGAACAATGCCGAGACCGGCCCGGTGAACTCCCCTGGCTTGACGGAATTGGAATCAGCGGCTTCGAGGCCGCTGTAGTTCACGGTGAGGTTGTCGAGCAGGTCCTCGACGAATGCTTCCTTCCCGCCGGTGCCACCTGCGCGGGAGCTGCCGGGGTAGGTGTTGTGGAAGGTTTGGTGCGACAGGCCGGCTTCGTCCACGACGGCCGAGATCGACAACGCTCGCGCAAGATCGGTCATGTCGATCTGACCCAACAACCTCGATCCGGCCTGCAGAAGTTGCTCTCGGGGGGTCGACCTGGAGTTCAATGACAACCGCCTCTGCGCGTCAACTGCACCGGAATGGATGCAGAACTATACCAATCGAACCGGACGAATCGCCTAATTTAGTTTCAACTATAGTCCGGTGTAGATGGAAGGCCAGTATCGAGTCTGGAATCGAAACCGTTTGTGTTGCAGCGAATTCACGGCCATGGTCAGATTGCGGACACTCCGACACTCCGACACTCCTCGTCGACGCGCTCGGACATGAAGGAGAACGCACAGTGCCGACCAGTCATCGCTCCCATGCCCAGGCCGGACTGACGGTGCCCGATAGGCCCCGATCGCCGCTCGGCCCGAGACCTTCCCGCGGCGCATCACCGACTCGTGTGCCGAGAATTCCGATCCCGGCAGCGTCGACTGGAACTCCCGCGCTGACCTACGCCAGACCCGGACTGAGCGAGCGAGAGATCACCGTACTGAGAGCGTGGTTGGACTGCGACTCCAAACTCGGTGTCGCCACCCGCCTCCACATCGCGCTGGGAACGGTCAACACCCACCTGACCCGCATACGCGACAAATACTCCAATGTCGGGCGACCGGCTCCGACCAAAGCAGCTCTCGTCGCGAGAGCTCTACAGGACGGCATAGTCACCCTCGACGATCTCTGACGACGAACCTCCGCCAGCGCCGCTGTGCCTCGCAGACGTCCGCACGAACTTTGACGAATTCGTCGACGCGTGCGCTCGCGATGTGGGAATGTGGACGGGTATCAACGGCCCCTGTGCGGCAACCGCACGCGCGACCGACATCGAATTTTCGAGTGGGTCTTTTCGATGCCGGAACCGGTCGTCGCGTCTCCTTGTACAGCGAGCACGTCCGGAACACGAAAGCCTCGTCTCATGACCGATTCGTCAGTACGCGCTGAACAACTCGATCTCGTCGCCCGCTTGAAGTCGGCGTATCCCGAGCTGCCCGACGCCCCAACCCCCGATTTGCTGGACCACGCCCGATTCGCGGCATACATGAAACCGGTACACGACGTCGGCGGTGAGCCCGACGCTCCCATGAAGTACGAGAACAAAGAGTACGAACACTGGGAACACATGACCTATGTCATCTGTGAGGTACTCGCATGGCGCGGTGTGTGGCTGTCCGAGGAACGCAGGCGGATCGGCAACGTCGACGTCGGACGGGCCGTCTACCTCGGGTTGCCCTACTACGGGCGGTGGCTTCTCGCCGTCGCGCGCGTACTCCTCGAGAAGCAGTACCTCAGTTCCGCCGAACTGAGCGAGCGGTTGACAGAAGTCAAGAAACGATACGAGGGCGGACTGAACGGCGCTCTACCCGAGGCGCACCCGAAGTTCGAGGGCGACGGTTCGCAGGTGAAACGCAACACCCACCACGTTCACGCCGTCGGGAAAGGTGATCCGCAGGTATTCGCGGGACGCGCCGGCCCGCCGAAGTTCGGCGTCGGCGATGCGGTCGTCGTTCACGATTTTCCTGCGCTCTTCTACACCCGTACCCCGGAATACGTCCAAGGCGCGACAGGCGAGATCGCTGCGGTGGCCTACGAGAGCCCCGCCCCGGAAGACGAGACCTGGGATCGCACGGACGCGACCCCGGAGTGGTTCTACGTGGTCCGATTCAACCCTTCCCAGCTGTGGCACGGCTATACCGGCACTACTTCAGACACCCTACAAACCGAACTGCCGGAACGCTGGCTGCGCGCCACCGCCTGAGCGTCCGCCCATCACTCGCCCGGGAGGCTCGATGTCCGACCACGACCACGACCACGCACGGACTGTCGCACCGATGATCGACGAGGTCACCGATTTCGAAGTACTCGAGATCGCCCTCCGCGAACTGTGCATCGAGAAGGGCATCTTCACCGCCGAGGAGCACCGTCTGTTCACCGAGTTCGCCGAACAGATCGGCCCCACGCCAGCGGCGCGCCTGGTCGCAAGGGCGTGGCTCGATCCCTCGTTCGAGCAGCTCGCACTCTCCGACCCGATGTCGGCCAGCAAGGAAGTCGGCGTGGATTGGCTCGAACCGACCGGTTTCGGCACTCCCAGCGATTTCACGGCTTTCGAAATACTGAAGGACACCGAGACGATCCACCACGTCATCGTCTGCGCACTCTGTTCGTGCTATCCGCGACCCATTCTCGGCAACTCGCCCGAGTGGTACCGCACACCCAATTATCGGCGACGCCTCGTCCGCTGGCCGCGTCAGGTCCTCGCCGAGTTCGGCCTCTACCTGCCCGCCGAAGTCGAAGTCAGAGTGCAGGATTCGAATCAGAAGCACCGCTTCATGGTCATGCCGGTGCGCCCGGAAGGTACCGAAGGGTGGAACGAGGACCAATTGACCGAGATCATCACGCGTGATTGCCTCATCGGCGTCGCGCTCCCCAAGCCGGGCGTGACCACCAACGTGATCACCGATACCCGTCCGGCAATCCACCCTGCGGCAAAGTGAGCACCCCCATGAGCAACTCGGCGCCCCCGCCCGATGTCAGCGTGTTGCGCGAGATCGTCCAACGCGACCACGTGTGGCCTCGGATGACCGCCAAGTACGGGGTGAGCAACACTCTTCCGCCGTGGAAAACGAGCTTGGACGCCCTCTGCGATGTCCTCGACCGTTCGTCGTGCGACGCAAAGGTCCCCGACTTCAAGACTCGCCGTGACGAAGAGGACCTACTCACCGCGTCGACGTACTCGGACCTCCCCTACCCCGAGAATCAGTTGGTTGCCCTCGCACATTCCCTGTTGACACACGGCGTCATCGACGAACAGGAACTTCAACTGCGACTCGCCACAGTCCGGCAGCGACTCGAACGCTGACGCGTCGATCTCAGCCAGCGCCGCTGTACATCGGCGAAGCCGGAAGTTGGTGGAGCGCTGCCACCAACGGCGCCAACTCGGGCGTTCCGCACGCCTCGTTCAGCGCCGTTTCCAACGTGGAATCATGCGTCGGTCGAGCGGCGTCCAACAGCTCCCGGCCGTCGTCGGTGAGCTCGGTGTAGATGCCCCGCCGATCATCCGCACAGATGATGCGGCGCAATAGCTTCCGATCTTCCAGGCGGTTGACCAGCCGGGTGGTCGCACTCGAACTGAGGGCTGCGGCACGCGCGAGCTGAGCCATGCGCATGTGCCATCCGTCCTGTCGAGACAAGGCGTCGAGAACGGTGTATTCGACCACCGATAATTTGTGTTCGCGTTGCAGGGCACGTTCGAGTTCGTTGTCGAGGACGCCATGTAGTGCAGCGAGAGTCCGCCATCCCTGCGACCGAATCTCGACTGCATCATCTGCAATGCCCATATTGACCTCCGTGTTGCGCGCATCGAACGCGACAATGCCTCGTTCACAGACTAGCAGCTTGCACGCTTAGAGCGCGTGTGCAACTATCTATCAAGCGTATGCAACTACTGCAGACGCGTACTACCGGCTCGGTAAACACTTGCACACATCTCCTGGAGGGACTGAGAATGCCCATCGGACTTCTCGCTTTGGCCGTCGGCGGCTTCGGCATCGGACTCACGGAATTCGTGATCATGGGCCTGTTGCCCGAGGTCGCGGCCGAGTTCGACGTCACCGAATCGGTGGCCGGCTACCTGATCTCGGGCTATGCGCTGTCCGTCGCGGTCGGCGCAATCGCACTGACCGCGGCCGTCACCCGATTCGATCGTAAACGCGTGCTCATGGCACTGATGATTCTGTTCATCGGTGGCAACATGCTGTCGGCGCTCGCCCCCACGTATGAGGCGATGCTCGCGGGAAGGATCCTGGCGGCCCTGTGCCACGGCGCGTTCTTCGGCATCGGAGCAGTCGTTGCGTCGAACATGGTCGCCCCCGCCAAACGCGCCGGCGCCATTGCCATGATGTTCGCCGGTCTGACCTCGGCGAACGTGCTCGGCGTACCGTTCGGAACCTTTCTGGGACAGCAGTTCGGATGGAGATCGACGTTCTGGGCCATCACCGTCATCGGTGTCATCGCGTTGATCGGTATCGCCGCCCTCGTGCCGGACACCAAGGCCAGAGAAGGCGACGCCCCGGCGACCGGTCTCCGTATCGAGATGACCGCATTCCGCTCGACTCAGGTCTGGCTGTCCATGGCGATCACGATCCTCGGCTACGGCGGCATGTTCGGTGCATTCACCTACATCGCCTACACACTGACCGACGTCTCGGGCTTCGCCTCCACTACAGTTCCGTGGTTGCTTGTGTTGTTCGGTGCTGGTCTGTTCGCCGGGAACTACGTCGGCGGCAAACTCGCCGACCGGGCTCTGACCACCTCGCTCACCGCGATCCTGGCGATGCTGACCGTGGTCCTGATCGTCTTCGCCGCGACCGCAAGCAGTCAGATCATGACCGTTCTCTCGCTGGTTCTCATGGGTGCGTTCGGATTTGCGACGGTACCGGCTCTGCAAACCCGCATCATGAACTACGCCTCCTCCGCGCCGACGCTGGCCTCGGGCGCCAACATCGCAGCATTCAATGTCGGAAACGCGTTGGGCGCGTGGATCGGCGGGATCACCATCGCCGCCGGACTCGGCTACACCTCCCCCATCTGGGCAGGAGCGGTCATCACCGCCGCCGGCCTGGCAGTTCTGTTGTTCGCGACCTCGCTACACAACCGACAGCAGAAGTCCGGCGCAGCTGCGGCACAAACTGTTCCGTCCCGCTGATCAACCCACCCAGCCGAAACCCCCACGACCAACGACCCGCGTCGGGCCGAACCCGGCGGACTTGAACTAGCGGACATCGCACCGATGTTCCTACCCAGTGGATAGGAACGAGTCAGCACTGATGCGCGCTCGTCAGGCGCGATCGCGCCAACCGACGGCGGTGAAGGGAGCGTTCGTCGTGATCCGACCCACGATCCCGGCGTGGGCGAAGTCCTTGGCGGTCGATACTGCATCGAGCACGGACGCACCCTTGGCGAGTTCTGCCGTGATCGCGGCGGCGAACACACAGCCTGCACCGGAGACCCGTTCGTCACCGATCTTCGGTGCTCGCAGAACGGTCACGTCCTGTCCGTCGAAGACGACGTCGATTGCTTCGTCTCCGGCCAGACCGACGCCGCCCTTGACGACGACGTACTTCGGTCCGAGGTCGGCAATCCTACGCGCCGCCTCGCCCAGATCGTCGACGGTGTCCAGGGTGTCCATGCCCGAGAGGGTCTGAGCTTCGAACAGGTTCGGCGTGATGACGGTGGCCAACGGCAGTATCTCCGTCCGCAGCGCATTGTCCGTGTCGAGGGCAGCGCCCGGCTCCTGCCCTTTGCAGATCAGCACGGGATCGACGACGACATGACGCCACGGCTGCAGCGCAAGGGAACTCGCGACGGTCGAGACGGTGTCGGGAGTCCCCAGCATGCCGATCTTGACGACATCGAGACTGTGCGCCGATGTCGCGGCTTCGATTTGATCGGCGATGACCTGGCTTGCCACGGGAACGAAGCGATGGCCCCAATTCGACTTCGGGTCGAACGAGACGATGCACGTTATGGTCCCGACGCCGTACACACCGAGTCGCTCGAACGTCTTGAGGTCGGCTTGCAGGCCGGCTCCTCCGGTGGCCTCCGAGCCCGCTATGACGTACGCGATCGTAGACATTGATTCTCCTCCGTGCAGTGAATTTCGAGCCACGTTTCGCTCAGCGTGCGGTGCAGGCACGCGAGGATCCAGTATGGCAACCGACTACCCGGTCGGCCTCAGAAGGTCGACTTCGACCGTCGGTGCCACCGTCCCCGGCCGGCCATTTCGTCGAATCCGCCACCCTCGTCACCCGCTCGTTCTATTGTGATGCCACTGGCATCGAAATACTCGAGAGGTTCACACGTGGTCGAACGGAATGCACCCGCGGCGCTGTCACGCCGCCGCTTCTTCGGTGCGGCAGCAGTCGCTGCCGTTGCTGTCACCGGGTTCTCCGAATGGGTTCCGGCGGCGGCTGTGCCCGCAGGCGAGGCCACCCTGCCGGTTCCACCCGAATTCCCCTCCGGCATCGATCTCTATCAACAGAGCTACGAGAACTGGTCCAAGGAAATTGCTTTCGACAGCGTCTGGACCTGCGCACCGCGCGACGAACGCGAGGTGGTGAAGTTGGCCAACTGGGCTGCGGAGCAGGGCTACACCTTGCGGGCTCGCGGCTCGATGCACGGGTGGAGTCCGCTGACCGTCGTTCCCGGATACCCCGTCGACGCAGTCGTCCTTCTCGATACCACCAAACACTTGACCGGCGTGAGCGTCGACCCGACGGGAACCCCGGCCACGGTGACCGCGCAGGGTGGCGCCAGTCTGCTTGCCATACTGACTGCTCTCGAAGCCGAGGGGTTGGGCTGGGCGAGCATCCCCGCCATCGGAGACATCACCATCGGCGGCGCACTTGCCATCGACGCACACGGCGCGACCGCCCCAGCCGAGGGCCGGACCGCCGAACCCGGCCTCAGCTTCGGATCCGTCAGCAATCTCGTCACCGCCCTCACCGCAGTCGTGTGGGACGAGTCCGCAGGTGAGTACTCCACCCGTACCTTCGCTCGATCCGATCCCGGCATCCTGCCACTGCTCACCCACCTCGGACGAACGTTCATCACCTCCGTCACCCTCCAGGCAGGCGTCGACCGGAGTGTGCGGTGCCAAAGCATCCTCGACATCGGCTGGCGAGAGCTGTTCGCGCCTGCGGGGGCACCGGGCCGAACCTTCGAACGATTCCTTGCTGCGTCGGGAAGCGTCGAGGCAATCTGGTTTCCGTTCACCGACGCACCATGGCTCAAGGTGTGGACCGACGAACCGGAGCGCCCGATCGAATCGCGGGAAGTGACCGGGCCCTACAACTACGCTTTCTCCGACACACTTCCCGAACTGATCACCGACGGGCTCGGTTCCACCGCGCCGCATATCGGTGCCGCTACGCCGGCCTTTTCGGCTTCCCAGCTCGGCGCAGTCACCGCAGGTCTGGCGCTCACCGGTACCGCAGACATCTGGGGCACATCGAAGAACACGCGTTTCTACCTTCGGGCGACGACGCTCCGCGTTACCGCGGGCGGCGGGGTCGTCCTCGCCCGCCGCAAAGACGTCGCCACCATCATCCACGACATGACGACCTGGCTCGAGGAACGACTCGGTTACTACAGTTCGCTGGGCGAGTATCCCGTCAACGGGCCGTTCGAGGTACGGCTATGCGGATTGGACTACGATGTCGACGTCGACAGCGCCGGCTCACCATCGATTTCGGCGCTGTCGCCGATTGTCGAGCACCCGGAATGGGACACGGCGATCTGGATGAACGTCGTCTCCATCCCGGGCACTCCCGGCATGCATACATTCTTCCGTGAGATGGAACAATGGATGCACCAACACTATTCGGGATCACTCGGGATGATGCGACCGGAATACTCCAAGGGCTGGGCCTTCACAGACGACCGGTCGCATGCCGACCTCCCTTTCCTGACCGAAACCCTCCCCTCCCGCTACCGCGAGTGGGACTCCGCGGCCGCGGCATTCGATGCATACGACCCACACCGAGTTTTCCGAAACCCATTCCTGGACAAGATAATGCCCTGAAATCTCCCGCTCGAATTCGGGCCTCGAAGGGCCGTTACTTGACGTCGGAAGCGTGCCGTGTGAGTGGCAGTACCTCGATGGTCATGTACGGAAACAGTGGTAGGTTCCACAGAATTTCGTGCAACTCGTCGGCATCGCGAACATCGAAGATGCTGATATTGCTGAATTGACCTACAACGCGCCAGATCTCGGGCCATTTGCCGTCACGTTGCAGTTGCTGTGAGTACGCCTTTTCGCGAGCGACGATATCGGCCCGTACGTCGGGATCGAGATCGTGCGGTATCGCTACGTCCATACGAACGTGGAAGAGTGCCATGGTGTTGTTGTTCCTTCAGTTTCGTGTCCAGGTCTTGACGGCATCCATGTTCAGCTCGACGCCGAGCCCCGGCCCTTCGGGTAGGTGGACCTGACCGTTCTCGTACCGCAGCGGGACTTGCAGGAGTTCATCGTCGAACAGCAGCGGGCCGAACAGTTCGGAACCGAAGTCGATTGCCGGCTCCGAACATGCGAAGTGGATCGATGCCGCCGTACCGATCGGACCTTCGATCGACGTCGCTCCATGACACGCGATTCCGGCTGCCTTGGCGATGGCGGCGATTTCCGCGCTCTTCTTCAACCCGCCACACTTCGTGGTCTTGATCGCGATGATGTCGGCGGCTCGTCGCTGCACGATCTCGAGCGCATCGTGCGGTGTCTGCACGCTCTCATCGGCCATGACCGGAACCGGTAGCAGCGCATTGAGTTCGGCCAGAACCTCGAATTGGTCGGCCGGTGTCGGCTGCTCGATCATCTCGACGCCACCCTCGGCGAGCCTGGGTAGGAATTTCAGCGCTGTCAGGCGGTCCCATCGTGCATTGATGTCGACGCGCACTCCAGCTTTGCCCTCGAGCGCACGAGCTATGCGGACCACACGATCCGTATCCTCGCCCGGATCGAGGGCGCCCATCTTCAACTTGAAACTGAAGTTGAGCTTCGCGTCGAGCTTTTGCTGCGCTTCGTCGATGATCTCTTCGGCAGAGGCCGCGCCGAGTGCCCATGTCACGTCCACACTCGTGCGGAACGCACCACCGAGCAGAGTGTGCACCGGAACGCCGAGTGAACGCGCCCATGCATCGTGCAACGCCACGTCGACGGAGGCCTTGGCGAAGCGTGCGTTTGCCACGACCCGCTCGATGTCGCGCATGATTCCGGTGACGTCGTCGACACGCCGACCGAGTAGTACAGGGCTGATGTACTTCTCGACGATGGCCTGCATCGTCTCGACCGACTCACCACCCCACCAGGGTCCCCCGGGTACAACACCCTCGCCGAACCCCACCACTCCGCCTCTCGTCCGTACTTCAACCAGAAGAAGTGGCTGTGCGGTCATCGACGTCGTGGCGAACTTGTGTGGCCGCACCAGGGGAACGTCGAGAATCGTGGTGGCGACGGAATCGATCGTCAGATCGGACATCGGCGTTAATTCCTGTTCTTTCTTCTGTGCGGTCAGGCCGGGTCGAGAACGAAGTCGTACGTGACGTGGTTCTTACCGTCTTCGCCTGCAACTGGATCGAGGATCAGTTCCGGCTTGGTGGCTGTCGCGACGTCGTCGTCGACGTACTCTCCGCCCCGGAAGTAGAGCTGGGTGGTCACCGCAGATTTACCGGGGGCCGAGACGATCAAGTGCAGATGCGCGGGTCGCCACGGGTGGGCAGCCTGCGCAGCGACGAAGGCGCCGGTCGGTCCATCTGTCGGAATCTGGTATGGCGCAGGCTGAATAGTGGTGATTTCGTAGTGGCCGTTGTCGTCGACGGCGATGTCGCCGCGAAGATTCCATTCGGGCAGGTGCGGCGCGAACTGGGAGTAGTAGCCGTCGTCGTCGGCGTGCCAGATCTCGACGTGGGCACCGGCGAGTCCGTTGCCTTCGAGGTCGGTGACCTGACCCGAGAAGACGAGCGGAGTGACCTTCCGATCCTCGTCGCGCATGGGCAGTGTTGCTACGGACGGAAGCTGTGGGGCGCCGGGGATGTAGTAGGGGCCTTCGATGCTGCCCTTCGTTCCCTTGCGGCTCTTGGCAAGCACCTCCTCGACGGAATGCTCGATGAACACGTCCAGGAAGAGCGGCCATTCACCACCCTCACCGACATCGATGAGCCACTGCTTGAGCACGCGGTACTCCGGGTAGGTGACCTCGTGGTCGAGGATCACCTGGTTCAGAGCGGCGAGAGCATCCTTCGCGATGGCGGCCACGCGCTCAGGCGGCGTATCGGCCCAGACTCGCTCGTTCTTGAACTTGTCGGTTGCTGCGGTACCGGAACCGACCGCAGTGGGCGAGGCGGTGACATCGGTGTGAGCTGCTGTTGTCATTGAGTTCTCCTCAGGGATGAAGCGAAAGGTGAGATATCCGGGGGCTTGACCAGAGTGACCGCTATGCGTACAGTCGATCCGCACTGCGTACCTCCACTGTGCCTCGACTCACACTGGGTTGTCAACACGCATCACGACACAAGAGAACTGGGAACCTATGAGCGATAACGAGCGTGACTACATCCAGAGCCTCGAACGGGGTTTCGCGGTGCTGTTGGCTTTCGACGCGCAGACGCCGAATCCCACGTTGGCGGAGCTGGCAAGTGCGACCGGCCTGTCCAGGCCGGCTGTACGACGAATCTTGTTGACGCTGCAGCGACTCGGCTACGTGACGGGCGTGAACGGTCGCTGGTCTCTGACACCGCGCGTGCTGAGCATCGGTCAGCACTACAGCGAAACCCATTCTCTGCTGGACGCATCCACGCCTCGACTGGTCGAACTCGCCAAGAAAACGGACGAGTCCGCGTCCCTGGGCGTGCTGGACGGAGCGGACGTGGTCTACGCCGCTCGGGTGCCGGTCCGCCGAATCATGTCGATCAATGTGTCCGTCGGAACCCGTGTCCCCGCGTACGCCACCTCCATGGGCCGGGCGCTGCTCGCCTGGGCTCCGATCGAGGTCGTCGACGATGTCCTCGACGCAACCCACTTCGAGAAGCTCGAGCCCGGCACGATCACCGACAGGCAAACGCTCCTCGACGAGTTGGTGACGGTGCGCGAACATGGGTACTCCCTGACGTCGGAGGAACTGGAGCAGGGCCTCATCTCTGTCGCCGCGCCCGTTCGAGACGCAGTCGGATCGGTCGTCGGTGTCGTGGCCTGCTCCACCTCCACTGCACGAAACACGGTGGAGCAGTTCCGTACCGGTGCACTGCCCCACGTCCTCGACGCCGCGAACGGCCTCAGTGCGGATCTGGGCTATCGGTCTTGATTTCGGTGCGGCCGGTCCATCAGCCAGGTGATCGCAACGCCCGCGACAAGACCCCAGAAGGGCGCGCCGAGGCCGGCAGCATGAACGCCCGAGATAGTGACGAGCAGAGTCACCAACGGCCCCAGCGGAGACCGACACGGGGGCGATTCGCGGGCGGATTGCCCGAAGGCAGCAACGAAGGCGTTGCGCAGCGCTTCGAGCATCGCCAGACCGGCAAGGGCCGAGATGAACGCGCTCGGAACCGACTCGAGTCCGCGAACCAGAAGCGGAGCCCCGATCCCCACCACGACGGCGAGGAATCCGCACGTCATTCCCGAGATGTACTGCCGTTGCCGCTCCCCTACCGCAGTGATCAACGCATTCGTCGGTCCTGCGAGGCACGTGGATAACGCCCCGAACGGCGCTGCCAGCACCGACCACACCCCGCACAGGACCGTGACGGCGGTGATCGGCGGCCGATGCCCGGCCGCGCTCAACACCGCAGCTCCCTGTCCGTTCTGGACGGCGATGACGGTGATGGCCAGCGGAATCACCAATTGCGCGCTCGCGCCCCAACCGAACTGGGGCGCGGTGAGTTCGGGGAGACCCAGCAGTGGCAGGGCCGATTCCGATGCACCTAGTTCGACGAACCCGCCGGTGACAACCAACGCGAGGAGCCCTGCGACGAGCGCCACGAGCACAGCGGGCACACGGGGACCCAGGCGGTCCGAGCGGGTGACGAACACCCAGGCCACGACCATCGTGCCCGCAACCGCGACGTCGGCGCTCACCGAGCGAATCAAGTCGGTTCCGAACGACAGGAACGCCCCGGCCACCATCGCCATGACCACCCGGTGCGGCAATACAGCCATGATTCGCGCTACGAGTCCGGTCGCGCCCAGCACCCCGATGAGCACACCGGTCACGATGTAGGCGCCGACGACCTCTGGCCAGGTGAGCGACGGTAGCGCCTGACCGACCAACACCGTTCCCGGAATTGTCCAGAAGAACGCCAGCGGCATTCGATACACCCACGACGCGACAATCGTGAGCAGGCCGTTGAGAACGAAGACTCCGAAGATCCAGGAGGCCGTCTGGGTGGCGCTCAGCGATCCGGCCGAGGCTGCGCCCATGATGACGGCGACCGGCCCGGTCGCGGAGAAGAGAACACCGGTGGCGCCGGCACCGAGGTAGCGGCCGCCGAAGTCCGCGCGAAGTTCGCGGAGGCGCGGGGGCCGCTCGGTCGGACGCTCGATTCCGCTTCGGAGCACAGCGGTTTCGGTGGTACTCATCTGCGTTGGTCGACCGCTGCCATCGACGCAGCCGCTGGAGGAGTGACTTGGGGAGCCGCGCGTCGCTTGGGGACCGTAGTGGTCACCAGGGCGCCAAGCAGAGCCACACCGGCAAACAGATAGAACGCGGTGGACGACGCGATGCCGGCACCGAGCAACAGGCCACCGATCAACGGTCCGAAAATCCCACCCAATCTGCCGAACCCAGCGCACCATGCCACGCCTGCCGCCCGGGCAGTGGTGGGATAGTAATTCGACACGAAGCCGTAGATGAGAACTTGAGTTCCGATGGCGCCCACTCCAGCGCCTGCCACGGCGGTCAGCAGAATCCCCAGCTGCAGGTTCGCCGTCAACACGATCAGCGATAGCGCAGCCAGGCCGAACGTCACGGTGATCACCTTCTGCGGCCCGGTTCGGTCCGCAACACGCGAGGCGAGGAGGCCGCCGACGATGGCACCTCCGTTGAGGACCAGCAAGAACGACAGTGATCCCTTGGCGTTGTAGCCCGCCTCGGACATGATCTGAGGCAACCACGTGTTGAGTCCGTAGGTCAGCAAGAGTCCGGAAAAGCTCATGAGTCCGAGGAGGGCGGTCGGTCGCCTCAATGGCTTGCGCGCCAACGCCGCGAACCCGACACGATTGCCAGTCTCGTTCGCCTCTTCCTCGGGCATCGGAATCCCGGTTCGGGCACAGACCGACTCTGCGTCCGCCACTCGTCCGCGCGCAAGTAGCCACCGCGGTGACTCGGGCATACGCAGGACCGCCAACGGCAGCAGTACCACCAGCGGCAGTGCGCCGAGCCAGAACAACCCACGCCACCCGATTGCGTCTTCGAGGGTGATGGCGGCGATCGACGCCAGTACTCCACCGGCCGGGATGCCGCTGTAGACGATGGCGTTGAACAGGTTTCGCTTACCCGCAGGTGCGAACTCCGCGATCATTGCGCCGACGGTGGCCACGAGGCCACCCACACCGATGCCGGTCAGGAACCGAAGCGCACCGAATGTGGCGATGTTCGGCACGAGCGCCGTGGCGGCCATTCCGACCGAAAACCACACGATGCACGTGAGCATCGTTCGGCGCCGACCGATTCGATCTCCGAACGCACCGGCGAGCAACGCACCGACGAGCACGCCGACGAGTGCGTACGAGCCGAGCGCTCCCGCAGTTGCCGGATCGAGCGCCCCGAGCTGCGTAGAGTCCGCCAGCAGCGTAGGAAGCACCGTGCCGTAAACGACGAGGTCGTAGCCGTCGAAGATGATCGCGACCGTCGACAGGGCAACGATCCACAGAACGCTTCGCCGGTGCTCGCGGCTCGACCATCCGCCCGAGCTGATCTGTTCTGGCGCAACGGAAGCTGGCGGCGATTCTGAAGCTGGCAAGGGTGAGTTCGAGGATGGCATCGAGGGGTCCTTTTGATTGCATACAGCCCGTTCCGGGTGCGGATCAGCCGGTAGCTGTGACGGGCCTCTCGATCCTGACTGGAATTGACCTGGATCACACTAGATGTTTACCCAACCCTGACCCAGGGTGCGGTCGAACTACACCTCACTCGCGCCCCTTGGCCGCGGCGAGTTCCGCGCGAGAACGGATTCCGAGCTTTGCATACACCCGCGTCAAGTGGAACTGCACTGTCTTGACCGACAGAAACAGCTCGGCAGCGACTTCCCGGTTCGTCATCCCCGTGGCGACCAGGCCTGCGACTGCTTCCTCCTGCGGCGTGAGGGTGTCGCTCGCGCGATCCTTGAGAACTGCATGTACCCCGCCGGCTTTCAATTCGCGGTCACATCGCCGAACGTAGGCCGTAGCACCGATCGACAGATAGCCGTCGCGGGCCGCCGAGATCAGGCTGTCTGCTTCGCGACGCTTGCCTGCCCGTCGTAGCGTCTGACCGTAGGCGAAATTGACGCGAGCACGGTCGTAGACCAATGGAAGCGGTGCGAGCAATGCCAGCGCGTAGTCGAAGGATGCGCGTGCCGACTCGAGGTCACCCAAGGCGCCGTGCAGCCGCCCACGGGCACAGGCAAGCCTTGCGGCACCGGACTTGTGGCCTCGGGCAGCAACTCGCTCCTCGTGTTCAGCCAGAAATTCTCCGGCTTCCTGTAGGCGCCCCTCGACGACGAGTGCATTGGCGTACACATCCGCCCATGGCCAGAACCCCGGCTCGGACACGTCGTTACGTGCCCACGGGTCAGTGAGCGGCGCCAGCGCTCGCAGCACGGCGGAGTAGTCGGCGCGCGCCTCCGCTACCGCTGCATGCGCCAAGGCTGCAGGAACACGCATGATCTCGTAGTCCCTCGCCCCTGCGTCGCCGCGGCGCGCACTGTTCACCGCCAACTCCCAATCGCCGCGCAACGCGTGGATCTGTGTGGCGGTCCACTGCAGAAGTGGCACGATCAGTGCCGCACCGGACCTGTCCACCAACTCTGCTCCGTCACCGACGGTTCGCAGAGCCGCATCCCAATCCCCCGTTGCGAAATAGGTGCGGGCGAGCCACGCGAGGGCCCACAGCGAGATCCGGGTGGAACCACCGAGAAAGTCCGTCCGGGACGCCGACTCCAGTTCTGCACGAGCCAATTCCACGTGGTCCGTGGCGAGATGCAGCCATCCCGCGCCCATTTGAACGCGCTGTCCCACTGCTCCCGTGCCGGCGTGCCCCCAGAGATCGCGGTAGCTCTCGAGCGCCTCGGCAACTCGGCCGGTACCGCCGAGCCCGAGCCCCCGAATCGCCTGAGCCTCGACCGCCGTCGCGTGGTCTGCACCGACCAACTCGACTGCCCGGTCGGCCCACTCGACCAAGGCCGCGCCATCGCATCGAGCGAGATTGTGTAGCACCTGACGGTGACAGATCACCGCTGCGATCTCGGGCTCATGCTCAATTCGCACCAGCTGCCACGCACGGGCAAGTCGAGCGTCGGCCTCGTGGGGTCTCCCACGAAGGATCGCCAGGTATCCGAGGACGGAATTTCGCATCGGAGTCTCGCGAAGGCTCTCGATCTCGGCGATATGTCCTGCTGCCGTCCGTACATCGCCCGCGCCGATGAGTGCGTCGACTGCGCGGATGATCATGTCGTCGCGACAAGTCGGCTCCACTGCCGTTCGGCTGGACAGCTCGAACAGCTGTGCCGCTGTTGCCCATTGGCCACGGGCCGAGCGCTCACCGGCGAGATCGGCGAGTTGTTCGCTCATCTCGGCGCCGGGGAGTGGGTCTGCGGCGGCGACGTGGGTGAGGACATCGGCGCGGTCCGTCAGGACGAGCGCTGCCTCTCTGTGCAACTGAGCACGCAGCGAACGACTCATCGTTGCGAGAATCGCGGCCCGAACCATGGGATCCGGTGCATCGAGAACGACCGCGGACGAATTGTGCTGTACCGTCACCAGGTCGCGCCGCTCCGCGGCGTCGATCGCCGTCCAGGGATCTTCGATGTTCGCGATCGAGCACACGATCGGCAGCGGTTGAGCGGAGCCGAGAACCGCGATCGTCTGTACCAGTCGGCGAGCGAGGGTGTCGCACTCGGCGAGTCCGGCGCGGACGGTCTCGTCTACGAAACCTGGCGGCGGCAATTGCGGTCGAACGCCACGCCATACCTCACGCGGCAATTCGTCCAACAGCGCAGAGACATGCTTCGGTAGTCCACCGGTATGGCGGGCAAGCTCACCTACCGACGACGCCGAGAGCGCTATTCCGCGCAGCTCTGCCAACTCCGCGATCGATGCAATCGACAACGGCGCCATACTCACCCGGTGATCCGCGGCGACATCGAGAACCTGGTGTGCCTCCGCATCGCCGGCAGGTCGCTGTCGGCGTGCACAGATGACCGCCAAGCGCGCTCCCCTGTTGTGCCGCACGGCCGTTGCGAGTGCTCGCAGCGAGCCAGGATCGACATCCTGGGCGTCGTCGACCAACACCACCGTCGACTGTGATCTGTCTTCCGAAGGCTCGAGCAGGGAGGAAACGATCCGCGAGGCCGTCGCGGCTTGGGCACCGGAGAGGGCTCGCACCTCACCGTCAAAGACCAGTTGTCCGAGAATCCCGAGAGGAATGGAGGACTCCCACGGGACACCGCGCACCTGCAGCACCCGAGGCGACCCTGTTGCCCCGGAAACCCCTGTTGCCTCCGAAACCCCGGCTGCCTTCAGACGTTCTGCCAGTGCGTCCAGCAATGCGGTTCGGCCGACGCCCTCGGGTCCGTCGACAACCACGAACACCGAACCGTGCTCCGACATGCCGGAGACCGCAGCGACCAGCCGGTTCAGCTGCCCGCCGCGCCCAACCAGCAACGCCCGCTCGCTCACCCCCTCACGGTAGTCACCGCGCTGAAGCCAGTCTTGCGATCGGAAGAACGCGGGCACGGCGGTGGGCCTGCTCAGCCGAGGTCTCCGCCAGCAACCGGCAGGATGGTTCCGGTGATATACGACGCCTCGTCCGAAGCCAGGAAACAGATGGCCGCCGCCTGTTCGTCGAGTGTGCCGTATCGGCCCAGCAGCGAGGAATCGACCGTCTGATCGACGATGGCTTGGTACCAACCCTGTTCCTCGTCGGTGGACGGCGCCGGTCCCCGGGCAACCCGCCGCGGTGGAGCTTCGGTCCCGCCCGGTGCTGTGGCGACCACACGCACTCCGTGCGGTGCAGCCTCCAATGCGAGTGCAGTAGTGATGGCGTTGACGCCACCTTTGGCGGCGGCGTACGGCACGCGGTGCACACCGCGAGTCGCGACGGAGGAGACGTTGACGATGGTGCCTCGACCACGCTCGATCATGTGACCGATCACCGCTCGACACGACCACAGAGTTGGGAACAGAGACCTCGAAATTTCCTTCTGGATCTGATCCGGCGGGTACTCCGCAAACGGTTTCGCCCAGATGGTGCCTCCCACGACGTGAATCGCGACGTCGACTCGCCCGCGCGCCGCCAGGGCGGACTCGACGGCAGCGCCAGCACCTTCCCACGTCTCCAGGTCGGCGAGCACGCTGGTTACCGGGGCACCGTCTCGACCCAATTCCTCGGCCAAGGATTCTACGAGTTCGGACCTGTCGGCCAGAATCAGCGCGCCTCCTTCCGCCGCGATTCGTCGAGCGACAGTTTCGCCGATACCCTGCGCCGCGCCGGTTATGAGAACCGATTTTCCGGTGAATCGACCGGGAGAGACGAACTTGGGACGCTTCGCCGTCGCCGTCTCATGCATCGCCCGTTTCATCGTGACCTTGGACCGTTCCGCGTGCTCGGCGATCAGCACCCGCGCTTGTTTGCGGTCGCCGGCCTCGAAGGCGTCGACGATGTCGAGGTGGTCCTGGGCACAGAGCGGGTCGCACCACGTCGCATTCCGCAACGCTTCTTCCATCGCCGCCTTCACGCCGAGCGCTTGATACGCCCGCAGTAGATGTTCGTTGCCGGTCTGGGTGAAAAGGTAGTCGTGAAAAGCCGCGTTGGTCTCGGTGTACGCCGCCGCGTCGAGGAAGCGATCGCCCTCGACGTAGCGCGTCGTGGTCTCGGCCAGAAGCCGATACCCAGCGATCTGCGGCGAGGTCAGCCTGCCGATCACCAGTTCCAGGGCGCCCAGTTCGAGGGCTCTGCGGGCTTCGAACACGGCGTCGGATTCGTGCACCGACGGGTGCTCCTCGCCGATCTCGTATCCGTCCGGGCCCTGCACGTCGGCTGGCGTGACCGCATCCGGCGTCGGACTGCGATCCACCAGGGGTTCGATCTCTCGATCGGCCCAAATCCTCTGCCCCGCTACGGAACGCGCATCGGGATTCTCGAACGATGCACCGTACTGGTCGAGAGGAATGGGCTCTGCCTGCGAACCGGGTCCGGCGACACGTTGACCGGCGATTGCGCGCATGGTCTGCAGTTCTTCGCTGCGCGTGACCGGATTTCCAACCGTCCCCAGTGCCGCGTGATCACGTCGATCGAAGATGACGCGGCCGAGGAAAGTTCGCGATGCAGAACCGACGGGTTCGAGTGTCCTGCGCTGTTCATCCTCGATCGGCTGATCGGTTTCCACGTCCGGCTCGGTGGTTGCCACGCCCGGTTGGGCGGCTGTCTTCGACTGCGTTGTCGGAGGCGAAGAGGGCGCGAACTTCTCGTAGTAGAAGCCTGTCGGTTCGACGCCTTCGTCGACGAAGTAGCTGCGGACGGCTTCGACCATCGGCGGTGGCCCGCAGAGATAGACAGCCACGTCGCCGTCGTTCAGATGCTTCGGTTCGATGAGACTGGTGACGTACCCCTTGTTGGGCGCGGAGGAGTCCGGATCGCTGACGACGTAGTCCCATGTGAACGAGTCGAGCGTCTCGGCCAGTCCGGCCAGGGCCTGTAGTTCGACCACATCCTCGTCCGTGCTCGCGCCGTAGACGAGATGCACGGGCCGCGTGCTGGATTCGTTGTTCAGCTTGCGCAGGATCGACAGGATCGGGGCCAATCCAGTACCGCCCGCGAGCAACAATGCCGGCCGCTCGGCCTCCCGGAGAAAGAAGCTCCCGTGCGGGCCGGTGAAGGTGATCTCCTCGCCCACGCAGGCGTGCTCGGAGAGGTAGCTCGACATCAGCCCACCGGGGGTCAATTTGACGAGAAACTCGAACTGGTCGGAGTCGGGTGCCGTGCTGAACGAATACGACCGAGTGTCCCCACTGCCGGGCACGGAGATATTGACGTACTGGCCTGGCAGGAACGTCAATCCGCCTACGGGCGCCTGTACCGCGAGACGGACCGTGGTGGATGACAGTTTTTCGATGGCCGTCACCGTCGTCGTGTGTGATGCTGCCTTCGTCTTCGCGACAGCCGACGTGCTCGCAATCTGCAGGACGAGATCCGATTTCGGGCTCATGCTGCACGGAAGGCAATACCCCTGGTCTGCTTCGAGTTCCGTCAGGGCATCGTCGATGTAGTTGCCACCGTCGTACTCACCCGATTCGCACACTGCTTTGCAGGTTCCGCAGGCGCCGTCACGGCAGTCGAGCGGGATGTTGATGCGTGACCTGTAGGCAGCGTCGGCAACGGTCTGATCGTCGTCGCAGTCGATGAATCGGGTCACACCGTCTTCGAAGGACAGTGCTACGCGATGACTCATGTGAAAAGACTCCCTCTGAAGTCAGAAGTGATAGATGTCGACGACGTGGTGGATGTAATCGTTCTTGAGCACCACTGTCTTTCGCCGAATGAGTGGGGTTTCACCGGAAAAGTCGATTGTGTAGAACGAGGTCCCGTAATAGGGGTCCACGGTCTTGTAGCGGAAGTACATCGTGTGCCAGTTGAAACGAACGTCCACGATGTCACCGCGGCGCTCGATCACCTCGACGTTGTTGATGTTGTGGCTGGTCCGTGGTTCCGGGATGGACGTCGCGCTCGAACGTTCGGTTCGGATGCGGAACACTCGATCCTCGAGCCCACCCTTGTTCTCGTAGTAGATCAACGAGATGTCGGTCTGCGGATCCTCGGTGAGTAGATCGTCGTCGCCCCAACTGGGCATCCAGTACTCGACGTCGTCTGCGTAGCAGGTGAGCCACTTCTCGAATTCGCGATCGTCGAGGTAGCGCGCTTCGCGGTACAGGAACTGTTCGATCGCAGTCTGGTCGATGACCCGCGTAGCTGCGGTGGTCACAGAGGCTTCCCTGCTGGTGGTGGAGGCAGTCATGCTCGGGCCTCCTTCACCTTCGTCGAGCGAGCGGCGTCCGATGTGCGTTGACGCTCGACGGCGTCGAGAAGCGTTCGGCGCCAGTAACCGTGCTGCACAGGAAACAGTCCTTCGTCCTCGTTCCTGACTCCCGCCGAGATGACTCCGTGCATGTCGAGTGCCTCGGCTACCGGGTCGGGTCCGGTGAGCCAGTGCTCGGCACCGCGGCTCATGTCGTTCCACGGCGCGTTGGTCGCTTGGAAGGTCAGCTGGCACGAACGGAACTCTTCGAGGTCGTCCGGCGTAGCCATTCCCGACGCGTTGAAGAAGTCCTCGTACTGCCGAATCCGGTGTGAGCGAGCCTCTTTGCTCTCACCCTTCGGCGCGATGCAGTAGATGGTCACTTCGGTCTGGTTCGGCGCGATCGGGCGGAAATGCCGGATCTGGGTGCTGAATTGATCCATCAGGTAGACGTTCGGGTACAGGCACAGGTTGCGCGAACCCTTGACCATGAACTCACCCTTGGCGTCGCCGAACTGGGCTTTGAGCTTGTCCATCTGATCCCACAGCGGCCGGTCCTCAGGGTTGGCAGCCCAGGTCCACAGGCACAGATGACCGTTGGGGTACGACCAGTATCCGCCGCCGGACTTGCCCCAGCCACCGGCGTCGAGCGCTTTGGTGGTGTTCTTCGATTCACCGTTGTTTCGACGTGAGGTGGTCGCTGCGTAGTTCCAGTGCGTCGCGGTCACGTGGTAGCCGTCGGCGCCGTTCTCCGCTTGCACCTTCCAGTTGCCGTCGAAGGTGTATGTGGACGCACCGCGCAGTACCTCGAGCCCGTCCGGTGACTGATCGACGAGCATGTCGATGACCTTGGTCGAATCACCGAGGTGCTCGGCGAGTGAAGACACATCGTCGTTCAAACTACCGAACAGGAAGCCACGGTAGCTCTCGAAGCGTGGGACCTTGGTCAGGTTGTGCGAACCGTCGACGTCGAATGTATCCGGGTAGCCAGCGCCCTCTGGGTCCTTGACCTTCAGCAGGGTCCCGTCGTTGCGGAACGTCCAGCCGTGGAACGGGCACGTAAGGGTGGTGCGGTTGTCGGTCTTGCGCCGACAGATCATGGCGCCGCGGTGGGCGCACGCGTTGATGAGGCAGTGCAGTCCCCCATCCTTGTCGCGCGTGATCACCACCGGCTGGCGACCCATGTACACGGTGAAGTAGTCACCGTTGTTCGGCAGCTGGCTTTCGTGAGCGAGGTAGATCCAGTTGCCCTCGAAGATGTGCTTCATCTCCAGTTCGAATACTTCTTCGTCCGTGAAGATGCTGCGATTCGCTCGGTACACACCGGCCTCGGCGTCGTCGACGACGGCATTGTCGAGCGTCGCCTGTAGGTGATCCAAGATCTCGGTCATCGAGTTCCTCCATAAGTGTTGTCGCTGACACGACAGTCGCACTTAGTGGTGTCAATCACACCAGGGCTACCCCTAGGCCTGACCTAGGTGTTCTTCGCAGGGAGGTTGTGGAAGACGACATCATGATGCCGGGTCTGAACGGCTACGAAGTACTGCCCCGATTGCGCGAGAGAAAGATCTGGACACTGGAGATGATGTTGACGGCCAAGGACGGAGACTACGACCAGACCGACGCGTTCGATCTGGGCGCTGACGACTACATGACCAAACCGTTCTCGTTCACGGTTCTGCGAGCACGTCTGCGCGCTCTCGTACGCCGAGGCGCACCCGAGCGACCCGCGATTCTGTCCGTCGGTAGCCTCACCGTCGACCCGGCACTGAGGCGGGCAGCTTGCAATGGAACCGAAATTCGGCTTACGGTCAAGGAATTCGCGCTCCTCGAATATTTGACCCGCAATGCCATCGTTGGCCCCAGCGGGGCAGCGGGATGGGACCGCACCGGACTCGTCAAAGGGTGGGCCGTTGGAACAGCCGCTGACAGCCTGCGAGCGCTCGAGCAGGTGACATTGTCGATCAACGCCGGCGGAGACGTGGTGTGCGGACTCGGCAAGCACTCGGCCGAACTCGCCCGTCCGTGGAACATCGGTATCGAGGACCCCGCGGACCGATCACGTATCGCCCAGGTGATCCCGGTAGTCGACGGTGCGCTCGCGACGTCGAGCGCAACTGCGCGGGCGCGCATATCATCGATCCCCGCACCGGACGAGGAGTCGAGCATCCGGGATCCGCCACTGTCACCGGCCCTGACCTCGTGTGGGCCGACGTGTGGGCCACGGCGACGTTCATCGATCCCACTGCGCTCGACGACCGCGCAGGTTGGGCCGGCTATCGGTTGTACGCAATATGAAACGCAATATGAAAACTGCCACGCCCGCTCGCGCAGACTGCCGGCAAGTCGCTCACGGGAGATAGGTCATCCAGGACTATGTTGCAGGTTCTAAGACCTCGCGCAGCGGGCGCCGCGGCGTCATCGCAGGCTCAGGTTCTGCTTGGGGGGTCAGACCGACCCGAATCAACAGCTGGGGATAAGACGTCCGGCCAATCAGGGCGGCGATGACCTCGCGGCCGCCCGGAGATTCGGTGATGTTGGTCAGAGTGCAGGTGGCCATGCCGGCCATGGTGCACTCCAACAGCACGGTCGAGAGCACTTCGCCGCAGCGCACCGCATCGCCGCCGGTGTTGTCATCGGTGGAAAGCACCAGAATCGTGGAGCGGTCCGCTGTGATGCTCGGGCGCCGCTGACTGTCGTCGCCGACCGGGAATGCGCGCGCCACATCGACGTGCTGGCGCTCGGTGGCGGATGCCAGCGAGCTGTAGGGGATGCCTTCGGTTGCCTCGGAAGGTGCAGTCCACCAATCCAGTTCGGCGTGGTAGGACGAGTCGTACTGCCGCAGAGACTCACTGAGTCGGGCGGCATCGGCCAACTTGTGACGGCCATCGTCTGGAACGACGTCCAGGTGGGCGTCACGATCGGAGAATGTGCTCCGAACCATGGGCTCGAACTGTTCCCAGTCCGTCGGTGCAGCGAACGGGAGCCGGTCGGTTCTGCGCCGCTCGATTGCGGCGGCGCGAGCACGGTGACCGTCGGTGACGAAGCCCGAGGGAGTGAAACTGATTGCAGCTACATGGTTCAGATTGTTGGGATTGGGGAACCGGTCGACATTGATTGTCCACCCCGCTGCCTGCATCGCGACACGGAAATGGTCGAGCAGGGCGCCACAACTGATCAGCGCCTCCCGGCCCGAATAGTCCGTTGCGCGAGCCCATCGACTCGGATCGACGAACAGGTTGAGCCCGCCGCTATCAGCGACCCACCGCCAGGGCTGGCTGTTGTGCACAGACGGGGCGCGACACGCCAACTGCACCGCTGCCGTCACGACATCTGCCTCGGGCATATCCGGCCTCCGATTCGTCACTGATATGTTGCCCGCCTCGTCACCAACACACTCTCTAGCTGGGTGTTCCGTCGTCCGGCGCGTACCCGGCCTGTCGGAGCATCCGGCGCAGGTCAACGGTTTGCTGCACGTCGATGTCTTTGCCACGCGGAGCCTCGAAGACTTCTGCGTCGGGTCCTAGGGCAACGGTGAACTTGCCGTTGTGCTCCTCGGTTACGGTGCCGAGAGCCTGGAGGAGGGACAGGACCTGACGCCACTCGATGTTGCCACCGGTCGGGTGCTGGAAAACCCTGTCGATGGTCTGGCGATGGTGACTGCTTACGTGCGCGGGCACTGGTCGGTCCTCTCGTTGACGTCTACCGGATTCTTCATGTCATGCCGACGCCGGGTCGAGGATGCGGTCGGCGAGGAGTTCGACGCGGCCGCTGAGCAACGCCCACAGCAGGGCGTACCCCAGGGCGGGCGGCTGCGGCGTCCGATGCGGGGCTGCGGTGGTCATTATGGTTCCCGGGGGTGCGGTGGTCACTGACGTGTTCGGCCGTGTGCGAGGGCTCTATGACAGGCTGCGGCGCAGCCACTCTCATACCGGACTGGTTGTGCTTTCCAACGGTGTCGACGCTACACCCCAACTGGAGTGCCGCGCCCGGCTCTGTGACATCCGGTGAATGCCGGTGCGACGGGCAACGGGATTCGAACCCGCCGATAGCCCCGATTTCGTCCGCACCGCTCCCCGATCCGGCAGGATGGATGGATATACGGTCTCGAAATATCCACAACCGGACGGTGCGGGTAAATGAAACGTATTCTGTACGTGCTGATCATCGTCACCTTGTGCACGCTCGCGGTCGTCGGGTTCCTCGTGGCGTTGAGCTCCTTCCGAGACACCACACCACGTCCGCTCGCCGACGAGACGTTCATGATCCACGGCCAGCCGACGACGTGCAGCATGCTCTTCGGGCAGGCGTGCGACTACAGTCTCCAGTCCGAGTACAACCGGTGGGGCAACGAACTCGAATCCTTTATCGAGTCGAGCCCGCTGGGCCCCTACGCCACCGAAATCGGGTTCGCGGCCTCGGCCAAGCTCAGCCTGCAAGCATGCGGGCTCGCCCGCACTGCCGGCAAAACAGCCCTGGAATTCGAGACCCTCGCCCGGCGCGAGCACCCCGAGGCAACCAGTCCGCAACTGTTCCCGTTCTGGAACCGGACGCGGCAAGGGCTGTGCCCCCAGACATGAGTCCTCAGGGGCGCCGGACGGGCACCTGTGCGGTTTCGACGAATCGATCACCTCGCGGCACAGTTGAACACGATCGACATCGTCAACGGTGAGCTTGCCGCTGCAACAAGTATGCCAATTCCGTTGATCAGCTGGATGGTGTTCGATGCTGCCATTCGGTTTCAGGCCGGACAACCGGTGGATATCTCGGTGTACAACGACGGGGCAGCACTGCAGTTGATGAACTCGGAGAACGTCGGCACACCCGAACCGACCAAGAACCTACCCGCCGGCTACCGAGACCAGTTCAAGAAACTGTGCCTCGTCGCGGTGATGACGAGAGCTGATCCTGGTCGCTGCTCATAGTTTCCGGCGCGGCTACCTCGGCTGCCGCCGACGGTCTGGGTGAAGACTCGATCTATCAGGCCTGAGTCGCGCGGTCGCGAAGCAACGTCGAAGCAGAGACACGAAAGCTCCACCGTGTCTGTTTTAAAACTACAAGTGTTGACATAAACCGTGATGTGGCGCACAGTTGTTCCTGCCGGTCGGCAGCCATTCGACAGGCCCTACACCCGTCCCGAATGCAATCGGGGCGCAATGGCTGGAATACGACTGTCCCTTTGCCGAGCCGAACCGGATCGGCAACAGACATCCGTCATTTTTAATCAACAACCGTTGACTTACATGTGTGATTGCCCATGCCTCAAAGCCAGAATCCCGACCTCGGACGTCATCTCGGTCCGAGGTCGAGAAGTGCCACTGCCGGCCTCGCGTATGGCCGGTGGCAGCGCACATCCCGTCATGGTGTCGCCCCGGCGTGACCTCCGAGCCGGAACGAGAACGTCGACCCGATCAAGCTGTACCTCGGTGCGATCACGATCGTCAACGGCGGGCTTCGCCTGCTGCGCGGCGAAGTCCTGCCCAGAATTCGCGGCAGGCTCGCCCAACACTGACATCGACATTCGTATTGCGCCCAACAGAAAGTTGTCATCATGAACGAGCAGTTCGATCGACCGTTGTGGAACGAAGAGCAGCAACCTCGTCGCACACGCGTCGTGGTCGTCGGCGCAGGCTTCGCGGGCCTCACCGCGGCCAGAGAACTCGAAAACGCTGGCGCTGAAGTGACGGTGCTCGAGGCACGGGACCGCATCGGAGGCCGCGCCTGGACCGATACCCGTCTGGGCGGACACCAACTGGAGATGGGTGCCACGTGGGTGCACTGGATGCAGCCGTTCGTCTGGACCGAGATCACCCGATACGCGCAACATATCCACCCGAGCCCCGATATCGAGACCGCGTACTGGGTCAGCGAAGGGACAGTGCACACAGGGACCGAACACGATCTCGACGTGGCGCTCGGCACGCTTCAAGAGAAGATCTTCGAGGGGTCACGAGAGTTCTTCCCCTACCCGCATGATCCATTGTCGATCCTGAACGATCCGAGTACGAGTGCGGCACTACGCGAACGTTTTCTCGCCGCCGACACCGGCAGCGTTCTCGACTGCCTACGCGACGGGACGTACACGCAGGAACAGATCGACTTGGCAGACTCGTACTGGTCGGCGGGATATCAAGGTTCCACGGCAACCGCGTCGCCGTTGATGGCGAAGCACTGGGCCTCGTTGAGTGACCACCGCAGTGCGCTCATGGACGAGCAGACGCTGCGGTACAAGCTGACAGCCGGCATGCGAGGACTGTACGAAGCCCTCGCCTCGGATGTCAGTGGGAGAATCCTCCTCGAAACCCCGGTAGTGCATGTCGCCCACGACGCACAGTCTGCGACGGTGACCTGTGCGGACGGCAGGATCGTCCTGGCCGACGCGGTCGTCGTCACCATTCCCATCGGGGCTCTGGGCAATGTGACGTTCGAACCGGAATTGGCACCCGAACAGCAGACCTTGATTGCCGACGGATCCAACTCGACGGGCTTCAAGATTTGGATCAAGGTGGCCGGCCACCAATCGGTGATCGCGGGAGCGCCGGGCAAACACCCCATTTCGCTGCTCCGCAGCGAAAAGTTCCTCGACGATGAAAACGCGACCATCCTGGTCGGTTTCGGGTCCGACCACACTGCAATCGACTTCGACGACATCGCATCTGCACAGAAGGCGGTCGACGTATGGGCAGCGGGACTCGAGGTGCTCGGGTGCGGCGGACATGATTGGGTTGCCGACGAATGGTCCGGACAGACATGGGCGACATTGAGATCAGGTCAGTTCTTTCACGGGTGGACGGCATTCCACGACACACGAACGCGCCTGCGTTTCGCCGGAGCCGACTTCGCCAAGGGATGGAACGGAGTAGTGGTCGACGGTGCGATCGAATCCGGAATTCGAACTGCACGGGTTCTGCTGCGTGATCTTTCGTCCGAAGTCTGATGCCGGGCGATCAAGATTCCGTGTGGGACCTCACGCGGCAGCCATCGACGATCGCATCGATCAAGGCCAACTGATTCTTCTTCGAGGTTCTCGGGCGGTCCAGAACAGCGGTCACCTGGAGGCCGATCATCGTTGTCATGATCAGATCAGCGTATTTGTCGGCATCGACATACCGCAGCACGTCGTCCTCCGCCGCTTCGCGCAGATGCTGGGCAATTCGTCCACGCCACTGTGCGACCGCGGTGTTGTTCGACAACTCCATGGTGCTGTCGGTGATGGCGCGCTGCCACAACGAGATTGCGATCCGCGCTTCGAGCCGAGCTTCTTCGGTCAGCGGCATGATCTCACTACACATCTTGTACAGCGCACTCAAACCCCGTTGCTTCGCGACCGCTCGCTCTATCCGCCCGTTGGTCTCCTCCAGAACGACTTCGAATGCCAAGCGAAGTATTTCGTCCTTGCCGGAGAAGTATCGGCTCAATGCGCCATTGGTGTAGCCGGCCTCGGCGGCCAGATCGCGCATGTTGACACCGTCGATCCCGCGTGCGGCAATCAAACGCCACGCCGCCCTCACGATGGAACGGCGTCGCTCGTCGTGATCGACCACTTTCGGCATCTCGTTTTCCGTCTCTGTCGTCGCAGTCGCGCAGGGCCACCGTAGCAACCGGTCGAGCGCCCAGCGTGCCCGCCTTTCGGGCGGAAGCGACTATCCCAACAGCTGCGGCAAGGTTCCTTTACTGTCGCCTCCGATCGCGGCAGCGCATACTGACAGTCCGGGAGCTAAGGAGGAATGGTGAGTTCGGTGTACTGGCATCACCCCATCCAGGAGCAGGTGTCCGCTGTCGGGAACGGTACGGTCTCCGCGGTCGAACTCGCGCTGCAAACCCGCGAAGCAATCGTGCGACAAGAACCGAATCTGCACGCCTGGGTCGAGCTGACCGACAATGTCGCGGAACAGGCAGACACGCGTACGGCTGGAACTCATGTCGGACCGCTGAAGGGTATTTCGATCGGAGTCAAAGACCTCATCGATGTCGAAGGCTTGCCCACCCGCGCCGGCTCGACGGTCACCTCCGAGGATCCGGTAGCGAACGATGCGCCGTGCGTCGCTCGTTTTCGCGAGCTGGGGGCAGTTGTACAGGGCAAGACCGTCACGACCGAATTCGGCTACTTCGCTCCGGGACCCACCCGCAACCCGCATTCGCCCGAGCACACTCCCGGCGGGTCGTCCAGTGGCTCCGCAGCAGCGGTCGGTGCCGGGGTCGTGCCCATCGCTCTGGGAAGTCAGACTGCTGGGTCGTTGACCCGACCTGCCTCGTACTGCGGCGCCGCCGGTCTCGTTCTCTCACAGGGCACCACAGACCTCAGCGGAATCACCGGTCTCAGCGAATCGCTCGACTCCCTGGGGATCCTCGCTCGATCGAGTGAGGATCTGCGCTACGCCTACTCCGCCTTCGTCGGGCCACAACAGAGCACAGCGACGACAACGGTAGGCAGTGCGCTGATCTGGGACGGCAGCGACATGGACGACGTCGAGCCCTCGATGCGGCGACTACTCGCGGACCTGCCTGCGTTGCTCGACACTGTCGGGATCGCAACCGCTACCTTCGAATGGGACGATCATGTGCGAACTCTCGCGAACGACCACATCACCGTCATGTCATACGAGGCTGCCGCGACCCTGCGGGAGGTGTTCGACAAAGACGGGGACCACTTGAGTGCGCCGCTGCGTTCGCTCGTCGAGAGCGGACGAAGGATCGACGCGGGCGAACGCGACGCAGCTCTCGTCCGCCGCGACCGGTCCAGGGCTCTGCTGAGCGAAATGCTCGGCTCAGACACCGTCGTCATCGGTCCGGCCGCGCTCGGGGCGGCGCCACACGGACTCGGCGCCACCGGATCTCCGATTCTCAGCCGACCGTGGCAGCTGTTGGGCTCGCCAGTAGTGGTCGTCCCTGGTGCTCGCACAACCTCAGGTCTTCCGCTCGGACTGCAACTGATCGGGTACCCCGGCAGCGAAATGCAGTTGCTGGACCTGGCGACTCGGTTGGAACCCGCCATGCGCACCGCATCGGAATCTTGAAGCTCTCGCGAAAGGACCCTCCTCACGATGCCAACATCGCTGACCGACCCCGAGCACCGCATGTTTCTGATGTGCTACGAAGACACGTTCGACTATCGGTGGCACCATGTCGACCTCTTCGTCCACGACGAGCACGGGCGCGAATTGAACTGGGTCCACTGGACAGTCGAAGCAGATGGGCCGGAGGCCGCCGATCGATCCGTTCGGCGTGAGGAACCCACGCTCGAGCGCACCTCGGAGTGGGAGCACCGCGTCAGCTCGTTCGGTATGAACTATTGGCTGGCGGACGCATCGTGGCCCGACGCGGCACCGCAAGAACACCAGAACGCCCCAGCATTCCCGATGCAGCACGAGGCGAATCGCGGACGACAATGACGGAGTGTCCACACCCATGAGCGATGTCCAACCGGCGAGAGTTTACATCGTCGACGACGATCCCGAGCTGTGCGACTCGGTCGATTGGCTGCTCGGCAGCATCGGAATCAAACCGACGATCTGTCACAGCGCCGACCAATTCTTGTCGGCGTACTCCGGATCGCATCCGGCATGCATCGTTCTCGATGTGAGAATGCCACACATGAGTGGCCCGCGGTTGCAGGAGAAGCTGCAGCAGTTGGCTCCGCACGTGGCCATCATTTTCGTGTCTGCACACGGGGATATCAGAATGTCGGTGTCGACTATCCAAGCCGGCGCGATGGATTTTCTCGAGAAGCCATACGATTCACAACGGCTGCTCGACGCGGTTCAGGCAGGTGTGGACGCAGCCGCCGAGCGCTTTCACACCTACGAACTCAGACAATCGATCGTGCGCAAGGTCGCGTTGCTGACGCCGAGGGAAAGAGAAATACTCGCCCTCGTCGTCGAAGGCCTGCCGAGCCAGAATATCGCACGGATGCTCTCTATGTCGGTCAAGACGGTGGACGTCCATCGAGCGCGCATCAAGAGCAAGACGGACGCGGACAGCGTAAGCACCTTGGTACGAGACATCTTGCGCTTCGCTGTTGATATTGCGCGGTAACTTTCCTACCGCGGACTATCGACAGCGACGCCGGCAAGTACATGTCTTCAGTAATAATCAAGCACCATACGGGCGTCCGTGGTGCGTGAAACGCATACCGCGATGACCTCCCCGGATTCCTTCTCCGACTTGCTCAGTACATTGTCTCGGTGGTCGGGTCTTCCCTTCAGAACCTGCATGATGCAGGTGCCGCAGATACCTTCTTGGCACGAAGTGTCAATGTCACAACCGTTTTCGTCCAGCACCTCGACGATGCTCCGGTCGGCGGGCACATGATAGACCTCGCCGTCCAGTTCCACATCGAACGCGACCTCGGGTCCGTCGGCTTCCCCTCGTTCGACGGCGTGGAAATTCTCGAAGTGGACGTTGTCCAGCGGCACGTAGTTCTCTGCGAGGGCGAGCACCTTGTCCATGAATCCCGCTGGGCCACACGTATACACATGAGTGTCGTTGCGCGCTGTGCTCAGGGCAGCATCGAGCACCGACTCCTGGAGATCGCGTCGGATACCGAGATAGGCATGTAGCTTCTCCGGACACTTCTCTTGCAACATCGGGAGGAATGGCGCCTCTTCCACACTCCGAGCGAAGTAGTGAAGCTCGAAACCGATGTCGTGAACATCCATGTACCTCGCCATACTGAGCATCGGCGTGATTCCGATTCCCGCGGCGATCAGTACATGGTGACGCGCATTCTCGGCGATGTGGAGAAGATTGCGCGGCTCGCTGATTTGCAAACGGTCGCCTGGTCGAAGCTCGTGCAGCGCAACCGATCCGCCACGTGAGTTTTCCTCGCGCTTGACTGCCACCGCGAACGTTTCCTCGGAATCCGGTGTACTACACAGTGAATACTGACGAGTGATTGCGGTGGGTCCGACGACGTCGATGTGCGCACCCGGTGTGTACTTGCCTATGGGCGTGCCGTCTGCCCTGGCCAGGTACAGAGTCTTGACCGAGCACGTCTCGCTGACGATGTCGGAGACGATCACGTCGATGAGTGCCATGAGATTCTCCTGATGCGAGGGGGATGATCAGCGAACGTACAAACCGCCGTTGACGTCCCAGCAAGCGCCGGTGACGAAGTAGGCGTTCTCGGCGGTCAGCAGGCCGACCATGTCTGCGATGAACGACGCGCTACCCAACCTGCCTACCGGAATACCAGCTACCACAGCGTCGAGCTTGTCAGGTGGGATCGTAGCTTTGACGATCGGTAGGTCGTGCGGTCCAGGGGCGATTGCGTTGACAGTGACACCGTCCGCGGCGAGCTGGCGTGCAAAGATCTTGGTGGCCGTGAGTATTGCACCCTTGGAGGCGGCATAGTGCGCCCCGGTTCCGGTGCCGCCGTTCTGTCCGGCCAGGGACGCCATATTGACTATTCGGCCGTACTTCTCGCGAGCCATAGCCGCTCCGAACACTTGACAGCCGAAGAAAATGCTGTTGACGTTCGTGGACAGCACTGCGGTGAACTCGTCTTCACCCAAGGTCATCAGATCGGCGGTCTTGGTGATCGCGGCGTTGTTCACGACGATCGTAGGGGTTCCCCAGAGCTCTTCGACATGTTCGAGGGCGGTGACGAAGTTCGCCCGGTGGGCGACATCGAGCTCGGTGGCTCGTGCCGTGGAACCGTCGGAGGAGAGCACGCGTGCGACGACCTCGGCGGCCTCTACGTCGATGTCTGTCAATAGAACTCGGTGCCCGTCGGCATGCAGGCGGCGAGCGATGTGCGCTCCCATCCCGCCGGCCGCACCGGTGACCACTGCGATACCTTGATGATTCGAAGCGTGTGTCATCGTGTCCAACCCTCTTGCTAGTACGAGGAATACTCCTGCGCTTCCTCGTTGTCCTGCGATGTCCGATGTGCTCGGCGCAATCAGACCTCGACGTCGTCCCTGATGGTCAGCTCGCGCCCCATTCGGGCCTCGACCTTGAAGTACTTCCACAGCGCGTGTTCGCCGACCATGATCGTTCGTAGGAGGTTGCACGCCGCCCTCACAGTGGGCTGGTCACGTACGTCGGCGAGTACGTAGAACGTCCAGGGCCACCCGTCGGACGGCCCGACCATGTGGGCGTCGTCGTCGAAGGTCCCGAGGATGTCCACGCCGTCCATGTTCTTGAGGGTCGAGAGCATCGACGACGTCGCGACCCAGATCGGCCCGATGTCCGACTTGGGCAGGTCGAAGAAGTTCTGGTTGTTTCCGAAGCAGAACAGTGTGCGCAGTGGCTCGTCGGCCATGATGAAACTCCTTGACGATGATGTCGATGAAACGGTCCAGGCCTGCGGTCGGGTCGAGAGCAGGATCAGGGAAAACTGGCAATGCCGGCTTCGAGCCCCAACAGCACGGCGCCCGCCGCCTCGTAGGTGTTCGTCTGCAACATCGCGTGCTGCGCCGGAACCATGGCGTCCTGCAGATACCGCTGCAGTGGGTGCGTTTCGTAGATCGCACCGGTGCCTGCCAGGTCGAATGCCTGCAAAACTACGTTCCGGCCGACATGCGCGGCATGGGTCGCGGCCAGACGCAACATCGCGACCTTCTCATCCGCGATGGTTGTGCCCTCCACTGCCATGGCCCAAACCTCGTCGGTGGCCTGGTAGAAGAAAGCCCGTCCGGAACGCAGTTCTGCCTCCGCCAGTGCGAGTCCGGACTTGTACGCCGGACGGTTGCCCTTGCTCGTGCCACCGGTGATCGACGTGCGGGAGGAACCCACCTCTCGCACATAGTCCAACGCGCCGCGCGCGGCGCCGAGCGTCACCACGGCCAGGACCTGCGCGGCATAGGCAAGTGCCGGGTAGCGCGTCAGTGGCTCGTCCACAAGTGGAGTGCCTCCTCGCACGAACGTCATCTCTTCGGGGACGAACAGCCGATCGACACGGATCGCGTGCGAACCGGTAGCTTTCATGCCCGCGACACCCCAGTTGTCGACGATTTCGACGTCGGCCGGGTCGAGCACAGCTGTCAACGGACGTCCACCGCTTTCCGGCCCGCCCTTCAGACCGATTCCCAGCAGGTCGGCGCCCCGACAACCGCTGGCGAACTGCCACACGCCGGAGCAGATGTAACCACCCTCGACCTTTTCTGCCTCCTGCATCGGGAACAGACCTCCTGCGTAGGCCACATCGGGACCATCGGCGAAGATCTTCTCCTGAGTGGCAAGCGGCAGTGCGGCAAAGTAGTTCAACGACGACCCGAAGCTGGAGACCCATCCGGTAGCCGGATCGACCGCAGAAATGCGCTCGACCATGGACATGAACTCCGATGGAGGCAACGGCTCACCGCCGAACGCGGCGGGGGTCGAAGCGCGATACATTCCCGCCTTCTTCAGCAGGGCAATGAAGTCCTTGGGAACGTACCGTTGCGTGTTGAACTCGACCCTCCGGTCTTCGAGCACATCGAGTGCGTGATGGAAAGCCGCGGTACGCGCCGGCCCTGCCGGCTCTGCAACCATCCGACCAGTCGAGCTCTCGGTGATCATCCCTGTCTCCATTCAGGTTGAAAATTCCCTGTGGAGCTATGCTATTGAGGCGTCCTTTTCGCGGGTATCGGGAGAATCCGCGTGGCGACTAAATAAACCCTTAGACGGCAACGCCTGGAGTACGAGCGGTCGAGAGTGAGGTGACGCGGATGTTCCCTACCCGCCGCGACTTCGAGCAGATGTGCTTGCACTCGGGGATGGGAATCCTCATCCACGAGGCGAGTTCGAAGAACATTCTGTGGGCAAATCCGTCCGCATGTCGGATGTTCGGCTTCACGCTCGAGGAGTTGAAACCCCTCAAAGCGCACCACATGAGCGCGCAGGAACGGCAGTATCGTCGCGAACTCGGCGTGGCATGGCTGCAAGCAGCGGTGATCTACGGTTCCAGTCGCAAGCAATGGAAGTATCGAACCAAGGACGGCACGGACTTCCTGACCGACTGTCGAGCCACACTCGTCGAATTCGAAGACTGCTTGGCCGTCATGGTCGAATTCCGAAACATTGCCGAAGAGATAGAACTCCAAGAAGAACTTTCCTGGGTGTCGGATTCCCTGCAACGCATCATGACTCATACAGCTGCAGGAATCGTCGTACTCGACGAAGACAATTGTATCGAGGACATTTCACCGCTGGCCGCCGGACTGTTCGGGCGCACTCCCTCCGAGCTTGCCGGTGTTCATCTCGAGGATCTCGGACGGTGTGACCCCAGGCTCTCGCACGAACAGGTAGTCGAGCGTCTGGCGACCAGTTCGGTGACGATCCAGCAAGAAATCGTCAAAGACGACGGCACGACGGCATGGTTGGCCGGTGAACTGGAAATAGTCGCCCACGACGGAATGCGTTCACGCGTGCTCACAATTCGCGACGTCACCGACCGAGTCGAGTGGGAGCGTCGTCACGCATACCAGGAAGCCAACCTGCAATATCTGAGCCGCTACAACGCGATGGGCGACATGGCGATGATCCTGGCCCACGAGCTGGGACAGCCGCTGGCTGCCTCGACCAACTACCTCAGCGGGTTGAAAGCTCGCATCGATGCGGACACCGTCGACACGCGAAGCCTCACGTACGGCATCGACCAGATCGAGAAGCAACTGCACCGGGCAGCCGAGATCGTCACATCCGTCAAGCGTTACGTCCAGCGTATCGAGAGCACCGCGGTAGTGATGGACCTCAACGAAACCGTGCAGGAGAGTCTGTACTTCGTGCGGCTGAGGGCAGCCGAACGAGGGGTACGCGTCTACGCTCGGATTCCCGAAAGGAACTTCTTCATTCACGGGGAAAGCGTCCTCATCGGGCAGGTGATCATCAACCTGTGCGTCAACGCTCTGCAGGAGATCGTCGAACCTACCACCGAGGTCAAGGAACTGTCCGTCGAAACCGACGAGCTGGACGGAAATGCCTATGTCTTCATCCGGGATCAGGGTCAGGGCATGGTGGGGCCCGTCACCGACCGGCTTGCTGCGGGAGGATTCTCGACCAAGCAGGACGGTGCCGGTATGGGTTTGATCATTTCCGAACACATAGTCGAGCGACACGGCGGATCGATCAGGTATTCACCGAACGAACCGACCGGGACTGTTGTCCAGCTTGTGTTGCCACTTGCGGACCGGTCCGAACAGCCAACGCAGGCGCCGCCCCAGTAAAGGTTCCTGTAGTGCGCGGTTGGCAAAGTCCAGTAGTTCCCTCGGTACGGTCCCGATAGGTTCATTCTCACCGTCAGTAGATTTGGCGAACCGATATCGCCGCTGGCCGGAGCCGCAATCGACGCCGGCGGCCGCTGCGCGCACACCCTCGTGCTGTGGCCGAACCCAGACACGGCGCGATGCTGGAGCGATCGACCCACGAAGGAGTAACAGGGCATGGTAGACACTTCCACTTTGCACACCGGTTTGTTCATCGGCGGGCAATGGCGCTCGAGCAAAGAAACATTCACAACCCGGAACCCATCGACCGGACAACCCCTCGCGGAGCTCGCCTCTGCGGACGCTTACGACGTCGACGCTGCGGTCGCAGCTGCCACCGAAGCCTTCAACGGCGAATGGGGGCGGATGGCGCCCTCGAACAAGGGACTACTGCTCAACACGTTGGCGAATCTGGTCGAACGTGACTGCGACAGACTTGCAGAACTAGAATCGGCGGACATGGGTCGTCCACTCGGCCAAAGTACCGCAATGATGATCCCCAACCTGGTCTCGACGCTGCGCTACTACGCAGGCTGGGCAGACAAGATCAACGGCGACTACATCGCCAACGACGGCTACATGGGCGCAACGACGCACGCCTACACACGACGCGACCCGCTCGGCGTCGTCGCAGCGATCGTTCCGTGGAACGCGCCCCTGATGATTCTCGGATGGAAGCTTGCTCCCGCTCTTGCCTGCGGAAATACGATCATCGTCAAGCCCGCAGAAGACGCGTCACTGTCGATCCTTCGCTTCGCCGAATTGGTCACGGAGGCAGGATTTCCGGCCGGCACCGTGAACGTGCTGACCGGAGTCGGAAAAGTTGCCGGTGAAGCACTGTCCTTGCATCCCGGCATCAAGAAGATCTCGTTCACCGGCTCCACAGCGGTCGGCCGAACCATCCTTCGAGACTCTGCTTCGAATTTCAAGCGAACAGCACTCGAACTCGGCGGCAAAGCACCACAGATCATCTTCGACGACGCCGACCTCTCGGCCGCCATCCACGGTTGTGCAATGGGACTGTTCGCCAACCAGGGAGAGGTGTGCGCCGCCGGAACACGAATCTTTGCTCATCGCAGCGTGTTCGATGCCGTCGTCGACGGAATGAAGCACGCCGCAGAGGCGCAGGTCCTCGGCGACCCGTTCGACTCGGCAACCACCATGGGACCCCTGGTCAACGAAAAGCACCGAGATCGCGTAGTCGGCTTCATCACCCAAGGCAAGAGTGAGGGCGCAGAGGTGATCACCGGCGGTTCGGCTCCCGACCGGGCAGGCTTCTTCGTCCAACCGACCGTTATGTCTGGTCACAACGACATGTCTCTAGCTCGCCAGGAAATCTTCGGTCCGGTGGGGATTATCGTGCCGTTCGACACCGACGACGAGGCAGTCGCACTGGCCAACGACAACGAGTACGGTCTCTCGGCGACGATATGGACAAGCAGTGTTTCGCGTGCACATCTGATCTCTGCGCAGATCGACGCAGGCGCCATAGCTGTCAACGGATGGTCGCCACTGGCGCCGCAGCTTCCATGGGGTGGCGTCAAGGCCAGCGGAATCGGCCGCGAACTCGGCTACGAAGGAATCCTGTCCTACACCGAACCCAAGACGATCACCATCATTCTCTGACCGCACCGAACCGACCGAGGCCCTCGACCGTCACATGGTCGAGGGCCTCGGTCGCCGTCGTCGGACACGCTCGGTCACCGGAAGATTGACCGCCAGCCATACGACACCGCCTGCCTGACGACACCACCTACACGAATGTCGATGCCCGCGTACAACAACTGCCGCGGGTCGCGACGGCTCCCTAGTAGGAGGTCCGCACGACCCGCGGCAGCGGGTGCGATCGACGGTGTCAGGTCACGGCTGCACGGCAGTCTTCTCGCGAGCCGCAACGGCCTCTCTACGTGCGGCCAAACGAACCGGAGCAGTTTCGGGTAGAACGCACAGGCTGACGAGGGAAACGACGAGCGCGCCCGCAAGGTAGTAGCCGATGTTCGACGCATCTCCAGTGAACGCGACAATACGGTTGGCGACCAGCGGTGCGATACCGCCACCGAGAACTGCGCCGACGTGGAAGGCGATACCCATTCCGGTCTGGCGCTGTTCCTTCGGGAACAGCTCAGTGAAGTACGTGTACATGGGCCCGAACAGAAATCCGGTAGCCGTGAAGCCGATCATCAGGCCTATGTTCACCGACGTCACTGTGCCGAGCTGGGCCAAGTGGAAGATCGTGAGAACAGAGGCAATTGACGCGAGTGCTCCACCTATCATCACCGGGCGGCGCCCTATCCGGTCGGACAGAAGAGCTGCGATCACGTTCGCGACACCGTGCAGGACGAGCGCCGCGATGCTTCCCCAGACGATCTCGGTGCGAGGAAGTCCCAGACCCTCGGGGGCCTCGGCAGTGGCGTAGGACAACATGAATATGGCGAGAACGAATGTCGTGGAGTTCAATCCGATGTTCACCCCCGCGGCGAGGATGAGCCGTCTCCAATTGCCCTTGACCACGGCTCGGAACGGGGCCTGCTTCCGAATTGCCTCCTCGCCACGCTCGGACACCATCCGCTGGAAGACCGGACTCTCGTGGACGCCCTTTCGAACCCACAGACCCATGACCAGAACGAGTCCGCCGAAGAGGAACGGCAACCGCCACGCCCAGTCCTGCACGGTGTCTGCTGGCAGCAGCAACACCAGGGCGAACGTCGCGTTCGCAAGAATCGTGCCAACCGGCGAACCGAGCGCGGTGAAGACACCGTAACGGGCACGCTGATGGTCCGGAGCGTGCTCGATGGCCAGCACTGCAGCGCCGCCGGTCTCGCCACCACGGCTGAGGCCGTGCACCAGCCTCAACAACACAAGGCATACCGGTGCCGCAACACCCACCTGGGCGTACGTGGGAAGTAGTCCAATCAGCAAGGTTGCCGCACCCATACCGAAAAAGGTCAGCTGAAGCGCGCGCCTCCGACCGTAGGTGTCTCCCACCCATCCGAACAACACTGCACCCAGCGGTGCCATGAGAAATCCGACTCCGAAAGTAGCGAGACCCATGAAGGTTCCGAACCAAGCGTTGCCCGTCCGGAAGAACGTATCGGTGAACACGAGCGCAGTCGCCGTACCGTAGATGGCAAAGTCGTAGAACTCCAGCGAGGTTCCGACACCACTGGCGAACGCGATCCGCCCGAGGCTCGAACGCTTCGGAGGGGAGTTCGGATCTGTCGAAGAGAGATTCTCGGACATGCTGTTCAATCCTGTTCGATTCGTGGGTCACCGGACAATGGAGGATGCCTGCGGCGGGACACTTGGTATCTTGTGCCAGTCGGCCGGAATCTTCAGCGCGAGTTCACGTAAATAAGGGTTCCTGTACACACCGTGGGGTCGGCGCAAAAGGTTCCTGGCGAAGTTCCCGCCAGTGCCGGACGAATCATGTTGTGCACGAACGACAAGTCGACCATGATCTGTTCGATCGACCAGCAGGGCGCCCGCCACGAACCACGATGCCGGTGAAGGACGCTCTGCTTCCCTACCTTCAGGACGAGACCGAAGTCTTCACTTCCAGCACTTCTACTACCTTTCGCGCGCGGTTCAGCCAACCTTCGATATCCGCCTTCGTCGCCCCGAAAGGTAGCTGCGCCAACCGGAGGGTGCCCGAGTACGCCCCGTTTCGATCACGTACGGGAAGCACGAGAGATCCGAGATCGTACGTTTCTGCGTCTTCGAACTCGCGCACTCGATAGTCCACGACCGTGTGGGCCATCGACTGGCGAATGCTACGTTCCTGAGACGGTGTAAGCCTGCCTGTCGCATACTCATTGGTGGCAGCTCGCAGACCGTCGTACGCAGACCGACCCTCCTCGGCGGGCAGCAACGAGAACACGTAGCCGTGCTCGGCCAAGAAGTGCAGCCGCTCGCGGTGAACTTCTTTGAGCTCGTCGTCCACTCCCCGCAAGCGTTCGACCCACTCGTCCTGCCGCTCCGGCGGTTGAGCGAAGTAGTAGGAGTCGCCGACAGGTGGGACCATCGGTGCGCGTTTACCGAAATCACCGCCGACTTCGATGCCAGGGCCCGCAGCGGACAGAACAGCCGCGACCTCGTCGGGACTCACAGTCGTGTAGACCGTGACTTCGCAACCGACCGTTGATGCAAGCTCTTCCACCTCGAGACGCGCCGAGTGCGCGGAGTGAATCGCCGGCAGGATTTCATGGTCCATGCGCGCCATCAGCGACGTACACACGAAGCTGCCATAGCCGCCCTGGAAAAAGATGAGTGGCGACACAGCATTGGTGACCGACATGTCCTCGACTGAGCACAACACGATCCAGTGGTCGCCGGCTTCGACGATGTCGAAGATGCAAGTATCGATCCAGGCCACGGAGTCGTCGAGAACGGGATTGCCGAGCGGCGAGCGATGCCATTCGATACCGTCGAGTTTGTTCTCCCACCTGCGCGCGATCGTCAGCACAGCGTCTTCTTGCTCTCCACCAAGGATATTGATGCACAGAGACGAGCATTCGCGCATCTTCGAGAACGTACGCGAGGTCTTCATCGGCATGAAGGATACAAGCGGAGGATCCAGCGAAACCGAACTGAAAGTACCCACGACCATCGCGAGAATCTCGCCATCGTCGTCGCACCCCGTGACGACGACCACCCCTGTCGGGTAATGGCCCATCACTTCACGCAGAAGTTGCGCATCCACTGATGCGGCTGAAGTTTCGGACATGTCGAAGTTCCCATCCATTCGTCGAAATGCTCGCTGCACGAACCCGTTCCCGGGTAACGAAACATGCGCTGGATATGCGATGACGATATGATTCGAATCCGCCTGCGACAATTGGAGATTCCCTTACCGACAGTGGTGTGAACTGCCGCGAGTGATCACGCACCCCGCGACACCCATCCGGAGAACTGACGCACGAAACTGTGGGATATGTCGTTCTTGCCGCGGATCGGACACGCGACACTGCCGTAGTTGGGCATCACTTCTTGACACTCGGAGGAATGTCCGTTCTGCAGAACCGCCGCCAGTTCCGACTCCAGTTCTCGCACTTCCACACCTTCGCGAGGTGGACCGCATGAGGCCGTGCTTCTCGTAGCCAGCCAGGACTGCATCGCGTTCACGGCGATGGGCGAGAAGTACCTTGCCCGACGCAGAACATGATGTCGTGACCGAGTTCGAAGATTCGAAGTCCCGAGCACCCTTCATATTCCCGCCCCTACGGCTACCCGTCTCTCACATCATCAGAGCAGAAATCCGGCGGCCGGGACCTCGTCCTTGCCGTCGATCAATCGAACGATCTTGCGCTCGATTCGATCGTCCTGCGGAGTCGGTCCGAGCGCAATGGTGAAATCGACGTTCGCACACCAGATATCATGGTTCCCACGCTTGTAGGCAATGAGTGTCTGGCCGAGACGAAGCTCGACCGACTTGTCGGTCACGACACTGGGAACGACACGTCCGGTCGTCCGCACTGTGATCGCAGAGTCGACCGCAGCGATGGCATATCCCTCCGTCATGCGTGTCACACGAAGCGCACGCATCCTCGCGTCGTCATAGACCATGTTCAGTGTGTTGTCGAAATCCAGCGCGTTCGGGTCGATCGGGATGATGTAGTGGCCGGTCTCGGTATACAGGGCCTGCCACTGATGATAGTTCTTGTGGTCGAGGAGCTCGGCCTCACGAGCGATCAGATCGAGGCTCCGGACCACACGCTCGTCGCTTGTCGGCACCATTGCAACCGGAAGATCGCGGACATCGACGCCCGGTGCCCACGCGCCCGGCTTGGGTTTCGGCTTGCGTACTGGGGCATCGGCACGGAGGTCAGTCATTGCTCATCATCTCTTTCCACTGGGCGTAGGCCGAACGCATGCCGGTCTCGTCGGTGACATGCGAGGTGGACCAGCCCTCGCTCGACTGGGTCTCGCGCCCGATCCCGCGGTTGACCATGATCGGGAGATCAGGTCCGCCGGTAGCACCGCGCTGCACACGGTCCCACCCTTCGGCATCGTCCGGCGTACCGAACCCGAAGGGACCCTGGAAGTGCTCGTGCACCCTCAGTCGCTCGCGGTTGACGGGGTCGACGATCTCTGCCGGCCCATCCGGGCCAAGGGCGACGTGTTCGATGTAGGTCTCGTCGACGGAAATCGGCCGCAGCACGCGCAGGAACGAAATCGACATCGATACATTGGGGAACAGATTCAGATTGAATCCGGTACCGTGCATCGCGCGCACCAGTTTGCGCACGGCGGCATCGTCGAGGCCCTTCGACTTCAGCTCTGCGACAAGACCGTCGAACCGCGCCTGTAGCGGTTCCGAACCGTCGTCGATGTCCAGATCCGAGTGTTCGGGGACCATCTGCATTACCGAATGACCGTTCGTCAAATCATGAGTGGTGCAGGATGAGTCGTTCATGAAGCTCATCATGTCGGCGGTCTCCGAGTCCACCGACGCCATCCACGAGCGGTGCACGATCGGGAAGTGGTAGCCGTCGGTTGTATTCTCCAACTGAATTTTCCAGTTTCCCCGAAACTTGAAGCGATGTGTTCCGAGGACTTTCAACGGGTAGCCACCGCCCTGCTTGAAGAAGTTGTCCATCCAACCTCGCGCGTCTCCGAGGAACTCCTCCAACGACTCGGCATCCTGGTCGAAGGTCGCAAAGACCATCCCGCAGTACGACTCTGTACGCAACTGACGTAGACCCATTCCTTCTTTGGTCATGACGCCCTCGTAGCCCTCGGGATACGGGATGCCGCGCAATCGGCCATCGAGCGCGTAGGACCAAGCATGGTACGGGCAGGTGAAGCCATTCGCTTCACCGGTTCGAGCTTCACAGACACTGGCACCGCGATGGCGACACCGATTCAACAACGTGTTGATCTGGCCTTTCCGGTCGCGAGCAACGATGACCGGCTGCCCACCGACATGAGTCGTCTTGAAGCTACCGGCGCTAGGGATCTCGCTCTCGTGAGCAACCCACACCCAGGTCTTCTCGAAGATTTTCTTCATCTCCATGTCGAAAATATCCGGATCGGTGTACATCCTTCCGGCAACCCGATCCGAAGATACGAGATCCGCCGGTGCGAGTTCGTAGACGTTGTCCGGTGTGAATTCGATGGTCATGTTCTGTACTCCAAAAAGTCGAAGGTAGGGCACTCAAGGCAAAACCGCTGACATCCCACTCCTTGACAATCGTCACCTGGCCTGGACGCAGCAGCGCGACTCTGGGGAGACCCGGTGCCGCTTCATCGACCAGTCCGACACCGATGTAGTCCGCCGCATGCAGCCGCTGGCGAACTACCACCGTCCGCGCACGATGTAGCGACCATCCACCAAGGACGCGCTGGAAGCGGGAACACGCCTCCGGAATTGACGACATCGGTTCCGTCTCTGTGGATCTCGGCCTGCGTGTCTATCGGCAGCGCACCGAAGTACGTCAACGCAGAAACGAACGCGACAACCCAGCCGGTGGAGGACTCTTGCATCAGGGGCGACATGACAGTAGTGGACTCCTCACGAAGGCCGCAGAATATCCTCCTGCGGTACCTGTCTCCAGCCTATGAGCAGTCGGTCGACCAGCCAATCAGCAATGCCACATCGGAACGTAGGTGATTCCTTTACGTGAACACACTACGGTTTCAGAAGCACCGATGCGCTCGGGTAGGCCTCGGCGAAATTGTCAGGCAGCGCCGCGACGAACACGTTCTCGGTACGTGTTCTCGAAATGAGCCACTTGCCACCAACTCTACGAAACGCGTTGTTCAGGCGGCTCGAGCGCAACAGCGATCTACCGTCGGAGAACAGCCACGGCTGCATGTGAATCCACTGACCTTCTGCCACGTCGCCATCGACATAGATCTGCTCCGAAGTCAGGTAATGAGCGTTGAGCAAGAGCGCTGGATCGGTCTTTTCACCCCAGAACCGGTTGAAGTGCGCACGGAGGGCATCTTTGCCCTCAACTCGACCGAACTGATTGTCGTAGTACTCGCCCACGCCTTCCCACACTGCATCTTCGGTGTAGAGATCGAGAATCAGTTCGATACGCGTCGCATCGTCCTCGACACCGAACTCCGGGCATGGCGTATCGCACAGAAACATATACCGTGCCTGTGCGCGCCGGATGTCTGCCTCGGACTCCAGCACCTCGATTCGAGCTGCAAGTTGGGCAATCGTGGGTTCGGTCATCAAGACTCCTAGGTAGTCAGTGAGTGGACAGTATGTGCCCACCTCGTGTTGTGGCGGTTGTCTACGCTTGCGCTAGCAGGGTGGACGCTGGTCGAACCGGTGGATGTACACAAATCCCATTCCGGCGCCCTCCTCGGATGGTTGACGACATCAGTGGCAACATGATCCGTTGTCCGATTCCGCTGCCTCGCTGGGCATCTCACGCCGATCGGGAACATCCATTGCAGGACTGCGATCGAAGAAGTTGTTCGGTACGAGCATGAAGCTCGCGACCTCGGTCGGCATCACCGGCCAGTCCTCCGAGCGTGGGATGTGAGTGACACCGACGGTGTGCCACAAGACCAGATCTGTGTTCCTCACATCGCGGTTTGCGGACGTCCACTCGGGCAGTCCGGCGCCCGAGCGATCCGAGTTCGGATGATCACCGGCCGAATGCATCTCGTCCGGCGAATAGGGGGTAACCCAGATGTTCTTGGTGGCGAACCCCGCCCGGGTGGCCATGAGTGACGGCGCCTTCGCGATCAGCGTATCCGACGCCCAACCGGGGAGAAGCTTGTATCCGACCGGCAAGCCCCACTTGTTCTTCTTGTTCGGATTCACCACGGTCCAGCTTCGAGAAGTCTGCGGATTGGTGACGCCGTCACCGTCCTGTTCGCGCTCGATCGGGGTCTTCGTCACCGCGATCGCGTTACCGTACGGGTTCGCTTCGCCGACTGGTGCGCTGTCCACGTCGTTCTGGAACACTGAATTCTCCGGCCCGTCGACCTCCATGTCGAGTCGAAACGAGAACAGGTGCTGATGGTATGTCGCAGCCAGGTTGGGCGCCACCGGTGTGGCGTGCGAGGGCAGATCGCCGTCCGCGTACGAGATCGTCTGCACGATGCCCATCAACTTGACGTCGATCTCCACGTGAGCGTCCTGGAAGAAGTTCCAGTAGAAGCCATAATGGTAGTTCCCGACGGTCGCAATGAAGCTGACGACAAGTTTTCGAGATCTCCGGACATCAACGTTGCCCGTCACCCAGTCGGTGTGCTTCCACAGAATTCCTGCGTCCTCCTCGTGAATACAAATCGCATTCTCGATCGTCACCGGATTACCGTCGTCGTCGGCCATGACGGCATCGAGATACGTGATCTCGCCCAGGCAATCACACCCTAGGACGAGTGAGTTCGCCATCTTGCCGAGACCGTACTCGCCCGCGTCGAATGCACTGCGGAAGTAGTGCGCCGATTCTGGAATTCCGTAAGGCACGATCATTTCGGCAAGGGAGCCCCTGTGCATGATCGAGCGGTACTCGTCAACGTCTTTGTATTCCAAACCTGAGATTACCAAGCCGTCGAGTGGGTGCATGTTGATTCGAAAACGCCACTTCTGCCAGGACATCGCCGGCCCGTCGAGCGAGAAGCCGGGGCCTGCCGGCTGAGCGATCGCGAGTGGCTTGATATCGGTGCGCATTGGTCCATTGTGTTCAGCGGTGTAGTTGTCACATGTGGTATTCATGGGTTTGACACCGTGATCCTCGACCGCAAAGACTTCCTCGCGCACTGTGTCCACAAGAAGCACGAGCCCCTCGACTGGATGTGCGTATGCGTTGTCCTCCGCGAAATGCCGGTAGTAGACCACACAGGCCCAAATGCGTCGGCCGGTGAGATCGAGATCGCTGCGGTTTCCCACTCCAAAAGGGTCCAACTGCACCAGAGACAGATCGGTGATGCCGCGCTTGGCGAGTGCCTCGACGAATCGAGCATCCGACCGTGCGACTTCGTCCATGATCCGCACTTCGTCGCCGAGTAGCTGCGCGCCGCCATCGGTCAACTGTTCCGAACTCACGACCGACCGGGTTTCGAGATCGACGAGTACATCGAAGGTTGCGGCGGACGTGCGGTCCAGCACGAGTGCACGGGCTCGGCGGGTCACCGTCCTACCGGAGCGGACATCGGCCTTGTCGGGCTCGTGCGCGAATACTGAGCCGAAGCCGGGACGTTCGCCGCCGATACCCGCTCCACGCACAACCGACGCGACCGTGCTGATTTCGTCCGCCGTCAAAGCGTCGAACAGCGAGCTGTACATACAGGAATTCCTCTCACGTGCCACACGGAGCAATCGTGCATTCGATATCGGTCTCACGATGCCACGAGATGACGTTGGTGGTACAGGTGTCGGTCGGCTGACCGAACCGAATTACTTCTGTGCAGTGCCGCCGGCAGTGTCGCTCGGTGCCAACACAATGTCGAAGCGAGTGCTGAACCATTGAACCTGGCCCAGATTGCGACCGTCGGGCGTAGCCTCGCCTGCAGCGTGCCGCACGAACGTCTTGATCAGTGAATCCTTGACCCCGAAAACGCTGTCGCCGGTCGTGATCTGCGGATCGCCCTCGACGAATATGTGAGTGACCAGTGTCCGCAGGCGAGGCGCACTGACCATGAAGTGCACGTGAGCCGCCCGTAGTGGGGATCGCTTCGTCACCGACAGCAGCGAACCGACCGGGCCGTCGGCGGGTATCGGATACGGCACGGGCTTGAGTCCCCAGAAGCTGTATTCGCCGTGGTCGTTCGAGTAAAGGTACGACCGACCTGCCATCCGCTCGTCACCGTACTGAACGTCGTAAAGTCCATCCTCGTCGCACTCCCATACCTCGATTCGCGCTCGGGGTACAAGATTTCCATCGGTGTCGGTGATCGTGCCCTCGAACCAGCACAGCTCGCCCGCAGCGCCGTGCGTGATGTCACCCCCGATGGGCACCTCGGGAGCATCGTCGAGAAAAAACGGCCCGAATACTGTGGCCTCCGTGGCATTGTGGACAGCCGGATTGGAGACCGCGATTGTCTGCATGGACACGCCGAGCACATCGGAAAGCAGAATGAACTCTTGACGCTTGTCGTCGGTAATATCGCCCACCGCCGTCAGGAATTCGATCGCCTTCGTCCACTCTGCCTCGGTCAGCCGTGTCTCGCGAACGAAAGCATGCGCGTGTTCGACCAAGGCACCGAGCAACTCGCGAAGGCGCGGGTCGTCCGTTCCTTCGAACGAGGACACGACGCGGTCGGTGAGATCTCGCTCGATACTTATCTGCTCGGCGGTATTGTTCGGCATTACTCTCCCGTTATTTCGGTGGAATCATCTGCGGTAGCGGTGCGCCCGCCCATGCCGCAGACAGAAGCTCGGTGAGGTTCTCGATGGTTACCGGCATTGGATTCGTCGCAGGTGCCACGGACAACGTTTGCAAGGCGAGCTCGCCAATGACGCTCTCCGGAAGCCCCAGCGCGTCGAGCGAGCGGGGTGCATCGAGGAGGACGCGCAGATCCTCCAGCGCACGCGCCGCATCGACCTCAGCGCCGTCCGACAACGCCCGTGCCAAGCGGGTTGCCAGCACGGGGACAGACGGAGAATTGAACGCGAGGACATACGGAAGGATCACCGCGTGCGTCTCCGCGTGCGGAAGACCGTACGTTCCACCGAGAATATGGCAGATCTTGTGATGCAGTGCCGGCCCCGAGGATGCGAACGCAATTGCAGATAGATACGTTCCGTACAGCGCGGAAGAACGGGCCTCTTCATCGGCGGGGTCGACGACGATCCGCCGAAGCGATTCGCTGATGGCACGTGTCGCTTCCAACGCCAGAGCGCGGTTTATGGGATCCGCTGCCGGTGCCCACAACGCGTCCACCGAGTGCGCCAATGCGTTCAGGCCGCTGGCAACCGACAGTGGCACCGGCAGTGACCTGCTCAGATCCGTGTCGTACACGATGGAGGTGGGAAGAACCGCTGCGGACACTCCAGTCCGCTTCACACCCTCGTCGGTAAGACCCCAGACGTTGGTTCCTTCGGAACCCGAGTAGGTCGTGGGTACCGCCACGATGGGCAGTTCCTCCGTCAGAGCAACCGCTTTTGCCAAGCCTGTCGCCGAACCGCCACCCACTGCCACCAAAAGGTCGACGGCATTGTCCCGGGCGACCCCTCGGATCCGTACAGCGTGTTCGAGAGGCACGTGTTGACGCACGTCGTCGATCCGAACCACGTTTTGGAGTACGTCGGTCAGGCGCGCTGCGAGCGCATCCTCTCGTGGCGACGCGATCAGCATCACTTTTCGAGCCCCCAGACGCCTCGCCTCCGCGCCCACGTGCTCGACAACCAGTCCTTGCCCGAACAGCACCCGTTGGCCCAATGTGTCGTGAACGAACTTCATCGCGACTCCCTCATTCCGCCGAAAGCCGAACTCGACTGTGCGACAGTGGCGTCAGGATCTGATCGCGTAGAGTCAGCGACAGTCGAGTGATACTCCTGGTGGGTTTCCTTCGACCGGATCCGCACTGCCTGCTCACGACTTACCATGATCGGACCTGCTGCGATCGATACTCACCCCGCCGACGAACACAACGACGATCGATCCGAGCAGAACGACAGCGATGAAGGAGGAACCTCCGATCAACGTCGTGAAATTGCTGAGTACGAGCGCCAGTATGCCCAGCAGACCCATCGCGCCCAGCACCGGAGCTATCCGCGTGTGCCACCGACGATCGTCCTCTGCGCACTTCCGGAAGAACACGATCACCGACGCGCTCACGAGAATCATCAACACCAGTATGCACACCGTGGACACTCCGGACATCCAACTGAAAATCTGCCGGATGGGATCGGCACCGCCCAGAGCGAACGCTGCGAGCACGACAAGCGCGGACACGGTCTGCACTGCCGAGCCGAAGTAAGGGGAACCATGACGGCCGTGGGTTCGACCGAGGCGGGCCGGCAGTATGCCCTTCCGTCCGAGGGAGTACAGGTAGCGCGCAATGGCGTTGTGGAAAGCCAGAAGCGCCGCGAACAAACTGGTCAACAGGAGAACGCTCACCGTCTCCGACGCCGCCGCGCCCAAGAAACGACCTGCAGTGTCGAAGACCAATCCCGACGTGTTCTCCTGCGCGGCATCGACGACTGCAACGTTGCCGTTGGCAAGCACGATCGTCCAGCTTGCAAAGGCGTAGAACACCGCGATCAGGACGATGGCGCTATAGGTCGCTATCGGTACCGTTCGCTTCGGATTGCGTGCCTCCTCTCCGTAGATTGCCGTCGCCTCGAAGCCGACGAACGAGGCGACGGCGAACATGATCGCGATCCCTGGTGAGCCGTCGAAGAAGTTCTGCGGAGCAAACGAATCGAACTCGATTCCAGACCACCCGATCTTGGCCAGGATGGCAATCGACAGAACCAGGACCACCGCGACCTCCAGGACCAGCAGCACACCGAGGACCTTCGCGCCCAGATCGATGCTTCGATATCCCAGTAAGGCGACGACGGCCACGAGCACTGTTGCCCACACCCACCACGGCAGCGCCGGACCACCCCAGCCGACGACGAGATCGCCCAGTGTCGTCGCTGCCAGAGCATAGATTGCGATCTGAATAGCGGTGTACCCCAGCAGCGCCAAGCCGGCACCGCCTGTGCCGATTCGGCGTCCCAGGCCGGCTGTCACATACGCATAGAAAGCGCCCGCGTCGACCACGTACCGACTCATTGCCGAATAGCCGACACTGAACAGGAGAAGCACCACTGCGGTCACGACGTACGTCATCGGAGTCGCCACACCGTTGCCGATGGCCAACATGACCGGAAGCGCTCCACCGATTGCGGTCAGCGGGGCGGCTGCGGCAACGACGAGAAGAACGACTCCGAATACTCCAAGTGTTCCTCGAAGTCGGTGCCCCTCACGTTCTCGCTCCGGAGCAGTGATGGGTAATTCACTCATGGTTGACCTCGATTGTGGATGTCGACTGGAACGAGCTATGACTGTGAGGGAGAGATTCAACTGAAGGGCCAAAGTGTCTGTGATCGGCCTGCGGACGGTGCAGAGTCCGGCGAACCCCCCGGATTTCTTGCACGGGTTCTCGAAGAACGCTCGGTATGACCTAGGACACCTTTGTCTGACAAAAAACGACCATACTCACTTCTCTACATCACGCCAACTGTTTGCGTGATGTCTGCGGCTCGGATCAAGCAATACACCGCTATCCGTTGCGAAACAAAGCGTTTCGGTCAGGAAACCCCAAGGGGAGTAAAGGAATCCCCGATAGTGATCGAGTGTCGAGAAGCGGAGAATCGTAAGCCACTGCAGAATCGAACACAGTGAGCCGCTGGCAGTCAGGAGGGATCTATGCCGCTCGTTGCGTGCGGCACGCATCGCGCGTCCAGTCGGCGTGCCGCGGAATGACCCTTCATGTCGCAGCAAGCACAGTCGGCGTCCTGGGATCCTTGATCCCGCTGATGCACAGGGCAATTCGAGCTGGCGCGGGCATGATCGGACATGCGGCAATGGCGGTCGCGATGACCCTGATGCTGGCAGCGAGCTTGGCACCCTCGGCTGCGGTGTGGTGCATCGTCATCCAGGTTTCGGTGTGCACAGCGGCGGCATGGCACTTGACCGCGACTCACACCACTTCTACGCAAAGCGCGCGATGCATCGTCGACCTCGTTGCGATGAGTGCAGCAATGCTCGCATCACCGTTCGCCCCACACACCGTGCACCCGTCAACGACAGTGCCACAACTACCACATGTGTCGATGCATTCCACGACCCCGACGCATCTTGGTCTCGCGGTCCTGATCCTATGGGCGGCGGCTTCGGCGGCGCTCGTGGTATCGGACAGAGTGCTCGTCGACGGCGGCGTGAAGCGGGTCGAAACCGCAGGGTCGTTTCTCATGATGACCGCCATGGGAGCGATGATGATCGAGAGATGAACCATCCCGGGTTTCTTTGCCGCTCCCGGGACGGGCACCTGTGACAGGCGAACCCGATCCAGGTCGATTGCTTACCTCCCGGCTACCTTGCGGAGCGCCGCCTGGGCAGCGTTGTACCCGCCCATTCCGTGTACCCCTCCCCCTGGAGGGGTTGCTGCCGAACAGATGTAGACCCCGTCGATGCCGGTCCAGTACGGGTTGATGCTCACACGCGGGCGCAGTGCGACCTGGCCGGGATCGTTCGAGCCGGTGACGATGTCGCCGCCCACGTAGTTGGGGTTGTACGTGGGCATCTGCGTGGTCGATCGGACAGCGCGCGCGACGATGCGTTTACGGATCCCCGGGGCGAAGCGTTCGATCTGATCGATGATCACCTCGCTGGCGTCACCGGTGTAGCCGTTGGGGACGTGGGCGTAGGTCCAGATCGGATGGATATTGCCCTGCGAGCGGGTGGGGTCGGCCAAGTACTGCTGGCCGAGCAGGACGAACGGCTTTCGCGGCATGATTCCTCGATGGACGTCGCGTTCGGTGGCGGCGACCTTCTCGAAGGTGCCACCGAGATGAACGGTTCCGGCGCGCCGCGCACTCTCGTTCGTCCAGGGAATACCGTCCTCGACGGCGAGGTCGAGCTTGAAAGCGCCGGGTCCGTAGCGCCATCGACGGTAGGGCCGTGCCACCCTCCTCGGGAGGGCATCACCGGCGATCTCGACAATCGCGGTCGGTGACAGATCGAGCATCACGATGTCACTCGGCGGAATCTGCTGCAGCCGAGTCACTCTGATGCCGGTTTCGACCTTTCCGCCGTGCTCGGTGAGCACCGACGCGAGGGCATCGCTGATCGCGCGAGAGCCACCTTCGGCAACCGGCCAGCCGTACTTGTGGCCGGCGGCGATCATCATCACTCCGACGGCGGAGGTGGTCGGCCGGGTCAGTGGGTAGAGCGCGTGGGCCGCGACACCGGAAAACAACGCGCGTGCCTCGGGCGTACGGAAGCGCCGGGCGGTGAGCGATGCCGGTGCCAATGCGTTGAGTCCGAACTTGGTCAACGTGATCGGGTGTCGCGGCATGTGCAGCAGCGGCTGGAACAAGTCGGTTGCCAGGTCGTCGAAACGGTCCGACAGCGGCCCGAAGAACCGCTGCCAGGCATCACCGTCGGCGCCGAGCCCGGCCGCCGTGTCGGGGATGGACCGATGCAGCACCCCGGCGCTGCCGTTGTCGAGGGGTTGAACCGCATCGATCTCCGGATACTTCCACGTCAGTCCGTGGGCCTCGAGATCGAGACTCGCGAAGAACGGTGACGCTGCGCCCACCGGGTGCACGGCCGAGCAGTCGTCGTGCAGCACACCCGGCAAGGTCAATTCGGAGGTTCGAGTGCCACCGCCGACCTTGTCGGCCATCTCGAGGACCGTCACCTCGACGCCGGCCATCGCCAGCGTCACCGCGGCAGCGAGACCGTTGGGCCCCGAACCGACGACTGTCGCCGTAGTCACCGTTGACCCACCGCGTCGGGCACCGAGGTGACGGTCACTGGAATCGACTCCGTGTCGTCCAGCCACGACTGGCGGGTGATCATGTCGGACACCGCAACGGTTCCTTCCTCGATGACTCCGCTTGCCGCGTCGACAATTCGGTAGCTCTGGGTTCCTCGGTGCATCGGCTGCCCTTCGATCATCACCACACGGATGTCGCCGTCGGAAAAATGGCATTTGCGTTGCAGCGCTTCCAACAACTGTTGATTGTGCAGGTGCCCTTCACCGAAGTTCCAACCGAGTATCGCTCCGGCGAGGAATTCGCCCTCTCGGATGACGTATTCCTCGCGGTTGCCCACTGCCCGCGAGATCAGACCCATGTGCGCTCGTCCGTGGCTGTGCATCGACCGCCAGGCGGTGAACTTCTGCATCATGAATTCGCTGGTGTCCTCGTCGTACAGCTCGAGCAGCTGAAACTTCGTCATCGGAGCGGACTTGACGATCTCCGCTTGCAGCCGCTCCTCGACGCCGGGTCGCATGATCCACGTGTTGGTGGCCCAGTTTCCTGCGTAGTAGCGCATGCCCATGAGGAACGAGATCCACTGCGGCTTGGTTCCTCCGACAACGATGCCCGCGATCAACGCGACGACGATCAGATACGGCCAGATGCTCGTGGCGTTCCACAGTGAGTATTCGCTGCCGGAGTAGTTGCCGAACAGGAACCACGCGGCACCGATGACGAAGAGGTTCCACTCCAGGGGTACCCCGGCGGGGAAGGTCGACAGGATGAACAGGTGAAAGATGGTCAGGCCGATCAGGACCACGGTTGTCAGCGTCGAGTTCATCGAGAAGATCAGGATGGCCGGCAGGACGTACTCGATGACAGTTCCCTGATGGGCGGCGAATTTCGCGAAGGTGGACGGCCGCATGTCTTCGGGGTAGTTGCGGTAGAGCTTGCGCTTGAGCCAGGTACTCGGCAACAGCGGACTGTTGGAGATCATCACCGCCACCACGAAGGGAAAGTGATGGTTGAGCTTGGATGTCGCAGCACCCCACCAGATGGCCAGCATGACCAACTTCAGCGCGATGATCATGTCCACGAAGGGGAACAGGAAGGCGATGATCATGACGAAGTACTGATCCGAGCGGGCGGCCAGGAAGATGGTCTTGTCCCGCAGGCCGACGAGCACCAGCAGCGCGATCACGGCAATCGGGACTGCCGGTGCGAGCATGCCTGCGGCGCCGGTGCCGCCGGGCACACCGTCGGAGATCAGTCCCCAGATCAGGACTCCGAGCAAACCGGCGTACGCGATGACGTCGACGAAAGTGCGGGTGTCACCGGCCGTCAGTGGAACCCGGTTCGGCCACGGTGCCAGCCGCATCGTTCCGGGGCGCAGCCAGTAGGTGAACCCTCCGACAGGCGGGAAGAAGCGCATCGTCAACGGCCCTGAGCCGCAGCCGAATCCCATGACCTCGAACAGGACGGTGAACAGGACGAACTTCTGGAAGACAATCGGCTGGGTCCACCACGATCCGATTTCCGAGAGCGAACCCAGGCCCGGTGTCGACGAGGAGATGATCCACAGTGGGATCGTGACGTACGCGATCATCTTGATCACGTAGAACAGATAGGCACCGACGGGCGTGCCGAAACCGTGTTCGCCCCAGTGCTGTACTTGGATTTTCAGGCGTTCGAGCTGAGGGAGGCGACGCCACTGTCCGAGGTCGATATCGGGCAGGGTCGGTGACAACAGACCCATCGTGATTCCTTTCGGAGAAGGTGAATTGGGGCTACGTGGAGACTGCGGGTGCGACCAAACGTCGGCGCAGCGAGGGCTTGTCGATCTTCCCGACGGGATTCTTGGGCACCTCGTCGACGAAAATGGTGTCGACGGGCCACTTGTACTTCGACAGAGAGCGTTGGACGTGCGATTCGATGTCGGTCTCGGTGAGGGTGGCGTCTCGATTCGACAGCGATGCTCGATCGTCGGCGATGGCGGCCGCGTCAGGAGAGATCGCCGCGCGGTGATCGAGAAGGTCGGGCAGGTGCATGGGGATCCTTCACTGGAGGAAGCGGTCGCCACAACGCTATGGGCATTTTGTGACGCAGGCCATATCTCCCGACAATGAAGTTTCGGGCCACGTTTGTCTCCGGGAGACAAGAGGCGGAACCAGAGAAACGGTCAACAGCAGATTCACGGACGGACTATTGTCGATATCGTGCAACCGCCGCTGATCAACGTTCATGCCGAGTCTGCAGTCGAAGCTGTCGTCGCGTCCGTCATTGCCGAGATGAGCGCGCACCTGGTCGAGGAGTCGCGCAACATTCGTGCGGTTCTCGAACGTGAGATCGCAGAGCTGGGTGAGGACAGTCAGCTGCTCGAACTGCTCGGTGCGAGTATCGAGGGCAACGTCGACACCGTCTTTCATGTCTTGCAGCACGGCATCACGGCGGACCATCTGCATGCGCCCTCCGCTGCGATGGAATATGCCCGCAGGCTCGCCCAGCATGCGATTCCCGTGACCGCGCTCGTGCGTGCCTACCGGCTCGGCCAGACCACGCTGTTGGATCGAATCTTCGCCAGACTTCAGGCGTCTTCCATCGATCCCATTCTCGGACTGAAGGTTTCGCACCACATCGTTTCGATCAGCTCGGTGTACATCGACTGGATCTCGGAGCAGGTCGTCACCGCATATCAGGTCGAACACGAACGGTGGCTCGCCAATCGAAACAACGTCCGAGCAACCCGCATACGGGAGCTGCTGTCGAACTCCGGCTCGACGGACGACAACCAGGCGTCCCAGGCAATCGGGTATCAACTGGACCGCCACCACTGCGCAGCGATCTTGTGGATGGACACGCCTGAATCCGAGCACGACGGGTTGCCTGCCCTCGAGCAGTTGGCCCACCGGATGTGCGAGACGCTCGACGAGAACCCGACGCCCCTGTTCGTGGCAGCAGACAACCTGACCGCGTGGGTGTGGATACCGACCGGCCGCGGGGCGGGACGACTCGATGCGAACAGCGTCCGTCAGCTGATCGACGACAGATCCGGTTGCGCCCACGTAGCCCTGGGCACAACAGAATTCGGCAGCACGGGCTTCAGGACCTCGCATCTGCACGCGCAGCAGACCCGTTCCATGGCCCTCCTCGCTGCTCCCGGAGACCGCATCGTCACCTCGTACGAGGATCCGGGCCTGGCATTCAGTGCATTGGCAAGCGCGGACCTGGCCCGCTCCCGTCAGTTGATTCGGGACACTCTCGGCCCACTTGCCGACGACACCGACCTGGCGCGGCGGCTACGCGAGACGCTCCGCGCCTTTTTCGACCATCAGTCCAGCCACAAGGCAACAGCGCAGACACTCCACCTGCACTACAACACGGTGAAGTACCGAGTCAAGAGCGCCGAACAGATGCTCGGCCACCCGATCGCCGGGCATCGGTTCGACATCGAACAAGCACTGGTATTGCAGTCGTGGCTGGGCAGCGCGACTGATTCGCCCCGAGCCGAGTGACGCCGGGCTTTATCTGGCTTCGGGATTCGTCGATGCTTCAGGATGCGAGGGGTACCGCTGTCCTCAGGAACGCCAACTGCTCCTCGATCACCGTCGGGAACATCGGTTCCACGTAGGGGTCGAAGTGGCCGCCGGGGTGAATGTGAACGGTCACGCCTGGGATCTTCGATGCCGCCTTCAACGCGACCGAAGCCGGGGTCACCGCGTCTCCGGACATGATCTGAACGACTGCGGGGCACCTGATCGCACCTGCAGTGCGACCGGGCGAATACAAGCCGATTCTCAGGAGAATTCGTGCGGCGACATTTTCGGGATAGTCGCCGTCCTTCAGGCCGGATGCAGCAAAGAGTCGGTCGCGTGCGTCCATCGCGTCGGGGGTAGTCATCACTGCCACATCTCCCGGTCGACCCACGGAATCGATGTAGCGCGGCGACAGCCTCAGCACAGCCCGACCTTGGTCGATCACGGCAGAGGGCAGAACGCGTAGCGTGCTGCGAAGGCCCGTTGCCCGCACGGCTGCAGGACCGCTGACGTGTGGGACCTGCGCGATGACCGCCGCGAAGTTCTCGCCCGTACCGGCCAGGGTGAGGACGTGGCCACCTGCGAACGAGGTGCCCCAGCCGACGATGCGTCGGGAATCGACACCGTCCAGCGATCGGGCGTACGCGATGGCATTGCGGTAATCCTGCTGCTGCTTGGCGATATCGAGAAGCTGGCGCGGCTCGCCTTCACTGTCGCCGAAATGCCGGTAGTCGAAGACGAGGACCGTGTACCCAGCACGGGCGAATGCGTCCGCGTAGCTGTAGAGCCGGAGGGCGCGGGGAGTGCCGAACCCGTGAGCCATCACCACTGCAGGCGTGTCGGTCGTGGCCGCAGCCGGCCGGAACACCGCTACCGCACAGCGCAAGCCTTCGGAGTCGAACCATTCGTCACTGCGGGAGTATTCGGCCGGCGCGTCACTGCTAGGCATGGCGAGTCTCTCGTGTCGAAGTGAGGGCGATCCGGTGGCATCGACCGGGTCCAGCTTTCTTGATTGCTATTCAAGAAGGTAGCAGCGTCTTGAATGGTAATCAAGATTGTGTTTCGCGTGCAGGGGCTGTGCCCCCGGCCATGAGCCCTCAGTATGGCCGGGACGGGCACCAGTGACCCGCGGAACCGAAACCACTGTCGGGCCAGCTCGACGATGGGACTCGACCGAGTCCACCGACAAGACCACCGAGTCGCCAATCCCAACCGAGGTCACCAACGCGCCGACAGCTTCGACGACACCGGCACCCTCCGGCGCGCCGACGTGAGATATATGCGCCTTTCGAGTGGTCGAATCGTATGTGCACGATCTGCGCGGAAGGTAAAATTGCCCCGTCGAAGCTGACATTGCGTGAGCAGCGACTCCCACTTGACTCTGCGCACGAAGGGATCAAGCTCATGAGGTCGTCGACCCGTAGTCGGCTGCGGCGCAGTGCGATCACCGTGCTCGGCTTGGCTCTTGCGTTCTCCAGCGTCTCCTGCGGGTCGGACAATCGCAGTGGCACCGATCAGCAAACGACCGAGAAACCACTTGATGTGGCAAACGCCGATGCCGGGGCGATCGTCGATATCGTTCGCGGCAAACTAGCCGAATTCGATCTCAGCGGTGCTGTATTCGGCGTATGGCGCGGCGACGAGGAAGTCGTCGTCGGCGCACTGGGCGGATCTCCGCTGGGCGTACCCGCCACGCCTGACATGCAATTGCGTGTCGGCCAGCCCATGGAACCGATGCTGTCGACGGTTCTTTTGCAGCTCAGCCAAGACGGAACGCTCAGTCTCGACGAGCCGATCGCCAAGTGGGTACCCGACTTTCCCCGCGCCGATCAAATCACCCCGCGTATGCTCGCCAACAGCACCACCGGCATCTCGGACTACGTGACAAACCCCGAGTTTCTGAAAACGTTCTATGCCAATCCGATCGAAGGGTTCACAGCCGAGCAGATTTTCGAGTTGGCCAATGCCCGACCACCGCTGTTCGAACCGGGCACCGACTTTGCCTACGCACACAGCGATCTGTGTCTGCTCGGCGTGGTGCTCGAAAAGGCGACAGGCAAGCCCCTCAAAGAACTACTGGAGGAGCAGATTCTCGCACCGCTCGGCATGAACGAAAGCAACGTGGTGCTGACACCCCAGATGACCGAGCCGATACTGCACGGTTACACGAACGAGCGCGGCATGTTCGAGGACTCCACTTTCTGGAATCCCACGGCGTTCCTCAACAGTGGCAACATGAACTCGACGGTGACTGATATCGGCCGTTGGGTTCGCGCACTCGGTACCGGAGAATTACTGTCCGACAACCTTTTCAACGAAATGATGGCCGCCTCCACGGCAGGGCTCGGTCCGCTGACCGCGGACAGGTACTTCGCGTTCGGCACGGTACATCTCGGCAGCTGGCTCTTCATGAATCCAGCCTTCGGGGGTTACAACGGCGTTGCATTCTACGAAACCGGTTCGAAGACAACCATTGTCGTGTACGTCACGCCCGGACCGACCACCAACTCCGACATCAACAACGCCGTGCCGATCGGGAACGATATCGCTGCGCTTCTCCTCCCCGACAATCCACCGAAGGTGCCGTGAGCGAGGCGCGTCACTGCTAGGAATGGCGAGCCGGGGTCGTAGCCATGCTGGTCACGCTGGTGGCCCCGCCTGCGGCCAACTTCGGCGGGTTCGTCGGCGGAACCATCTTGGGCGTCGGGTCGGCCGTCGCACTTGCCTGGCACCGTCAGCGCAAACAAGCCCTCACGGCTCTGATGGCCTGCGAGGGATACACCACCCACGCCGCCTCACCCTCCTTGCTTTATTTGCACTCATTATGCAATATTTGCAAATGCGCCGAGGTTCACCGCGCCCACCATCGAGGAGGTCCGATGATCACAGTGACCAGTGCCGCAGGCGGAGTAACCCGTCTGCTCGTTCGACAATTGGCTGCACGGGATGTGCCGATCCGCGCTGTCGTGAAGAACGAAGTTCAGGCCGCGACCACCCGCCGGGATGGGGCGACGGGGGTCGTCGTAGGCGATCTACGGTCTGCCGCGACGCTGGACGCTGCCCTGGCTGGGGCCGATGTTCTCTACCACGCAGCGCCGACGCAGATCATCGACGAAAGACCGATCATCGAAAATTTGATCGCATCGGCACCTTCGAATGGATTGCAGCACATCGTATTCCACTCTGTGATCCATCCGAATCTGCATCAGCTGACGCACCATCACCAGAAGGACATAGCCGAGGGCCTCTTGCGCGAGAGCGGAATCCCCACCACGGTACTCAGGCCGTCGCACTACATGCAGAACTACCTGGAAGTATGGGACTTCCTGCAGGCCGGAGTCATGCCGTACCCGGTCTCACCGGACAGCGTCATGGGTGTCGTCGATGTCGCCGACGTCGCCGAAGCAGCGGCGAACATCCTGATCGACCCGTCGCCGCACACCGGTTGCACGTACGACCTGTCCACGGTGGAACTCACGCGCCACGAGATGGCAGAGATCTGGTCACGCGTGTTGGGACACCGGGTCACCGCCATTCGGATCCCACCATCGTCGCTGACGAATTCACTCGACGTGCTGCCCGCACTCGCCTCGGTCGTCGGGCATTCCGTGCGATCGACCAAGTTGCATTCGGTCGGTCACCTCGTTCGCGGTGCCCAGGCTGCCGCGAACCCTCGCGACATGAAGAACTGGCCGGCAGATGCACGCGAGGCGTACCGCACGATGATGACCCATTACGACGCTCACGGCCTACCGGCCGGAGACCTGACAGTTCTCCCGACTCTGCTCGGACACGCACCCACGTCGTACGAAGAGTTTGCACGTCGCTCGGCCGCTGAGCTCGGGCGCACGCCCGCCGGTTCGGTCCGATGAACCGACGAGGTTCTCGCTATCGGCCTGGCCGCTCGCTGGTGACCGGCGCGAGCTCGGGAATCGGTGCCGAGTTCGCGCGAGTGTTGGCCGCCCGGGGCTCCGATCTCGTTCTCGTCGCACGACGAGAAGACCGTCTGACGACCTTGGCGGACGAATTGGAGCGAACCCACGGTATCCACTGCCGGACGGTGGCCTGGGACCTGTCGGAGGAAGCGAGCGGACGCCGGTTACGGGAGGTCGTCCCCGAGCGCATCGATCTGGTCGTCAACAACGCCGGATTCGCCGTACAGGGTCCGTTCGTAGACGGCGACGCCGACGACTTCGCGCGCCTCGTCGCCGTCGACATCCGCGCTGTCGTGGACATCTGCTCGGCCTTCCTTCCCGACATGATCACCCGCAGGACAGGAACCATCGTCAACGTGGCCAGCACGACTGCGTTCCAACCTGTTCCGACACTCGCGGTGTACGCGGCCGCAAAAGCATTCGTCCTGAGCTTCAGCCAGTCCCTGTGGTTCGAGTCAGCGAGACACGGCGTCCGAGTGTTCGCACTCAACCCAGGCCCGACCCGCACCGAATTCTTCGACGTCATCGGAGACTCGGCCGCAGCGACCGGCAGCTACCAAACACCGACCGACGTCGTTGCCACAGCGATGCGCACACTCGACTCCAGACGTTCCCGACCACAGATTATCTCGGGTCGACGAAACACCATCCAGGCCAACGCGGCAGGTCTCGTCCCCACACGAGTTCTCCTGCCCGCCCTCGCGCGAATGCTCCACTGAGTCTTCGAACCGACAAAGTCCCCGCTTCTCCCGAGAATGTACTGTCACGATCATGGCCAGGGTTTCCAGATTCACACTCGCAGACCGCAAGGATGCAGTGGCACGCGCATTCGGAGGATCCGAAAGCCCAACGGCCGTCGCGACAGCCTTGGGCATCCACACCACCACGCTCTATCGCTGGGCCGGGTCGTCGACCACAGACGAACCCGGGCCCGCACCGGCACGACTCATCGAGGCCACCCAAGAACTACTACGGCACGCCGACTACGCAGACATCACGATCGAAAGTGTGGCTGCACGATGCGGTCTCGCACCCAGAACGGCATTCCACCACTTCCCCACCAAACGTGAGCTGTTCCAGGCCGCGGTGAACGATGCGGCCACCGTTCTGATCGGGCGCATCCACGACAGATCAGCCGACGCCACCTGGCCGGACACCCCTCTCGAGCAACTGCAGACATTTCTCCGGATCGCCGCCGAGAGCATCTACGACACCCCACGAACTCACGTATTGTTCCGCAACCTCGGAGTACCAAAATCCGAAGGAACAGCTGAACATTGGCACGACAGCTTCGTGGACGCAATCGTCGAACTGCTCCGCGCCGCTGCGGAAGCAGGGCAGATCGACAGCACCACAAACCTGTCCGCGGCCGCACGCCTCCTCACCGGAGCCATGCGCGGCATACACACCGCAGTATTCGACGGAGCCGATAGCGACACCGCACTCGAGCTCGTCGCAAGGGTGCACCTACTGATTCCGCACCCGTATGTCTCGCCGCAAGAAGAAAAGCAATGACCACCACACATTTCGAGACTGCGATTCGATGTTCCGTTCGATTCGGACAGTACCGCGCAACCTATCGTGGGGATGGCAGCTATTCGAGAGATGGCGACAGTTCTCGACGGCATTCTCCGTTGAGGAAAGCAGATATTTCGCCAGGCCTAGTTGTGACAGCCTCGTGACACCGAGCCACGCGCGGAGAGGCCATTTTGGCACGATCGCTGACCCCGAGCAGCACGAACGCGAAAATGCAGCGACGACGAACACACTGGATTCACGCGGATCCAAAAGCTACCACCCGAAAACCACTGCCCTGATGCAGAACTCCGGATCCATATGGACTGTGGTGCCCCCAGTCGGACTCGAACCGACACTGTGCGGATTTTAAGTCCGGAAGGATGGATTCCGATGGACTCCCGTGAATCCACATTCTATTGCTTCACAACAGTTTTCGTCCATGGAGGTGCAAGTCAATCCATGCCCATCTGTACCGAGATGTGTCACTCTCGTGTCAACGAGAACAATCGCTCGGACGCGGGCGGACCAGGATGTTCCATCCCGTATCCACATGGACTCGTGTCCGATCTGGAGAACACCTCAGTCTTCTGTGCGCGTCCGATGAGGCCACATCTGTGTCAACGAACTCCGCCGCCAGCCTCACTCCCGATGGAGCAATGTTGGGCGAAATGCGTCCACAACTTCGAGATCAGCACGCACTCCTACTGACCGATGTTCTCGAAGACAGCAGCAAGACCCTGGCCTCCCCCGATGCACATGGTTTCCAGCCCGTATCGAACATCACGCCGCCGCATTTCACGAAGAAGTGTGGCGAGAATCCGGCCACCTGTGGCACCGACCGGGTGGCCGAGTGAAATTCCCGAACCGTTCGGATTCAACCGATGATCGTCCGGCTCGATACCCCATGTCCGCAGGACCGCCAAGGTCTGTGCGGCGAAGGCTTCGTTCAACTCGATGACGTCCATATCGGCCATGGTCAAACCTGCACGACCGAGAGCCTTCTCGGACGCCGGGACCGGTCCGATTCCCATGGTCCGCGGCGGTACACCGGCGACCGACCAACTCACCAATCGGGCGATCGGCCGTAGCCCGAGCTCGGCTGCACGCCCAGGAGTGGTCACGATGGCGAGGGCGGCGCCGTCGTTCTGACCGCTGGCATTACCTGCGGTGACAGTAGAAGCCGGATCGATCTTCGAGCGAATCGGACGGAGCTTCGCCAGACTGTCGACAGAGGTGTCGGCCCGCGGATGTTCGTCGGTATCGACCACGATCGGATCACCGCGCCGCTGCGGTACCGGGACTCCCACGATCTCTTCCGCGAACACTCCATTCTTTTGCGCGGCCACGGCGCGATGATGCGACTGGACGGCAAGTTCGTCCTGATCTTCACGACTGATCGAGAACTCTGCTCGCAAATTCTCAGCGGTTTCGATCATCCCACCGGGAACAGGAAAGTGTGCCCCTCCCGCAGTGACGCGGGCCCGAGCCAGTCGATCGCTCAGCGCTACCGATTCGGCCTTGACTCCCCATCGCATTCCGGTTGCGTAGAACTCGGCCTGACTCATACTTTCCACACCACCTGCGAACACCAGATCGCCACCGCCCGTGAGCACTTGCATGCACGCCTGTAGGACTGCTTGCAGTCCCGACCCGCACCGGCGGTCGACCTGCAGACCTGGAACATCGATTCCGAGACCCGCATCCAGTGCGGCAACCCGTCCAATAGCCGGTGCTTCGCCGTTGGGCGACGCCTGTCCCAAAACGACGTCGTCGATGGCACCGCCCTCCAGTCCGGTACGGGCGCAGATCTCTTCGATCAACACGGCGGCGAGTTGCTGCGGTGACACATCGCGAAACACTCCCCCGAATCGTCCGACGGGTGTGCGCAACGGTTCACAGATGACAGCGTCTGGCATGAAGATTCCTTAACAGGCGGGATTGGCTAACGAGAGATGGAATCGATGGCTACATGTAACGTCCGCCGGTCACCTCGGAGACGGTGCCGGTCATGTAGGACGACAGATCGGATGCGTAGAACAACGCCACCGAGGCAACCTCACGTGGGTCCCCCGCACGCTGCATCGGTATTTCCGACATCTTCTGATCCCACGCCTTCTGCGGCATGGCCTCGGTCATCGCTGTCTTGATCAGTCCTGGCTGAATGACGTTGACCCGAACACCCAGGTGTGCAACCTCTTTGGCCGCTGCTTTGGACAGTCCCACAATTCCGGCCTTGGCCGCCGAGTAGTTGCTCTGGCCTACGAAACCGACCTTCGCCGAGATCGAAGACAGGTTGATGATCGATCCACCGCCGTTCTCGCGCATGACACCGGCCGCAGTTCTCGTACCGTTCCAGCAGCCCTTCAAATGCACGTCGATCACCTGATCGAACTGCTCTTCTGTCATCTTCCGCATGGTCGCGTCACGGGTGATTCCCGCATTGTTGACCATGACGTCGATCGACCCGAACGACGCGACGGCAGTGTCCACCAGGGCCTGTACGTCGGAGGCGGACGTGACATTGCAACGAACGCCGACAGCAGGGGTTGGCAGAGCTTCCGCGGCTTCCTTGGCCTTCGACTCGTCGAGGTCACCGATGACGATGTTGGCACCGTGATCCGCGAACATCGTGGCGATCGCCAAACCGATGCCCTGAGCGCCGCCGGTAATGACGGCCGTACGACCTGAAATCATGAGAAGTCCTGTTCTGTGGTGGTGCCGACTCTCATCGGACGAAGTCGGCATCGAAAGCTGAATTCTGTACGGCGATACCCTGGCGCAGAAGGCCGTCTGCTTCGTCGTGGCCGCGACCTGATTCGATCAGCAGTGAGCGGGTGTGCTGGCCGAGTGCGGGAACATCGCCCATCGGCGCTTCGTGATCGGAGAATGTAGCCGGCGGTAGAAGCGACCGTGCTGTGGCGTGTTCGGTGCCGACCGTTCGCCATCGATCACGTTCGACGAGCTGAGGATGGGCGACGACCTGATCCATCTGCTTGACCTGCGCTGCAGGAATGCCGGCCGACGCCAGTTTTGCGTCCAGGTCGACGGTCGCGAAAAGCGATGTGCGGGCGGCTACAACAGCGTCGCATTCGGTGCGGTTCTGCACGCGCAGAACATTTGTCGCGAAACGCGGGTCATCGGCCAACTCGGGCACGCTCAGTACATCCGAGACGAGCGTTCGCCAGCCCCGGTCGTTCTGCACACCGATCAGGATTTGGCCATCGAGCGTCGGGTAGGCGTCATACGGCGCGATCGAGCTGTGGCTTACTCCCATGCGCTGAGGTTGCGCACCGGTGTACATCTGCGTGTACATCGCGTGACCCATCCACTCCACGGTCGAATCGAGCATGGAGACATCGATGGTCGCACCCTCGCCGGTTCGTCCGCGCCGCAGCAACGCCGCGAGAACCGATTGTGCGCAGTACATTCCGGTCGCGATATCAGCGGTGGGTATTCCGGTCTTGGCCGGCTCGTCCGGAGTTCCAGTGATGGAAATCAAGCCCGATTCGGCCTGGATCAGCATGTCGTAGGATTTCCGGTCCTGCATCGGACCACCTCTGCCGAATCCGGACATGTTCACCACTACCAGTTGCGGGTTGGCTGTGCGCAATTCGTCGGCACCGAAACCGAGACGCTCTGCCGCGCCAGGGGCAAGGTTTTGGACGAACACGTCGGCGTCGTCGATCAGTCCGCGAACGATCTCGCATCCCTCCACCGACTTCAGATCTACCGCGAGTGATTCCTTGCCCCGGTTGAGCCACACGAAGTGCGCTCCGGTGCCGTGGACCGCGTGGTCGTATCCCCGCGCCAGGTCTCCACCGTCGGTGCGTTCGACCTTGATGACACGAGCACCCAGGTCGGCGAGATTACGGGTGGCGAGCGGCGCTGCGACGGCCTGCTCGATCGCGACAACGGTGAAGCCTTCGAGTGGTGCGCTCACGAGTTGCGCTTCTGTTCGGCCCTGATCAGGCCACCGCCGACGATCAACCGCTGGATTTCGCTGGTGCCCTCGTACAGCCGGAGCAGTCGCACGTCCCTGTAGATGCGTTCGACCGGCACCTCACGCATGTATCCGGCACCGCCGTGGATTTGGACAGCGAGATCGGCAACCTTGCCCACCATTTCGGTGCAGAACAGTTTCACCGCAGACGGGGCGATACGCCGATCGGTCTCCTGCACCCACGCCCGCGCCGCCTCACGCACCATCGCCCGGCCCGCCATCACCCCGACCTGCTGATCGGCGATCATCGCCTGCACCAACTGAAAGTTACCGATCGGCTCCCCGCCCTGAGTGGACGCCGCAGCGTACGAGACCGACTCGTCCAACGCACGCTGCGCCTGACCGACAGCCAGCGCCGCGATATGCACCCGCCCCCGCGCCAACGACGTCATCGCCGCCTTGTACCCGATATCGCCGTTGCCGCCCACCAGTGCGTCGGCCTCGACCCGCACGTCGGTGAAGTTCACATCGGCCGTTCCGGAGCCTTGCTGCCCCATCTTCGCGTCCTTGACGCCCACCTCGATCCCGGCGGTGTCGGCAGGGACCAAGAATACCGCAATACCGTTGCCGCTCTCCGGTTTCGGATCCAGCTTGGCGAAGACGACGAACATGTTCGCGATCGGGGCATTGGTGATGTACCGCTTGCTGCCGTTGATGACCCACCCAGTGCCGTCGACCTTCGCCGTTGTCCTCAAGCCCGCAGGATTGGATCCGGCTCCGTCCTCGGTCAGCGCGAAGGAGGCGACGATGTCGCCGGTTGCCATGCCCGGCAACCACTTCGCCTTCTGCTCCTCGGTACCGAAGCCCACGAGCACCTGCCCGGCGATCCCGTTGTTGGTGCCGAACATCGACCGCAACGACAACGAGGTGTAGCCGAGTTCCATCGCGAACTCGACGTCCTGGATCAGATTCAGACCCAACCCGCCCCATTCTTGGGGGATCGCGTAGCCGAACAGTCCCATCTCGGCAGACTGTTTCCGCAGATCGTCGGGAATCGAATCGGTGTTCATGATCTCGAGTTCACGCGGCACGACACGCGAACGCACGAACTGGGAGATCTGCTTCAACACGTCCGCGAAGACGTCATCCGGTACATCGGGATTCAGCGTATCCATGGGACAACTATCGGTTACTGCATTACCATCAGTCCAATACTTAATTAGTACTTCTGTTTTACCAATTTCGACAACAAAGGATCTGGAGTGGACGTAGAACAGCTTCGCGCGTTCCTCGCTGTGGCTGAGGAGCTCCATTTCGGACGTGCAGCCGCGCGGCTGCACGTCGCGCAGCCGCCGTTGAGTCGCACCATCAAGCAGCTCGAGAAACACCTCGGTGCCACCCTGTTCGACCGCAATACCCGCTCGGTGAAATTGACCGCCAGCGGTCAGGCCTTGATAGATCCCGCCCGGGCAGTGCTCGAAGCGATGCGCACCGCTGAGAATGCAGTCGTATCGGCCGACGGCGGCGAGACCGGACTCGTCCGGATCGCGTTCGCGGGGGTGTCGACACACCGCATGGTCGCCAGACTGGCCCGGCTCGTTCGGTCACAGCACCCGGGTATCGAACTCGAACTCTCGAGCCAGAACTTCGCCCAGCCGGCCATGAAGAGACTTCTGGGCGGGGACACCGACATTGCGCTCGGTAGATGGGACGTCATTCCGCCCACCGTCGAGTCCCAGGTCGTGATGCCCGACCACCTCGTCGTCGCGTTCGCCGACACACATCCCCTGGCCCATGCACGACACATCGGAATCGAACAGCTGGCGCAGGAACACTTCGTGTCGTTGCCACTACACGAAGGATCGGTACTCCCCGATCGACTACGCCGGTTGGCCGACGCGCACGGTTTCGTCCCCGACGTCGTTCAGATCGCGCCCGACACCCAGACCGCCCTCGCTCTGGTATCCGCAGAGGTGGGATGCCACCTGACCCTTGCTTCGGTAGCCAGCAACGTAACCGATCCACACGTCGTGTTCGTCCCCCTGAACGACACCACAGCAGATGTGGATATGAGGGCCGCGTGGCGCAGAGACAACACCAACCCAGCGCTGCGAGTCGTACTGAACAAGGTTGTCACTCTCGACGAAGGCGACTCGTGAGCAGTACCTACAGTGACGCCTCAGCACCCGCCAGACCGAGCTGACGTACACGGCGGTACAGAGTCGTACGGCCGAACCCACACACTTTCGTGCCCGCGTTCTGTGTCAACCAATGCGACCAGATCCCTGTCACGCGCGACGTTGTGGTGGAGAAGGTTTCGATCGACTGCTTGCGAAAGACCGGTAACCATGCACGGCCGGTGGCAGTCGGGCGGCCCCGGTCGTTGATTCCGATGCCGAGCGGGTGTTTCAGATCGGAACAGCGGCGAACTGGGACGCACTCCTAGCTTTGACCTACAGCAGCTGTGACGCCCGACACTTTCCTGGCGAACCCTCAGCGTCTGCCTTCACCCACTCTGACGTGAGCCCGCTGCGTCCGATACCCGTTCCCACACAACCGGATGGACCGACAATGACACGACCCACATCGCCCCCGCCCGCGATGACTCCGCGCCGAGCGGCCATTGCCGCACTGCTCGGCAGCGCGCTCGAGTATTACGACTTCTTCATCTACGGTGCTGCCGCGGCACTGGTGTTCAACGTCCTGTTCTTCCCCTCGGGCGACCCGACCGTCGCACTGATCGCCTCGCTGGCGACGTTCGCGGTCGGGTACGTCGCGCGTCCATTCGGTGCGATTGTCATGGGGCACTTCGGCGATCGCGTGGGACGCAAACGCGTCATGTTGATCACCGTGGTCATGATGGGTGCCGCGTCCTTCGCAATCGGATGCCTACCCACATACGACTCGATCGGGGTGCTGGCACCGACGCTTCTGGTGGCGCTGCGCGTCGTGCAGGGCTTCTCTGCAGGCGCGGAGTCCGCGGGTGCGTCGACCCTGACCGTCGAACACTCACCGGCCGGTCGACGTGGGTTCTTCTGCAGCTTCGTCATGGTCGGCTATGCCATCGGAAGCTCGATGGCCACGCTGGTCTTCCTGCCCGTTGCTCTGCTGCCGGAGGACATGCTCTACAGCTGGGGGTGGCGAATCCCGTTCTGGCTCAGTGCGGTCGTCGTACTTGTCACCTATTACGTCCGCAGCCATCTCGACGAAACCCCTATCTTCGTCGAGGCCAAGGAGGAAAGCCTGGTACGCAAGCGGCCGCTGAGCGATGTGTTCAACTACCACTGGCGCGAGGTCGTTCGCGTGGCCGGCGCGACTCTGATGGCGTCGATTCAGACACTGTTCTCCGTGTTCAGCCTCTCGTATGCGACCTCGCTCGGCGTCGAGCGGAGCACGATGCTGGCCATCATTTCGGGAGCTATCGCGCTGACCATCGTCGGCATACCCGCAGCCGGCTACCTCTCCGATCTTTTCGGACGGAAGCGGATGATGCTGATCTCCGCGATCGGCTGCGGCACAAGCGTTTTTGGGTACTTCTGGGCAATCTCGACGACCGACGTCGTGTTGATCGCAGTCTTCGCGTTCGTCAACATGACGTTGTTCTTCACCTGCTACAACGGCGTGTGGACATCGTTCTTTCCCGAGCAGTTCTCGGCCCCTGTCCGATTCACCGGTATGGCAGTCAGTAATCAACTCGGTAATCTGCTCGCAGGTTTCGCACCCTTGATCGCCGCGGTGCTTCTTCGGCCAGGCCCGATGGGGTGGCTACCCGTGGCTGTTTTCGCGGCGATTGCAACCGGAATTGCCGCCATCGCAGTGAGCGGAATGAACGAGACGTCCACGGTTCCGACGGAATTGCTCGGTGGTCAACGAACTACCGACCTGACCAACGAGCGCAACGCACGCCACATCGAGGCGACGACTCCGCAGTAGTTCAGCGATTGCACCGCGCCATTCTGCGGTCGGGTCCCAGTCCATGGGCCCGACCGCAATAGGCGCACGCGGCCGGATCAGCCGGGAATCTTCAACGCCCGCATCTTTCGATACAGGGTGGTCCGGCCGATCCCCAGCAGTTCTGCCGCCTGGGACTTGTTGCCGTCAGCCTCCGACAACGCAGTTTCGATGGCATCTCGCTCTGCGGCTTCGTACCGGCTGAAAGACGGTGCAGAGGCTGCGGCGGCGGGTTCGCGTGGCACCGATTGCGTCGTTGCAGTGGTCGACAGTGCACTAGGGGGATCGGTGAACTCGAGCGCGAAAATTGCGTCCTGGCCGGCTCGTCCCAGTCGTCGTACAGTCGCTGCGGTGCCGAGAGTGGGGAGTTCGAGGCGCATGCTGTCCTCGTCCCAGCGATACCGGCGCAGGGTGTCCCACAGTCCCGCGTGCGCTTCTGCATCGAAGTGCGCGAGAGCGGGTAGATCGGTCATCACGGTCCCCGAATTCATCACCAGCACCGGGTTTCTCGATGTACGGAGGTTACGGTAGGTACGAGCCAACTCGAGATCCCGCGAATCTGCCATCAACTCGAGGGCTTCGGAAATCTCGTAGCCGGCTTGGCGAGCCATGGACACCATCAGTGGACTTGCCGAATCGACGTGAGATGCGATGGACAACGAACCCACGATTCTGCCCGTGATGGGATGCTTGATGGGGGCACCCGCGCACGCGAGTGATGCGAGTGCGTCGTTGAAATGCTCTGTCCCCCGGACAAATACCACACCCCGGGCTTCGATCGGTGTACCCAGACCATTGGTTCCGAGGGCCTGCTCGGAGAAGTCGAACCCTTCCACCGCATTCGCGCTGTCCAGAGTGGACTCGTCCTGAGGGTCGATGATGCGGCGCGAGACGATGCGTCCGGCTTCGTCGGCCAAGAACAGGGTCATCCGAGAATCGGTCAGATTGACCTGCCACTGATCGAGGATTCGCCCGGCGGCACGCAGAATGGTTGCGTCGGGGTCGATTTCGCCGACGATATGAGGACCGGCAGCCGGATCGACGCTCAACGAGACCGAGCGCCGCCAACTCTGCTCGATCTCGTGCGCGACCAGTGAAGCGGGCAACGACGCGCGCACGAGCCCCTGGGTTATCAGGTCCTCGCGCGCACGCCGAACCGCATCGTCGCGGTGCGCTCGCTCACTCATTTTTCTAGTGTGGAGCAGTAAGCACGATGCGTCCAGCAACGCCGCCCGCGGTGAGCTCGTCCAGCGCGCGGGTCACCTCGTGGGCCGACAGATCTCGTTCGGCTATCGGAATCGTCGGTATCTGTCCGGCTCGCGCGATCCCGACCAGATCTCGAAGCTGATCGAGAGTGCCGACGAAGCTGCCTTCCATGCGGATCATCCGCAGCGCAACCAGTGCTGTGGGGACGGTGACTTCGCCGCCGAACAGTCCTACCTGCACCATGATTCCGGCCTTGGCGAGTACCTCGAACGCCAGCGTCGCGGTGGCTCCGTTGTTGACGAAGTCGATGACCGCCCCGGCCGCACCTCCTGCTGCACCCCGAAGTTCGCGCACCGTCGTCTCCGGGGTGGACAGGACAGTGGCAGACGCGCCCATCTTGCGGGCCAGGGTCAAATTTTGCTCTGCTCGATCGACCGCGCAGATCGCCCGATGGCCTCGCGCACGCAGGATCGCGATAGCGGTGAGCCCCAGTCCTCCAGCCCCGAACACGACCACGGGCTCGTCCGGTTCGAGGGGAAGCACCTTGTCTACCGCACTGTGCGCGGTCAAGCCTGAACAGGCGAGGGTCGCAGCCCAACTCGGATCGAGGCCATCGATGTCGACGAGGTATCTCTGATCGGGGACGAGAACGTGCTCGGCATATCCGCCGTGGCGGGCGACACCGAGGTTTCTTCCTGTGGCGCAACTGTTGTCGTGTCCTGATCGGCACTGTCGGCATTCTCCGCATCCGATCCACGGGTAAATCAAGCGAACATCGCCGGGGCGGACGGTTTCTACGGAATCCCCCACTCGCTCGACGACGCCGACGACTTCGTGGCCGAGCACCATGGGGTACTCGATACCGCGGTCCTTCATGCTCATCATTCCTTTGCTACCGAGGTCGTATCCGCCCTCGCGTAGATGCGTGTCGGTGTGACACACCCCAGCTCGCAGTACCCGCAGAAGCACACCGTGCGCACCGGGCTCCGGTGTGGGGACCTCCATGTCGTGGATTGTCGGGTCGTCGGGCAGCACTGCAAATGCGCGCATGAACATGCACCTCTTCGGTGGAAGGGAATGTGACGGTTCCCTCATCATGTCCATGGCGCCAGGGAGCCGACTGTTTCATAACGGAACACCGTCGCCCATCGCTCCGCTCCTACGTTGGTGTTCAGAGGGAGTGTTGCCCGTCACAACCGAGGCAGTGTGTAGCGCGCCCGACATATCGACACCGCGGCTGCTTCCTTCGTGGCCCCGACGAACCCAGGAGAACCCATGAGTACCGCCGTTTCCGGAAATACGACAGTTGCGCCCGAAGACAGCACCGGCGACAAGCTGCGCGAGCTGTATGCCGATTGGTCTCAGATCATGTCCAGCACCCCGGATCTCACGATCCGACTCTTGCGTTCGATCTTCGACGAGTGGCATCAGCCGACCGTCGAACCCGAAGGAGTGACGTACCGCGAGGACACGGTGGGCGGTGTTCCCGGCATCTGGTGCCTGCCGGAGGGAGCAGACACCTCCAAGGTCCTGCTGTACACGCACGGCGGAGGTTTCGCAGTCGGTTCAGCGTCGAGTCACCGCAAACTCGCAGGTCACGTCGCGAAAGCTCTCGGGGCGGTCAGCATCGTGCTCGACTACCGGCGCGCACCGGAACATCCACACCCAGCCCAGGTCGACGACGGTGTCGCAGCCTTCGACGCGCTCGTCGCTTCCGGCATCGCAGCCCGAGACATCACCACCATCGGTGACTCCGCAGGCGGCAACCTCGCCATCGCCATCGCGTTGGCCCTCGCCGGCCAAGGCAAACACGGCCCCGGCAGCGTCATTGCCTTCTCGCCGTGGTTGGACATGGAGAACAAGGGTCAGACACTGATCAGCAACAACGACACCGATGCCCTGATCACATCGGAGTTGCTGGAGGGCATGATCGCCGGCGTTCTCGGAGGAACCGTCGACCCCACCACACCCCTGGCGAATCCGCTGTACGCAGACTTCGCCGGTTTCCCACGGATGTATCTCACAGCGGGCAGCGTCGAATCACTTCTCGACAACGCCACCCGGGTCGCCGAACGCGCCGAAGCTGCCGGCGTCGACGTCACGCTCTCCATCGGGGAGGGCCAGCAGCACGTCTACCCGTTCTTGGCCGGCCGCTCCGCTCTCGTCGATCAGGAATTGGCGCAGCTGTCCACCTGGTACCACGCCTGATCCCCTCCCCCACTCGACCAAGGACATTCACCATGAGCACACACACCACTCCGACCGTCATCGACGCCATCGTCATCGGCGCAGGATTCGGCGGCATCTACGCCGTCCACAAATTGACCAACGAATTGGGCCTCACCACAGTCGCATTCGACAAAGCAGGCGGCCCCGGCGGAACCTGGTACTGGAACCGCTATCCAGGAGCGTTGTCCGACACGGAAAGTCACGTCTACCGGTTCTCGTTCGATCGTGACCTACTGCAGGACGGCACGTGGAAGCACACGTACATCACGCAACCCGAGATTCTCGACTACCTCGAGGACGTCGTCGACCGGTTCGATCTTCGACGACACTTCCGATTCGGCACCGCTGTCCGGTCCGCGGTGTACCTCGACGACGAACAGCTGTGGGAAGTGACCACCGATACCGGTGAGCTCTACCGGGCAACCTACGTCGTCAACGCCGTCGGCCTGCTCTCGGCCATCAATCAACCGAACCTCCCCGGCCTCGACACCTTCGAAGGCGAGACCATCCACACCGCAGCGTGGCCCGAAGGCAAGGATCTCACCGGTCGCCGTGTCGGAGTGATCGGCACCGGATCAACCGGCCAACAGGTCATCACCGCTCTCGCTCCCACCGTCGAGCACCTGACAGTGTTCGTACGAACCCCGCAGTACTCGGTGCCGGTCGGCAAACGCGTGGTGACCGCCGAGCAGATCGAAGCGGTCAAAGCCGACTACGACAACATATGGACGCAGGTGAAAGGCTCCTCGGTGGCGTTCGGCTTCGAGGAATCCACAGTTCCAGCGATGAGCGTGTCCGAAGAAGAACGCTGGAAGGTCTACGAACAAGCATGGGAGCAGGGAGGCGGGTTCCGCTTCATGTTCGGCACGTTCGGTGACATCGCCACCGACGAGGACGCCAACGAGACCGCGGCGTCGTTCATTCGCTCGAAGATCACCGCGATGATCGACGACCCGGAGACTGCCAGAAAGCTCACGCCCACCGGATTGTTCGCGAGAAGGCCCCTGTGCGACGACGGCTACTTCCAGGTCTTCAACCGCCCGAACGTCGATGCGGTCGCGATCAAGGAAAACCCGATTCGCGAAGTCACAGCCAAGGGCGTGGTGACCGAAGACGGTGTCCTGCACGAAATGGACGTGCTCGTCTTCGCGACCGGGTTCGATGCGGTCGACGGAAACTATCGCCGCATGACCATCACCGGTCGAGGCGGCCTGAACATCAACGACCATTGGAACGGCCAGCCCACCAGCTACCTGGGGGTTGCGACCGCGCACTTCCCCAACTGGTTCATGGTGCTCGGTCCGAACGGTCCGTTCACCAATCTTCCCCCGAGCATCGAAACTCAGGTCGAATGGATCAGCGAGACCATTGACTTCGCCGAACGCACCGGGGTACGCGCCATCGAACCCACATCGGACGCGGAATCGGCGTGGACCCAGACCTGTACGGATATCGCGAACATGACCGTCTTCACCAAGGTCGATTCCTGGATCTTCGGAGCCAACGTTCCAGGCAAGACGCCGAGCGTCCTGTTCTACCTGGGCGGGCTCGGCAACTACCGCGCAGTCCTGGCAGAGGTCACGCAGAACGGCTATCAGGGCTTCGCGCTCGACGCCGCCGCTGACACCGTCCACGCCTGACCGCCACCGACACGAATAAGGAGACCACCATGGGTGTCTACACCACCGTCGACCCGGTACACGGTCAGGAATCAGCACGCTACTCGGAATTATCCGACCACGAGTTGGACGAACTGATCGCCGAGAACACTGCGGCATACAGGTTCTGGCGCACAACGAGTATCGAGCACAGAAGTTCGGTGCTCGCCCGGGTCGCCGAACTGTACCGGGAACAGGCCGACGAGCTGGCAAAGCTGCTCACCGTGGAGATGGGCAAGCCTATTGCTCAAGCATTGGGAGAGGTAGAGCTGGTTGCCTCGATCTACCGCTACTACGCAGACCATGTCGCAGAGTTCATGGCTGACGAGCCTCTCGACATCGAGGGAGGCGGAACGGCAGTGGTACGGACCGAGCCGATCGGACCGCTCGTGGGAGTTATGCCGTGGAACTACCCCTACTACCAAGTCGCCAGATTCGCTGCTCCGAACATCGCACTGGGCAACACGATCATTCTCAAACACGCACGGAACTGTCCTCAGTCGGCACTGGCCATCGAGCGGCTCTTCCTCGAAGCGGGCTTGCCGTCCGGCGTGTATCGCAACGCCTTCATCTCCTCGGCCCAGGTCGCGGCGACGATCGCGGATCAGCGTATTCAAGGAGTGTCACTGACCGGCTCAGAGAAGGCGGGGTCAGCGGTCGGTGAGGTCGCAGGCCGGCATTTGAAAAAATGTGTACTCGAACTCGGCGGCTCGGACCCCTTCATAGTTCTCGGAGATGCGGATGTGGACGCCGCCGCCAAAGCCGGGGCAGTCGGTCGCCTCGGTAACGGCGGACAGGCCTGCACCGCCTCCAAGCGCTTTCTCGTCGAGGACAGGGTGTACGACGAGTTCATCGACAAGTTCACCGCCGCCATGTCCACATGGCATCCCTCCGACCCGACAGACAACGCGACGAAACTCGGACCCATGGCATCGCAGGCCGGTGTCGACGAACTGGACGAACTCGTTCGAGATGCGTTGGCACACGGGGCAAAAGCCCTTCTCGGTGGAACACCGTCGAATTCAGCTGGGGCGTTCTACCCACCTACGATCTTGACCGGAGTCACCCGAGAGATGCGTGCGTTCGACGAAGAACTGTTCGGGCCCGTCGCCGTCGTTCACCGGGTCCACTCGATCGACGAAGCGATCGATGTTGCCAACGACTCCCCCTTCGGTCTCGCATCGAGCGTCTTCACCTCCGATCCCGAACAGGCCCAACGCGTAGCTCGTGACCTCGAGACCGGAATGGTCTGGATCAACAGCACCAGCAAGACGGCACCGGACCTGCCGTTCGGTGGCGTCAAAGGATCGGGTTTCGGCCGCGAGCTGGCCCGGTTCGGATTCACGGAGTTCGCCAACAAGAAGCTCGTCCGCAACCCCGGGAAGGCGACGCGATGACAACCGATCGCTACCAACGCGGCCTCGACCGCATGATGGAGCTTGTCTCCACCGAACATTCCAACACCTTCGACCACGTCAAATTGCTCGAATCGTACGCCAGCCTGGACTCCGAATTGTCCGACTACATAGTCTCGTTCGCTTTCGGAGACATCTATTCGAGGACCAGCTTGAGCCAACAAGAACAGACCCTGGTCACCATCTCCACGCTCGTCGCGTTGGGAACCGAACCACAACTCAAGCTCCACATCAACACCGGCTTCAACGTAGGACTCACTCAGGAAAAGATCGTCGGAGCACTCATCCACTGCATCCCGTACGTCGGCTTCCCCCGCGTCGTCAACGCGATGACATTGCTGAAAGCAGTGATGGCAGAACGAGGGATCACCTCGACGGCGCAACCGCAGTAGATCGATTCATACACTCCCGAAAGGAGAGCTTCATGCGCCTCATAGTCGGATTGGGTCCCATCGGAGGTAACGTCGGGGCCAATCTTGCGCAGCGTGGCCACGATGTCTATGGCTACGACTTCGATTCCGAGCGTGTTCGCGAATGGTCCACAGAGACAACGTCACCCGCCGGTAGCGACCTCCCGGCGGTCGACTGGTCGACCATCGAGAGCGTTCACATCGCTGTCCGGCTGGCCGATCAAGTGACCTCGGTCTTCACGGCATTGAAGGAACAGACGTCCGAACCGCTGACCGTGTACGTGCACACCACCCTCGCGCCCACGGACGCCCGAAACATAATGGGGTCTGCACCGACAGGTTGGCGTGTATTCGAGGCTCCGGTGTCGGGCGGGCCGCAGGGCGCGCGCAACGGCACAATGACGGTGTTCCTGGCGGGACCGTCGGGCCAATCGGCCGACGACGCCCTGCTCGACGCGATGGCCGGCAACGTGTTCCGTATGGGTGAATACGGGCAACCCGCCACGCTCAAACTGCTCAACAACACACTCGCCACCTACAACCTGGCATCGACCGCACGAATACTGAACCTCGCCGATCAGCTCGGAATGCCCGCAGGCACACTGCTCGACGTGATCGGAGTATCCACCGGGCAAAGCTGGATGGGCGACAACATCATCGACGTCCAATACGACCTGCTACTCAAGGACGTCGCGCTCCTGCGCAACGAAGTCGATTCGCTTCCCGCAGGCCTCGACAACGTCGAGGAATCGGTCCTGCACGCGCGCACATTGCTCGAAAAGTCGGGCGGAGGGCTCTAACTTCGTCCGACGGCATCGGATCCGTTGTTGCGGAGCCAACCAGTGCACCGTCAATTAGGCATCGAACTCCGCTTGTACTGAGATGTGTCAGCCTCGTGTCAGTGAGCTTCTGAAACTGGTCGAATTTCAACGCTAGGACCTGCCCTGAGCTGCACAAACCAGCCGAGTAGCGATCGAGCAGGCTCAGGTCGGTCAGTGGATTTGCAATCCGCTGCGCCACTTGTCCATTCACAACCATCGAAGTGCACGGAAGTCCACAGCACCAGCCGAAACTCATTGCTTACCCAAAATTTTCGGATCCATATGGACTCTGGTGCCCCCAGTCGGACTCGAACCGACACTTGACGGATTTTAAGTCCGCTGCCTCTGCCAATTGGGCTATGGGGGCCGAGCTTTGGGTCAGACCTTGATCGACATCGCGATTCCGTCGAGGATGTCGTGTTCACTGACGACAAGGGTGCTGACGGCGCCGCGGCGTTCGAATTCCTCGGCGAGCACGCTGCACACGAGCGATCCGCCGCCGATGACGTCGACCCGTCCAGGATGCATGGGGCCCAACGCCGCTCGTTCTTCGCGCGTCATGTGCACGAGTCGATCGCACACCTCGAACAGGTCGGTGAACGAGATGCGGGTCAGGTGCACCTTGTCGGCGTCGTATTCCTGCAGACCGGAGGCGATGGCTGCGATGGTCGTCATGGTGCCTGCGACGCCCACCCAACTGGAGGCCTCACCGATGGGCACGTCCTCGAACGCCTCGTGCAGCTTCTCTCTGACGAACTCGCGGGCCCCGGCAATCTCCTCGGCGGTGGGCGGATCGCTGTGCAGGAACCGCTCGGTCAAGCGCACGCAACCGATGTTCGCAGAGAATGCCGCGCGGACACCCTTGGCGTCGCCGAGAACGAGCTCGGTGGAACCGCCACCGAGGTCGACGACCACGAAGGGTGCACCCTTGGCGTCCAGTTCCCCGACGGCACCGGCGAACGACAGGCGCGCTTCCTCGTCGCCCGTGATGACCTCGGCCACCGACCCGGACACGATGGGATCGAGGATCGTCCGCGTCATCTCGAAGAACTCGTCACGATTGGACGCATCACGTGTCGCTGACGTCGCGACCATGCGAATGGCCGAGGCACCCGTTTCACGGATGATCCCGGCATACTCCTCCAGCGCGACGCGTGTGCGTTCGATCGCCTCGGGCGCAAACGATCCCGTCGCGTCGACGCCTTGCCCGAGCCGGACGATGCGCATCTCGCGCGAAACATCGGTCAGCACTCCGTCCTTCACGTCGGCGACGAGAAGCCGGATGGAATTGGTGCCGCAGTCGATGGCAGCGACCCGAGTCATGTTGTTTCCCCACGTAGTTCATCGATGGTCGGCCAGTCCGCCGGAATAGCCTTGCCGCGCAACGAGTTCTCGGCCGCGAGAGCGACCGATTCGTCGCCCAGCGGATTGAGCCCCGGCCCCTTGGCGAGTGAATGCGCAATCAGAACGTGCAGGCACTTCACTCGATCCGGCATACCGCCACCGGTGAAATCGGTTCCGAGCGGTTCGATCTCGTCTCGCTCGGCGAGGTAGGACTCGTGCGCACGGCGATAGCCGGCTGCGAGTGCCTCGTCCGTGCCGAGGCGCTCGGTCATCTCACGCATGACGCCCGCCGACTCCTGACGGCTCGCCTCGGCGGTCAACCGCGGATCGGTCAGGTAGTAGAGCGTCGGGAACGGGGTGCCGTCGGGAAGCTTGGGAGCGGTCTTGACCACGCCGGGACGACCGTCCGGGGAGCGGTACGCGATCTCGAGCACGCCCCTGGGCTCGCGGCCCAGCTGGGACGCGACCGCGTCCAAATCTTCCTGCGATACTGCAGAACTACCCTCAGTCGAGCTCACCCGACAGGTCCTCCTTCTATTTCCGGCGCGGGAGCCGGTTCGAGCTCGGGCGCCGGCACGGCTTCGCGTGGTAGCGCATCTGGCGGCGGCGGGCCGGGTTCCGCGCTTTCCTGCGGTTGCACGGCCGACTCCCACAGACCTCGATACCAGGGCCCCTCGGCCTTCTTGGCTTCTTCCACTTCTTCTTCTGTCGGACCGACGTCGCCGGGCAACTGCACCGTGTACGGCGTCTCCCCCGGCATCACCCACCGCAGCCGAGAGCGCGCCTCGGCTGCGATACGTGTCGGATCGTTGAGTTGCGTCTTCTCCGTCTCGAGGGCCGCGACTTCTTCTTCGAGTGCCTCGCCCTCGGCGAGGACCTGCTCGAGTTCGGCGCGCTGCGAGAAATACGTCCGCAGCGGCATCGCCAATGTCAGCGCCAACGCGCAGACGACGACGGCGAGGATCACGGCCCGGGCCGTCGAGAGTCCGAAGAACGTCCGCTCACCACCCGATCCCGCCGACGCGCGAGCCTCGACGCGTCGGGGAGCTGCTTTTCCGGCGACTACCGCGTCACGAGCCTGATCCGACGGCTCGGGCGCCGGCTGACCGGAACTGCGCTGGTTTCCCGACGCAGCACCGGCCGACCGGTCCTTCCGCGAAGTCGAGCGGCCGCGAGGTCGGGGGTCACGTCCTCCCGGACTGGTCCCCGGCCTTCCTCGTCGTGCCGCCATCGATCCACCTCAGTAACGCTCGGCTTGAACTATCCCTCGTAATTGAACCGGGGGAACGCCAGCTCGCCCGCGTAACGCGCCGCGTCGCCGAGAGCTTCTTCGATTCTCAGCAACTGGTTGTACTTGGCCACACGCTCGCTTCGAGCGGGTGCACCGGTCTTGATCTGACCACATCCGACGGCAACTGCCAGGTCAGCGATGGTGGTGTCCTCGGTTTCGCCGCTGCGGTGGCTCATCATGGTCTTGTAGCCGTTGCGATGCGCGAGCTCGACTGCGTCGAGGGTTTCGGTGAGCGTGCCGATCTGGTTGACCTTGACCAGCAGCGCATTGGCTGCGCCCTTGACGATGCCGTCTTCGAGGCGCTCCGGGTTGGTGACGAACAGGTCGTCGCCGACCAGCTGAACCTTGTCGCCGATGCTCTCGGTGAGCGCGACCCAGCCGTCCCAGTCGTTCTCGTCGAGGGGATCCTCGATGGACACCAGCGGGTAGGCGTCGACGAGCTCGCCGTAGAACGCCGACATCTGCTCGGCCGACCTGGTCTCACGCTCGAAGGCGTAGCCGGTGCCTGCCGTGTAGAACTCGGTGGCAGCGACGTCGAGGGCGAGCGCGATGTCCTGACCGGGCTTGTAACCGGCCTTCTCGATGGCCTCGAGGATGAGGTCGAGCGCGGCCTTGGTGCCGGCGAGATCGGGTGCGAACCCGCCCTCGTCGCCCAGGCCCGTCGACAGGCCCTTGGCCTTGAGGACCGACTTGAGCGAGTGGTACACCTCGGCGCCCCAGCGCAGGGACTCCTTGAAGGTGGGCGCACCGATCGGCGCGATCATGAATTCCTGCACGTCGACGCCACTGTCAGCGTGAGCGCCGCCGTTGATGATGTTCATCATCGGCACGGGAAGAATGTGGGCGTTGGGGCCACCGAGGTAACGGAAGAGCTCGAGACCAGCCGATTCCGAAGCAGCCTTGGCGACTGCAAGCGAAACGCCGAGCAGCGAGTTCGCGCCCAGACGCGACTTGCTCGGGGTGCCGTCGAGGTCGAGAAGGGCCTGGTCGACGGCCCGCTGCTCGATGGCGTCGAGGCCGATGACGGCGGGTGCGATCTCGTCGAGGACGGCGTTGACGGCCTTCTCGACGCCCTTGCCGCCGTAGCGGGTGCCACCGTCGCGAAGCTCGACGGCCTCGTGCTCACCGGTGGAGGCGCCGGAGGGTACTGCCGCCCGGGTCAAGGTTCCGTCGTCCAACGCGACCTCGACCTCGACCGTGGGGTTGCCACGGGAGTCGAGGATCTCGCGAGCTCCGACCTGCTCAATGATGGCCACGAATGCTTCTCCTAGTAACGGGGACCGCCGAGACCACTTCATCAGTGGACGTCGACGACCGAGCTGCGGACTGTGCCGGGTGTCAGACTAGCCGCTCGCACGACGTCCCCGCATGCGACGCCCGACGGTTAGGCGTGGGTTCCGATCGAGTACGCGGCGGCGGCGTCGCGCACATCCCGCAGATACACCCCGGACTGGTTGTAGGCCATCAGCCCACGCTCCCAGCCCTCGGGAGTGCGGAGGTCGCCGCCGCGGGCGCACAGATAGCGCGCTGCCGTCAGGGCCGCGTCGTCGAGATTGTCGGGGTTGGCCGCGCCGTCGCCGTCGGCGTCGACACCCCACTTTCGCCACGTTTCGGGGATGAACTGCATCGGCCCGACGGCCCGGTCGTAGATCGGATCTCCGTCGAGGAACCCGCCATCGGTGTCCGGAATTTCTGCGATGCCCGGCCCACCGTCGAGCGCAATACCGCGGATGGGCGGTGCCACCGTGCCGTCGAACGCGACCGCAGATCCCGCATACGTGCCGTGTCTGCTTTCGATGTAACCGATCCCGGCCAGCGTCGTCCACGCGATCCCGCAACCCGGTGACGTGTCGGCCATGATCGCGGCAGCGTGCGCATAGGCGGCGAGTGCGGGAACCGAGATTTTCAACGCATCCGCCTGCGGCTCGGCCCAGGCAAGCAGGAGATCGGCTGTTCTGCCGGGGGCATTGAAGTCGATGACGGGGACGGGCGTCCCCGGCCCGGGCGGGATGCCCTCGGGAATAGCTCGTCGCGGTTCCGTCGAGCCACAAGCCGCGACCATCGAACCCGCCGCGACAACGGCGAGCAGCTGGAGCAGTCGGATCTTCACTCCACCATCCTGCCTATCGAAAGTAATAGAAACCTAAAGCCGACAGTATGCGCAGGTCAAAGGCTTTTTGCCTGGCCGCGAAGGGTGTATGTTCCACAATGCCACCTAAGGTACGCCTACCCTTGTTTCGCAATCTCCAGGAGCACCACCCGTGTCCGTACTCGCCGCCTCGACTCCGTCGATCATCTCTTTGGCATCGACTCCGTCGATCACGACCCAGATGTTCGGGAGCGGACTGATCGGTCTGCGCGAGGGCCTCGAAACCGGCATCGTCGTGATGATCCTGGTCGCGTTCCTCGTCAAGGCAGACCGCCGCGATGCGCTCAGGTGGGTCTGGTTCGGAGTCGGCGCCGCCGTCGCGATGGTTGCTGTCGTCTTTTTCGTCATCCACTACGGGACGTCGACGGTCACCGGCCTCACCGCCGAGATCATCGCCGGGCTCGCCTCACTCGTCGCCGTCGGCATCGTCACCGCAATGGTGCTGTGGATGCGCACGGCCGCCAAAGACATCGCCGGTGAATTACGCACCGGAATGGAACGGGCGTTGACCGTCGGGCCGATCGCCGTCCTGACGCTGGCCTTCTTCGCCGTCGGGCGCGAAGGGATCGAAACGGCGCTGCTCATGGTCGGGTATGCGGAGAACGCTAACGGCAGCCTGTGGCCGCTGCTCGGGCTACTGCTAGGCATCGTCGTCGCGGCAATCCTGACGGTGTTTCTCTACTTCGGTGCCATCCGCATCAACTTCGCCGTGTTCTTCAAGTACACCGGCATCTTTCTGATCGTCGTCGCCGCGGGCATCCTCGCCTACGGAATCCGCGCTCTGCAGATCGGCGGTGTGATCCCCGGCGGAAGCTCGGTCGCCTTCGACATCACCGCACACTTCGACGCCTCGAGCTGGTACGGCACCGTTCTCGCCGGCATCTTCAACTTCCGACCCGAGCCGACCGTCCTCCAAGTCATCGGCTGGGTGGTCTACCTCGTGGTCGTGCTCTACCTGTTCCTCCGGCCGGTCCGCGTTCGCGAACCCGCACTCACCTCATGAAAGGCGTCTGATCGATGCGTCGCACCACCTACGCTTTGACCGCCGTCGCAGTGCTCCCGCTGGCACTCGCCGGCTGCACCGAGAAATCCTCGTCCGAGACGAGCGCGGCCGACATCGCCGTCACTGCAACCGACACCACCTGTGAGGTCGCGTCGACCGAGGGCTTCACGGGCAACACGACGTTTCAGATCACCAACAACGGGAGCAAGGTCACCGAGTTCTACGTCTACAGCGAGGGCGATCGTGTCATGGGTGAGGTCGAGAACATCGGCCCCGGCCTGACGCGTCAGCTCATCGTGGCTTTGCCCGACCCCGGCACCTACCAAACCGCCTGCAAGGCAGGCATGGTCGGCGACGGCATCCGCACGAACTTCGTCGTCACCGGCGAGGCCGTGCGTCAGGCAGACGAGGACGGCCTTCTCGCCGAAGCCGCGACGGGCTACAAGCGCTACGTCATCAGCCAGGTCGACGCGCTACAGGACACCGTCGCCCAGTTCGTCGCCGCGGTCAAGAGTGGCGACATCGAATCCGCCAAGGCCCAATTCCCCATCACGCGTAGCTACTACGAGCGCATCGAGCCTGTCGCCGAGAGCTTCCCCGACGACCTCGACCCACGCATCGACCTGCGAGAGCCCGACGTCGAGCCCGGCGCCGAGTGGACCGGCTTCCACCGCATCGAGAAAGATCTGTGGGAGCAGGGACTGCAGCCCGATACCAACGCCATGGCCGACCGACTGCAGGCCGACATCGCCGAACTCGCCGACAAGATCAAGGCCGAGGATTTCACCATCGACCCGATCCAGGTTGCCGGCGGCGCTCAGGGCCTGCTCGACGAGGTCGCCAAGACCAAGATCAGCGGCGAAGAGGACTTCTTCTCACACACCGACCTGTGGGACTTCCAGGCCAACGTCGACGGTTCGCAGGCAGCGGTTGCCGCTGTGCGCCCGATCATCGACCAGAACGATGCAGAACTCGGCAGCGCGATCGACACCCGATTCGCCGAACTCGACGCCGAACTCGCCGAATACCGTCAGGGTGATGGCTTCGTGTTCTACGACACCGTCACCGAACCACAAAGGCAGGAGCTGTCGACCAAGATCGATGCGCTGTCCGCAGAAGTGAGTCAGGTGCAGGGTGTCGTTGCAGGACAGTAAGTCTGGCAGTTTTTCCCGACGGCGCCTCTTCGGTGCCGTCGGGGCCGGCGCGGCGCTGGTAGGCGCGGGAGCGGTCGGGGGCTATGCGGCTGGTAACTCGTCCCCCGATGCGGTATCGGACGTGGTGGACTTCCGCGGTGACCACCAAGCCGGCATCGTCACGCCAGCTCAGGACCGCATGCATTTCGTCGCGTTCGATATCACGACGGATTCGCGGGAGGAGTTCGTCGCTCTGCTGCGGGAGTGGACCGAGATGGCCGAGCGGCTGGTTCGGGGCGAGGAGACGTTCCCCGACGGTGCCGTCGGGGATGGGGAATACAAGGTCCCGACCGATACCGGTGAGGCCCTGGGGCTCGCGGCCTCGTCGTTGACGCTGACGATCGGGTTCGGGCCAGGACTGTTCGACAGGTTCGGACTCTCCGAGTTTCGGCCCGCCTCCTTGGCCGACCTGCAGCACTTCCCCGGCGACAACCTCGATGCCCGACGCTCCGGCGGTGACCTGTGCATCCAGGCCTGCGCCAACGACCCGCAGGTCGCCGTCCACGCGATCCGAAACCTGGCTCGTGTCGGCTTCGGCACAGTGTCGGTCAAATGGTCACAGCTGGGGTTCGGACGCACCTCGTCGACGTCGACCTCACAGGCCACACCGCGGAATCTGTTCGGGTTCAAGGACGGGACTGCGAATCTCAAAGCCGAGGACCCGTCGCTGCTCGAGGACTTCGTGTGGGTTTCCGATGCCGACGATCAGCCGTGGATGGCCGGCGGCTCATACCTCGTTGCGCGACGCATCCGCATGCTCATCGAGTCCTGGGACAGGACCACCTTGAAGGAACAGGAAAGGGTGATCGGGCGCAGCAAGGGGGTCGGCGCACCGCTCGGTTACTCCGACGAATTCGATCCGCTGGACCTGGACTCGACGGGCCCCGACGGGCCGTTGATCGACACCGCCGCACACGTGCGATTGGCCTCGAAGGAGGAGCTCGGCGGAGTGCAGATTCTGCGACGCGGCTACAACTTCACCGACGGGTCCGACGGCTTCGGGCACCTCGATGCCGGATTGTTCTTCATCGCCTACTGCCGCGATCCCCTGACCCAGTTCGTGCCCATGCAGCGTGCACTGGCCCGCAACGATGCGATGAACGAATACATCCAACACGTCGGATCGGCCGTATTCGCGTGTCCCCCGGGGTTGGGCGAGTCAGACTACTGGGGTTCGACCTTGTTCGGTTGAGGTTTGCTGCGGGCGGGCCGGAGCGAATGTCACATTCGGTCACTTTGGCCGGGCCGGAGCGAATGTCACATTCGGTCACTCAGAGTGTACGAATGGCGCATTCGCTCACCTCGGCGATAGCGAATGTCACATTCGGTCTCGCCGAGCCCATCGCGGCGATGAGTTTGCAGATGTTGTCGAGTCTGCATCTCGTAGGACACCATCGACGGCGGGAGTAGGCAATGCAGCAGTTAGTTCGGGTTCAGAATTTCGGGGTCTCCCGTGACGGAATCGCCGCGGGCGTCGACCAGAGCTTCGACAGCCCGTTCGGGCTCGACCATCAGGGGATGTTTGCGTGGGCCGGCGCCACCGCGAGCTGGCCGAACCGTACGGATCCTGGCGGCAGCCGCGGCCTCGACGACTACTTCACTCGCGATTTCTCCCACAACATCGGCGCCGAAATCATGGGCCGAAACAAGTTCGGACCGCAGCGTGGCCCCTGGGCAGATCTCGAATGGCAGGGCTGGTGGGGCGACGAGCCACCCTTCCATACGCCAGTGTTCGTCATGACCCATCACACTCGGCCATCGATCACGCTATCCGACACTACGTTCCACTTCGTGAGCGGCGAACCAGCAAGTGTGCTCCAGCAGGCGAAGGAAGCAGCACTCGGCCGCGATGTGCGACTCGGCGGCGGCGTCACCACCATCCGAGAATTTCTCGACGCGGATCTTGTCGACACCATGCACGTCACGGTCTCCCCCATCGAATTCGGGACGGGGCTCAAGCTCTGGGAATCACCCGACGAGCTCGACGACCGATTCGAGCACGAAGTCGTTCCCAGCCGAAGCGGAGTCGAACACCACCTGTTCTGGAGGAAGTAGCTCGGGGTTCCGGGGAGAGTTCGCGCCGCTGACGCAAGCAGCCCGATCCAGCGGCGCGAATGGAACCGAACTGTGGGGGCTTGCGTCCAACCTGTCGAGGAGATTCTTGGGCGACGAGGAGGACGTAACTCCAGGTTGGGACATTTGCACTTGGCAGAGTTCGTCACAACCAGCGTGGTACTTCTACTCTGTTTTCTTTTCCCCCAAGCACACGGTTCAGGACGTAGTCAAAGATGAACGAATTACAGAGTTGACCACTACAACGATCGATGGCCGCGACGCGAACCAATACAAGCTCGAAGTTGCAGAGTCCTCGGACTCATGCGACATCGCGTTTGCCACCCAATCAGGGGTAGCAACTTTCACTGCGTCGCGGAAGCGCACGCGGACGGACCCGGGTGATCTGTGCGCGATTGCCCGAAAGCACACCGAAGCGATCTCGTCGTCCCTTCCGCCCCCTTGAGTCGACTCACCCGAGGACATTCAAGTAGTCAAGGACATGCAGGCGGTCTTCCAGAAGTTCTTCACAGTATACGACGACACCGAGCACGATAATTCGATCGCGATTGGCCAGGCTGGGCCAAAGTAGGCCTACAACGGTGAGCGAATGTCACAGTCGGTCACCCCGAACCCAGCGAATGTCACACCGAGTCACGCAGAGTGTACGAATGCCCCATTCGGTCACTCGAGGTGAGCAAAGGTGACATTCGCTCACCAACAAACCGCAAACCCACCGCATCAATGGCACATTCATACGCCTAGACAGCTTCAATGTGCCATTCATGCCGAAAGGGCGGGCGACCAACACCCGAACTACCGCCGACCCCAGTTCTCGATCCATTCGATGGCAGACAAATGCCCGGGTTCGGCGCCGTGATTCTTCGCCGACTGCTCGGCCTCACGGATACGGCTGGCGAAGGTCAGTACGTTTCTGCGCAGCAGGTCTTCTGCACTTTCGCCGCCGTGGCTGTGGTCGAGGCCGATGTGCACGGTCCGCAGCTCGTCCGGTACGAGGTCCTCGGGTAGGCCGGCTTTGCTCGCCCGGGCGATCACCTTCTGCGCGAGAGCCAGAGCGGGCTGAGCCATCGCGATGCCGTCGAGGCAGGATTCTCGCGCCTTCTCCGACGCCTTCCGCTCTTCCCACGCTTTCTCTTGCGCCGCAACATCGATGGGACCGGTCGAACCGTCGGTGAGATGTGGGGTTCGGTGCGTCAGCTTGGCCACCAAGCCGGCTGCGACATCGTCGACATCGAAAGCATTCTCCGAGGCGTCCTGCGCGATGCGGGAGTGGAAGAGCACCTGCAGGAGGATGTCCCCGAGTTCTTCTTTGAGATCGAGCAGATTGCCGCTGTGGATGGCATCGAGTAGTTCGTAGGTTTCCTCGAGGAGGTAACCGCTCAACGATGCGTGCGTCTGCTGCGCTTCCCATCCGCCGATGGTTCGCAGTCGATCCATCAGCATCACGGCCGCGATCAGATCGTCTCCGGGGAGGTTCGGCGACGCAATGACCTGCTCACCCCGGGAGATGCGCGCCTGCACGTCTCGATTGCCAGGATCGGTGCTGACGAGTACCTCCGCAGAGCCGTCGGCATGCGCTGCCCCGGAGAACAACCAGCGCGTCCGAACGGGCACTTCCTCGGTGAATTCGACTATTCCACTGAGAAATTCGATGGCCTCGGCGGGCACCATCGTCGGCCGCAGAGGATCGAGCAGCACTACCGTCATCACACCTCCACAGTTTGCTCCAGCAACACCGACCTGGACGGTTTGCTGTCGAGGGACAGTATGAGGTCGGCAATGAACTGGACCAATTCGACATCGCGCACCCGCGCGGCACCGACGCCGCCGCCCTCCACCCGGGGCAGTGGCAACTGCACCACTCCGGTGGTCGCGCGGTAGGCCGCGCTGGGGTAGAGCCGCTTGAGACGGAGTTGCTTGGAGTCGGGCAGGTCCAACGGTGCGATCTTGACCTGTGTGCCACTGACATTGACGTCGGTGAGACCGTATTCTTTGGCGATCAGGCGCAACTTCGCGACGGAGACGAGCCGGCCGACCTCCTCTGGAAGAGGGCCGTACCGGTCGACCATTTCGTCGATGACGGCGGTGATTCCTTCCGAATCGGCGGCGGCCGCTAGCTTGCGGTACGCCTCGAGTCGCAACCGGTCGCTGGTGACGTAATCCGGCGGAATGTGAGCGTCGACGGGTAGGTCGATGCGCACCTCCTTGGGGGCATCATCGGTGGTGATCGGTCTACCGTCGGCGGCCGCACGGTATGCCTCGACAGCTTCGCCGACGAGTCGCACGTACAGATCGAACCCGACGCCTGCGACATGACCGGACTGCTCTGCGCCGAGAACGTTACCGGCGCCACGGATTTCGAGGTCCTTCATCGCCACGGCCATTCCAGCTCCGAGATCGGAGTTCTGCGAGATCGTGGCGAGTCGGTCGTATGCAGTCTCGGTGAGCGGCTTCTCGGGCGGATACAGGAAGTACGCGTATCCACGTTCACGGCTACGTCCGACGCGCCCACGCAACTGATGCAGCTGCGAGAGCCCAAGCGAATCACTGCGTTCGACGATGAGGGTGTTGGCGTTGGAGATGTCGAGTCCGGTCTCGATAATGGTGGTACACACCAGCACATCGGTCTCGCGCTGCCAGAATCCCTGCACCGTACGCTCGAGCGTTTCCTCGTTCATCTGCCCGTGCGCGGTGGCAACGCGGGCCTCGGGCACGAGATCGCGAATCTTCTTGGCAGCCTTGTCGATCGAGCTGACCCGGTTGTGCACGAAAAAGACCTGTCCATCGCGCAGCAGCTCACGACGAATGGCCGCAGCGACCTGCTTGTCGTTGTACGCACCCACGTATGTCAGGACAGGATGACGTTCCTCCGGCGGAGTGAGGATGGTCGAGAGTTCACGAATACCGGCCAAGCTCATCTCGAGCGTACGGGGAATCGGTGTGGCGGACATGGTCAGTACGTCCACGTGAGTGCGGAGCGATTTGATGTGCTCCTTGTGCTCGACGCCGAAACGCTGCTCCTCGTCGACGATGACGAGCCCGAGGTCCTTCCATGCCACACCGGTCTGCAGTAGCCGGTGCGTTCCGATCACGATGTCGACTGTACCGTCGGCGAGACCTGCCATGACCTGCTTCGACTCCGCACCGTGCGTGAAGCGGGACAGACCCTTCACTGTCACGGGGAACGCCGCCATGCGCGCGGTGAACGTCTGCAGATGCTGTTGCGCCAGTAGCGTTGTCGGCACCAGCACGGCTACCTGCTTACCGTCCTGCACGGCCTTGAACGCAGCTCGCACCGCGATCTCGGTCTTGCCGTAGCCGACGTCACCGAGAATGACGCGGTCCATCGGAACGGGCTTCTCCATATCGGCCTTGACCTCGGTGATGGCCGTCATCTGATCCATCGTCTCGGTGAAGCCGAACGCGTCTTCCATCTCCCGCTGCCAGGGTGTGTCCGGGCCGTAAGCATGACCGGGGGCGGCCTGCCGCGCGGCGTACAGTTGGACCAGTTCTCCGGCGATCTCTCGAACAGCCTTGCGGGCTTTGCGTTTGGTGTTGGCCCAGTCCGATCCACCGAGCTTGCTCAGTGACGGAAGCTCGCCGCCCACGTAGCGCGAGAGTTGGTCGAGCGAATCCATCGGCACGAACAGACGGTCACCGGGGTGCCCGCGCTTGCTGGGCGCGTACTCGATGACGAGGTACTCGCGCCGCGCACCGCCGATGGTGCGCTCGATCATTTCGACGAACCGGCCGATACCGTGCTGATCGTGCACGACGCTGTCGCCCGCGACCAGCGCAAGCGGATCGACCTGATTTCGCCTCTTGGCGGGCATCTTTCGGCCCTCGGCGGCCGCGACACGGTTACCGGTGAGGTCGCTCTCGGTGACGAGCACGAGTCCTGCGTCGCGCAGAATCAGGCCCTCGTGCAGGGTCGCGCACAGCACACTGACGACGTCGGGTAGCGGTTCGGCGCCCGATTCGATATGCACCGCAGGCACTTCGGCTTCACCGAGACGTTCCATGATGCGGGTAGCCGTGCCTGCACCCGCCACGGCGATGACAGCCCGACCGCCCGTGGACACATGCGCACGCAACATCGCGAACACGCCCGTCAGCAGTTCCTCGGAACCGCGAACCTCGGGAATCGACTCGACGACCAACTCGACCTCGTCGCCGCTGCCGGAGGCGAGTGGGCTGATGGTCCACCACGGCCGTCCGTGGGCCTGCGCGGACTCGCGAATCTGACGTAGCGACCGATACGCCGATGCCCCGAGATCGAGGCTCAGCCCGCCGAGGCTCTCGGTGTTGATCGCCGCCGCATCGAGCGGTGCCGCGCCGCCGACGGACGCCGCCGTCCACGACGCTTCGAGGAATTCCTGACCCGTACGCACAAGATCGGTCGCCCGTGTGCGAATCCGCTCGGGATCGCACAGCAGAACATGCGCGCCCGCGGGGAGTATGTCGGCGAGCAATTCGAGCTCACCCGGCTGTAGCAGCGGCAGCAGCGCCTCCATCCCTTCCACGGGGATGCCTGCAGAGAGTTTGTCGAGCATCTCGACAAGAGCGGCGTCGGCCTGATTGTCCGCTGCAAGAGCCGCTGCCCGATCACGGATTTCCGATGTGAGGATCAGCTCGCGGCACGGCGGAGCGATGACCGATTCGATCTCGACGTCCGCCAGCGATCGCTGATCCGCCACGGAAAAAGCACGAAGTTCGGTGACTTCGTCACCCCAGAATTCCACACGCACGGGATGATCGGCCGTCGGCGAGAAAATGTCGAGGATGCCACCTCGGACGGCGAACTCCCCGCGTTTTCCGACCATGTCGACGCGGGTGTACGCCAGTTCCACGAGCCGGTGGATGAGTCCGTCGAAGTCGATCTCGACGCCCACCTTCAATCCGATGGGCTCGATCTCACCGAGCCCGGGGGCCATCGGCTGCACCAGCGACCGGACGGTGGTGACGATGACCTGCAACGGCAGTCCGTAGTCCTTGTCCTCGGGGCGAGCCAGTCGACGCAGCACCTCGAGCCGTCGCCCGACGGTGTCCGCGCTCGGCGAGAGCCGCTCGTGCGGCAGTGTCTCCCAGGACGGGAACTGCGCAACGCCGTCGCCCAGCACCTGGCGCAATTCGGCGGTGAGGTCGTCGGCCTCACGCCCTGTTGCTGTGACGACGAGAACCTGCGCGCGGGCGGCGATGGCCGCGGTGACGAATGGCCGGGACGCGTTGGGGCCGACAAAGGTGCGCTCGGCGGCGCCGACCGCCTCGGTGACGGACGAGAGCGAGGTGTCCCTCAGCGCGAGACCGACCAGCCCTGACAACGCCAGGTGCGGGTCGGGAAGGATCGTCGATGCGGCAGCCGAGGAGGAAGCAGCGGTATCCGGCAAGGAATCGGAAGACAACAGCGATGCTCCTGAAGCGAGTAGACACGACGGCTGCGAATGATGCAGTGACGCTGATACGACGCCGACGCCGATGAGGCGTGCGGCAAGTCGAGGTCGAGTCTATGGGAGCAGCACGACCTCGCGGCAGCCGGGACCGAACGGGAGCTCAGGCCGAATGCACCAGGACGAGGCCGGCTCGAGACGACACCACGCCGATCGACACCCGCCTGATCGAACTGCTGCCTCGAGCTTCCTCGAGGAGCCAGACGCTAGTGGCGGATGACCCGGCGGGCAGCGAACTCGCGGAAGTACTCGACCTTGCCCGGCGTCACGAGGGACGGGAGAAGGTAGTACCAGAGGCGCTCCATGCGAGCGGGCAGTTCATCGGTCGTCGAGGTGGCGACGGCAACCATGTGCGCACCGGTCAAGATCTCGAGAACGAGTGCTCCGATGGTCTTGGAGTCGGCGTCGGCGTCGAGGTCGCCCTGCTTGATGGCCTTGGCTGCGAGGTGGTCGAAGGCCTCGCTCCACCCAGCCATCACATTGCCCTGCGTGCCGCGGTAGTCACCGATCTGATGGCTGAGGCGCAACATCGCCGACACCATCGGGTCGCTGACCGACATATCCACCACGATGTAGGAAATGCCGATTGCCGCCTCGAGGGCCGGGATGCGGCCGTCGTTGAACTGCTTGCACGCTGTCACGAGCCGAGAGTTGCCCTCGTCGATGACGGCACGCGCCAGTTCTTCCTTCGAGCCGAAATGGAAGTAGAGAGCGCCTTTGGTCACCTGGGACTGAGAGATGATTTCGCTGAGGCCCGCATTCGCGTAGCCGAGGCGCAGGAACACATTTGCGGCTCCCGACAGCACGGTGTCGCGAGTTATCTCCGCGCGGGCCTGTCTGACCATTGGATCCGCCTTCGCAATACTGGACTGTCACTGCGCAAATTACGATCGAACGGTACCACCCAGTGACATTCTCGCCTTGATCTACTAGCTCCGGTCTGGACAAGTAGCCAGAGCCTGTGTGATACAGGTCTCAATGTACTGCAAATCACACGCTACCCGCTCTTTAACGTGTCCGCGGAAAAATCGACCGCTCATTCGCCCCCCAATTGCGGGACGGCCTCCAGATTGGTGAGTCCGTTCCAGCACAAATTGACGACGTGAGCGGCAACCACTTCCTTGGACGGCTCTCGAACGTCGAGCCACCACTGCGCCGTCATCGACACCATCCCCACGAGCGCCTGCGCGTACAGCGGCGCGAAACCGGCATCGAACCCGCGACGCGTGAAATCGCTGGCCAGGATGTGCCCGACCTGGCTCACCGCATCATTGAGCAACGACGAGTACTTACCGTCGGGCGCCGCGACCGGTGAATCGCGGACGAGGATGCGGAATCCGTCGGTGCGGTCCTCCACATACGTGAGCAGCGCAAGCGCGACACGTTCGACGCGAACGCGGGAACGATTCTGCGACAAAGAGGACGTGATCATCTGCAGCAGCGTCGACATCTCCCGGTCGACGATGACCGCGTACAGACCCTCCTTCCCGCCGAAGTGCTCGTAGACCACCGGCTTGGACACGCTCGCTCGGACCGCGATCTCTTCCACGGAAGTCGCTTCGTAGCCACGCTCGGCGAACAGCGATCGGCCGATCTCGATCAACTGCTCACGCCGCTGCGTCCCTGTCATTCGGACGCGTGGCACCTTCTCGGGTTCGGTCAACAGGCCCTCCGATGGTTTGCGCTCGTCCCCCACCGCATCAAGGGTAGTGCGACACGAGGGCACGAAACACCGGGAGTGGTTCGACCTACGGCCACATCTCATGCGAGACTCGTTGCGCTCGGCGGGAGAGCCGCGCCGTAGTCTGTTGGATACAGGCCACCGGTAGCCGGAGAAACCGCTGGTCCACGATCCGCCGTGGTGTAATGGCAGCACCTCTGATTTTGGTTCAGATAGTTCAGGTTCGAGTCCTGGCGGCGGAGCGAGAAGTATCTGCCTTTCACAACTAGTTCGCGAATGTCGCCAAGGAGATCCGTTGCAGTTGCACACCGCCGTGGTCGTTCTCGCTGCGGGTGCAGGCACCCGGATGCGATCGAAGACCCCGAAGGTACTGCACCCTCTGGCCGGCCGCACGATGCTCGCGCACGCGCTCTACGCCGCCGCTGACCTAGCTCCGGACCACCTCGTCACCGTCGTCGGGCACGATCGCGAACGCGTGAGCGAATCCGTCACCGAAATCGGCTCCGAGCTGGGCCGAACCATCACGACATCGGTACAGGAGGAGCAGCTCGGCACGGGCCACGCAGTGCAATGCGGCTTGCGCGCGCTGCCCGACGACTTCGTCGGCACCGTTCTGGTGACCGCCGCCGACGTCCCCCTGCTCGACGGTCACACCCTCAAGGCCCTGCTCGACGAGCATCTCAGCGCGCCCAAGGCCGCCGCCGCCACAGTGCTCACCTTCGTGCCCGCCGATGCCAACGGATACGGCCGCATCGTCCGTACCGGTGACGGTGAAGTCGCCGAGATCGTCGAGCACGCCGACGCCAGCCCGGCCCAGATACTGATCGACGAGGTCAACTCCGGTGTCTACGCCTTCGATGCGGTGGCGCTGCGTTCGGCCCTCGGCAAACTCAGCACCGCCAACGCGCAGCACGAGCTCTACCTCACCGACGTCGTCAAGATCAGCAAGAGCAGCGGCCTGCACGTCTATGGCACCCAGCTCGCCGATCCCGACCTGGTGATGGGCGTCAACGACCGGGTTCAGTTGTCCCACGTGACGGGCGTTCTCAACCGCCACATCGTGGAAAAGCACATGCGCGCCGGCGTCACCGTCGTCGATCCGGCCACCACGTGGATCGACATCGACGTCGTCATCGGCGCCGACGTCCGCATCGAACCGGGCGTGCAGCTGCTCGGCAACACTCACGTCGGCGAGGATGCAGTCGTCGGACCGGAAACCACCCTGCGCGACGTCGTCGTCGGTGCGCGCGCATCCGTCGTGCGCACTCAGGCAGACAAGTCCACCATCGGGCCCGGCGCCACCGTCGGGCCATTTGCATATCTTCGACCGGGCTCCGACATCGGCAGCAGCGCCAAAGTCGGAACCTTCGTCGAGACCAAGAACTCCACCATCGGCGACCACTCGAAGGTCCCGCACCTCACCTACGTCGGGGATGCGACAGTGGGCGAGCACTCGAACATCGGGGCGTCCAGCGTCTTCGTCAACTACGACGGCGTCAACAAGAGCCGCACCGTCGTCGGCTCCCACGTCAGGACCGGATCGGACAACATGTTCGTCGCCCCGGTCCACGTGGGCGACGGCGCGTACACCGGGGCCGGAACCGTGCTCCGCAACGATGTACCACCGGGGGCGCTCGCCGTCTCCGCTGGTTCCCAGCGCAACATCGAAGGCTGGGTGGAAAAGAAGCGCCCGGGCACAGCGGCAGCACATGCTGCCGCACGAGCTCAGGCAGCCGCGTCGGCACAGGCGCACGAATCAAAGGACGGCGAACAGAAGTGACCACCCCGAACTGGATGGACAACCAGAAGAACCTCATGCTTTTCTCGGGTCGAGCACATCCCGAGCTCGCCAAGCAGGTGGCGAAAGAACTGGGAGTCGAGGTCACCCCTCAGACCGCGCGTGACTTCGCCAATGGCGAGATCTTCGTGCGCTTCGAAGAGTCGGTTCGCGGCTCCGATGCATTCGTTCTGCAGAGCCACCCGTTCCCGCTCAACACCTGGCTCATGGAACAGCTGATCATGATCGACGCGCTCAAGCGCGGATCGGCCAAGCGCATCACCGCGATTCTGCCGTTCTACCCGTACGCCCGTCAGGACAAGAAGCACCGCGGACGCGAGCCCATCTCGGCCCGTCTCGTCGCCGACCTCCTCAAGACTGCCGGGGCCGACCGCATCATCACCGTCGACCTCCACACCGACCAGATCCAGGGCTTCTTCGACGGCCCCGTCGATCACATGCACGCCCACAGTCAGCTCGCCGATCACATCCGCAGCAAGTACAGCCTGCAGCACATCACCGTCGTCTCCCCCGACTCCGGTCGAGTCCGTGTCGCCGAGAAATGGGCCGACAGCTTCGACGGCGCTCCCCTCGCCTTCATTCACAAGACGCGTGATCCCCTCGTACCGAACCAGGTCAAATCCAACCGCGTCGTCGGCGACGTCGAAGGACGCACCTGCATCCTCATCGACGACATGATCGATACCGGTGGCACCATCGCAGGCGCCGTCAAGGTGCTCAAGGAAGCCGGAGCCGGCGACGTCGTCATCGCCGCCACCCACGGCGTGCTGAGCGATCCCGCAGCCGAGCGTCTCGCGAATTGCGGCGCCAAGGAAGTAGTGGTTACCAACACGCTGCCGATCACCGACGAAAAGCGCTTCGAGACGCTCACCGAGCTGTCGATTGCACCCCTGCTCGCCCGCACCATCCGCGAGGTCTTCGAAAACGGCTCGGTGACAAGCCTGTTCAACGGCTCCGCGTAGCCCCGCAATACCTTACGTTCGGTTTCTTGACCCGCTCCGCACATACCTACCCCTCGAAATGAGCTTGGTCACTCCGGTGATCGAAAAGCACTGCTCGACGGGGAGGGGTGTGCGGAGCGGGTTTCGTTGTAGCCTAAGATGAATCGTCGTGATCGACGCGCACACCATCTCCAGTCCAGCTGCAACTACCACCGCCAGAATCGCTCGTTGGACCCCAGGTGGGTGCGTCTGGTGCGGAAGCACCGACGCGATCGAGATGTATCGCAACGAACCCCGCTGCGGCCTCTGCCGCGAAAAAGAAGCCGTCATCGACGAGGCCAAGCACTTCATCGGGATGTACGGTCTGCGTCCCCTCGGCGGCACCCTCGCCTCCGACGACGAGGAAGAACGCGAGTACCGCGTCACCGCACGCGACGCCCGCGAGGTACTCAACCGCATCCGCCTCGAGAAGCTGCCCGACCCCGCTGCGGTGCGCAAAGCGTTGCGTCCCAGAGCGGCTGCATCGATAGCTGCAGCACCGGCATCGACCGCCGCATCGGCGAAGGCACCGACGAAGAAGTCGCAGGAAGGCGTCAGCGGCGTCGATTTGATCGAACTCCAGTCGCGCGGACAGAAACTCCTCGAACAGCTCACCGTCATCGACGAGCAGATCGCTGCACTCGACGGCTCGGCCGGACTACCGGCTCGCGCTCGGATGAAGGATCTCGACCGCCAGCGCGCTTCGATCATGGGTACGCTCGGCGCCCTCGAGAAGGCGCGGCGACGCACCAGCTAGTCGCCCTCGCTTCTAAGCTGAACCGGTGCTGAGAAAGCGACTGACCTCACCGCAGGCGATCGACATCGCCTATGCGGTCGTCTTCGTTCTGATCTTCTCCGCCTCCGCCACCGGAATGGTCGGCGCGCCCGGCTTGGTGGTACTGATCGGTTTCGGTGTCGCTCTGGCCCTTCGCCGCCGTTCACCGGCAGTGTCGTTGGCTCTGGCGTGGCTACTGGCCGTTGTTCAGATGGCCGGTTCCATCGTCAACCTGTCCACCAATGTCGCCGTCTTCGGCATCCTGTACGCCACGGCCGCCTACGGTGACCGGGTTCTACGACGCCTCGGATTGGCCTCCGCCATCCTCGGTGGCGCGATCGCAGCCGCCTATCTCACGTGGTGGAGTGTTGATCCGTTCATCTCCACAGGAGGCGAGCCCGGGGGCAGCATCGAGCAGTTCGCGATCACCCTGTTCGGACTGTGGGCCGCACTCGGCCTGTCCTGGGCACTCGGCCGACTGTCCTTCGCCAGACGGACTGCGATCGAATCGAGGCACGCGCGTGAACTCGCCGAGCTCGAGCAGGCCCGCGCGCAGAACGACATCGTCGTCGAGCAGGAACGCAACCGAATCGCACGCGATATGCACGACATCGTCGCGCACTCGTTGGCTGTGGTGATCGCGCAGGCCGACGGGGCGCGGTACGTGCGCACCGTCGATCCCGAAGCAGTCGACAACGCCCTCACCACGATCTCGGCTACCGCACGCGATGCACTCGGTGACGTCCGAGTGCTACTCGGCCAACTACGCCACAGCGAGGACGACCTCGCGACGCCTGCTCTCGCCGACCTCGGTGCGTTGATCGACAGAATGCGCGCCGCCGGGCTGCAGATCGACGCCACCCTGTGCGACGATCTGGTACAGGTCGGTGCTGCTGCGCAATTGGCACTCTTCCGCATCGCACAGGAGTCGTTGACCAACGCGCTACGACACGGCGACTCCACTCGTCCGGTGACGGTCACGCTGCAAAGCGAACACGACGGCCTCGAACTGATCGTGAAGAACACACCCGGAACAACCACCGAATCCCACTCACACGACGACCATCCACATCTCGGGCACGGGGTCGTCGGTATGCGCGAGCGTGCAACGCTGTCCGGTGGAGTCTGCACCTGCGGCATGGACGGCGACTCGTGGGTGGTCCGCGTGTGGATCCCCGCATCCACCACGAAGGGGAATTTTGAGTGAACGACCAACCGATCACGGTGGCACTCGTCGATGATCAGCAGCTCTTTCGCGCAGGCATACGGATGCTCATCTCATCTCAGCGCGACCTCGAGTTCGTCGGCGAAGCAGGCGATGGCGCAGACGGGATCGCGTTGGCGGCAACCGCCCGGCCGGACGTGATGCTCATGGATATCCGCATGCCCAACGTCGATGGAATCACCGCCACGGCTCGGATACTCGACAATGCCCGCCATAGCAACATCGAGCCGCCTCGCATCCTGGTACTGACCACGTTCGACCTCGACGAGAGTGCTGCACGAGCCATCAAGGCCGGCGCCAGCGGTTTCGTTCTCAAGGACGCAGATCCAGAATTTCTGCTCGCGGCGATCCGGACGGTACACGCGGGAAACTCGGTCATCGCGGCCTCGGCGACGACAGCTCTCCTGCAGCATTTCACCGACATGCCGCCCGCACCGCTGAGGCCGAAGGCGTTCGCTTCCCTCACCGCTCGAGAGGAAGAGGTCTTTCGATTGGTGGCGCGTGGTCTGAGCAATGCGGAGATCGCAGCGCACGAATACCTCAGCGAGGCAACAGTCAAGACGCACATCAGTCGCATCTTCACCAAACTCGGTCTACGCGATCGAGTTCAGCTCGTGGTGTACGCGTTCGAGCACGGACTGACCTGACACCGACGACTTCCGCGCCGGAAAAGTCATCCTCGAGATGTACGAGTGCACTACTGCAGCCTGATTCTTTCGCCGCCTCAGGCCCATAGCGTCGATGACATGACGAACACACTTTCACCGGTCGCCCGCGTGCAGCGCGTACGCAAGAGCTACGGCAGACCAGACGGCACCGACCGATTCGACGACACGAACAACACCGTCCATGCACTCGACGACGTATCTCTCGACATCCACCGCGGGGAATTCACCGCGATCATGGGACCTTCGGGATCCGGCAAGTCCACGCTCATGCACGTGATGGCAGGACTCGACTCCGTGACCTCCGGGCAGGTGATATTGGCCGACACCGACATCACCGAACTCGACGACGACGCACTCACCGCACTGCGACGCCGTCAGATCGGGTTTGTCTTCCAGTCGTTCAATCTCGTTCCGACACTCGACATTCGGGCCAACATCATGCTTCCCTTCGAGCTCGGCGGCCGCGAGCCCACCCCAACCGAGGCCGCCTGGGTGGAGCAGCTGATCACCACACTCGGCCTCGGCGAACGTACTGCCCATCTGCCGCATCAATTGTCGGGCGGGCAGCAGCAGCGCGTAGCCATCGCACGCGCGCTCGGATCGCGTCCACACCTGATCTTCGCCGACGAACCCACCGGCAACCTCGACTCCCGCACCGGCCGGGAGGTACTGGGCCTACTCGCAGCCGCGGTCCGCGAATACGGGCAGTCGATCGTCATGGTCACCCACGATCCTGTCGCCGCCAGCTACGCCGACCGCATCGTCTTCCTCGCCGACGGACGCATCGTCGACGAGCGTGGACGCTCCACCGCCCAGGAGATCTCGGGCTACATGTTGGCGATGGAGAGTGCAGCATGAGGATGGCTGCGAAGACACGATCGACAGGTCAAGGCGATCACGGAGCCAGCATCCTGGTGACGGCCCTGGCGTCCTTCTTCGGCGTTGTGCTGATTCAGGCGACAGCGTTCCTTCTCGACATCTTCGGTGACGATGGAGAGGGAGCGGTCGCCGTGGCGCTGTACTGCGTGGCGATGGTGTTCATTCTGTTGTCGCTGTACGTCGCGTCCGTGGTCACGGCCAACACCTTCGCGACCATCGTCGCCGGGCGGACGAAGACCATTGCGCTGCTGCGACTGCTGGGAGCCTCCGGTCGCGAACTCCGCCGCTCGGTCTCGCATGAAGGGCTCTCGGTGGGACTGTTCGGAGCCGCCGTCGGAGCGATCCTCGGCATCGCGACGAGCCACCTCGCCCGCTCTGTGGCCGTCGCCGCCGGCACACTCCCCGACGTCACCTACACCGTCGTCCAACCGCTGGTGGCCCTGCCGGTCGTCATCGTCGTGGGCACCACCTGGATGGCCTCGCACGTCGGGGCGAAACGGGTCCTGGAAGTGACACCCATTCAAGCCACGGGCGCCGTTGTCGACGCTCCCGGCGGCTCCGGTGAACGACGACGCGCCCGGGCCACGTTCTCGATCGTTCTCATCGCCGGTGGCACAGTGCTTCTGGGCCTCGGGGTCCTCATCGGCTCCCTCACGCCCGCAGGCGTTCTCGTGGCATTCTTCGGCGGCGCGGCCTCGTTCACCGGCATCATGGTCGGAGCGCACCACATCGTGCCGTGGGTGCTTCGACTCGTCGGACGCGCTTTCGGAAACACTCCGGCTGCACGGTTGGCCGCGGCGAACGCCACCCGATACCCCGAGCGCAGCACCCGAACCGCATTGGGACTGCTGATCGGAGTCACACTCGTGGTCACGTTCGCAGTCGCGACGTACAGCTACCGTGCCATGCTGCAGAGCGAGTTCGACGACGAATCGCTCGACCAGGTGATGGCAGTGACCGTGGGAATCATGTCCGGTCTCATCGGATTCGCGGGCGTCATCGCTGCGGTCGGCATGGTCAACAACCTGCTCCTGAGCATCATGCAACGGACCCGCGAACTGGGCCTATTGCGCGCACTCGGATTCACGCGCAAACAGATTCGCGGAATGATTCTCGCGGAAAGTGCCCAGATAGTGATCGCGTCCATGGGTTTCGGTCTGCTGCTCGGCATCGTCTACGGCTGGGCCGCAGCACAGTCACTACTCGGTTCGATCGCGCAATCGGGCGTGCAACTGCCGACGCTCCCGTGGGCCGTCATAGCGGGAACGATCCTGTGCGCAGGCCTACTCGCACTCGGCGCATCGCTGGTGCCATCGCGACGAGCCAACGCCATCTCCCCGATCGCCGCGCTTTCCTAGGCCACCGGTCGCGCGGCCGCGTGGTCCCGGGTTACTTCTCCCGGCACGCCAGGATGAGTGCGAATCTCTCCTGCGGATCGGTCCAGAACTCGTCGATGCGGAAGCCCGCGTCGACGAGTTCTCGGTCGATGCCCTCCCTGCGGAACTTCGCCGAAATCTCGGTGCGCAGTTCCTCGCCCTCGTCGAAGGAGACATCGAGTTCGAGGTCCGCGATATGCACATGCTGGGCGGTTCTAGCCCGAAGACGCATCTCGATCCACTCCTCCTCGGCGTTCCACAGCGCGACGTGCTCGAACTGCTGAGGATCGAAATCTGCTCCCAACCTCGTGTTGAGCACCGAGAGAACGTTGCTGTTGAACTGCGCCGTCACTCCTGCTGCGTCGTCGTACGCGGGGACAAGCACGCTCTCCTCGATGACCAATCCGACCCCCAGCAGCAGGAACTCCCCGCTCACCAGAGCCCGAGCGATGTCCGCGAGGAACCTCGCGCGCTCGTCCGGAATCAGATTGCCGAGAGTGCCGCCGAGGAACGCGATGGTACGACGACCGTCCGCGGGCAAATTCTGCAGCGTGTCGGTGAAATCGCTGACAATTCCCCGCACCCCGAGCGACGGGAATTCACGCGAGAGCTGATCGATCGCGCCTTCGAGCGCCGACGGCGACACATCCTGCGGCACGTACCGTTCCAACGATCCGTGTTTCAGCCCTGCGGTGAGCAGCAGCCTCGTCTTGTCCGAGGATCCGGAGCCGAGCTCGACGAGGATCGGCGCATCCGTTTTCTCCGCGATATCGAAGGCGTGCGCCTCGATGAGGGCGCGTTCGGTTCGAGTCGGGTAGTACTCGGGCAGTTCGGTGATGTTCTCGAACAGAGCGCTGCCGGTGGCGTCGTAGAACCACTTCGGTGACAGCCACTTCGGAGTCGCCGTGAGCCCCTGGCGAACGTCGGCACGCAGGTCCTCCAGCAATCTCTCCGGCGAAATGTGGACATCCAACGCAATATCGCTCACTGCTCTCCTTCAGTCGAGGTCTGAGATGTCGAAGTGGCCGGGCCGGGCGAGAACGAACTTGCGATCGTCCACGCCGACCCAGCCCCTGCGATCGTCGAGGGGCTCCGAGGCAACAGTCACCGAGTCATCGGCGCGCAGCACGGACAACGAATGATGCAGGGTGGTCGCGTAAAGGGCATTGCCGTCGCTGAGCAGCAAGTTCAGACGCGGCCTCTCGCAGACCGACAGAACCTGCGCCGTCAGCATGCGCAGCGCCTTCTCCGGGTCGTGCCGGCGAAGCAGGGTTCGCAGCAGCAGCCACAGCGCTGCCGAATCCGTCGGCGCGGCAAGGGTGAGCATCTCCGCCGCCGGCACCTCGGACATGATCTCGGCCATCGCATGCGGCCAGCCGAAGACGACGCCATTGTGGCTGAAGGCCCATGTTTCGTCGGTGAACGGGGCGCAGGCATTGCGCTCGACTGGCATACCGACGGTGGCGGACCGGACAGCAGCGAGCACGGCCGTCGATTCGATGCCGGTGAGTACGTCGTCGACCGCCGGGTCCGACCAGATCGGCATCGCGTTGCGGTAGGCGGTGACGCCAGCGGGCGTCCACCACGCTGCACCGAAGCCGTCGGCGTTGATGGTGCCGCCGCCGCGCATGTCCTTGGGCGCCCAGGACTGCACCCGCAACGAGTTGACGCCCTCGGTCAGGACACCGCCGACACTGCGGACCGGGCCCAGATAGCCGAGATGCCTACACACCCTGAACGTCCCGTGCGCACCGAAAGCCCGAAAATATCTGCCGACGAATGGGGTGATCCCAGTTGCGGAAGGTGCCCCGGCACGCGACCTCGTCCGTTCCGAAGGATCCACCGCGAAGCACCTTGTAGTCACCGCGTAGAAAAACCTCGGAGTACTCCGCGTACGGAAACGGCTCGAAGCCCGGGTATGGCTCGAAGTCCGAGGACGTCCACTCCCAGACGTCACCGATCAGCTGCTGGACGCCGAGCGCGGACGCACCGATCGGGTATGCACCGACATCTGCGGGTTCGAGATGACGCTGGCCGAGATTGGCGTGCGCCTCGGTGGGTTCGGACTCTCCCCACGGATACTTGCGAACGGTTCGTGTCGACGGGTCGAATCGCGCTGCTTTCTCCCACTCCGCCTCGGTGGGCAGACGCTTGCCCGCCCAGCGCGCATAGGCCTCGGCCTCGTAGAAGCACACGTGCACTACGGGTTGATCCGGGCGAACGGGTGCCGTGACACCGAATGCCCGACGCCACCAGGTGCCGTCGGCGTCGCGATCCCAGAACTGTGGGGCACGCAGTCCCTCGTCCTGTCGATGGGCCCATCCACGCTCGCTCCACAGCTCGGGCCGCTCGTATCCGCCGTCGGCGATGAATTCGACGTACTGGGCGTTGGTAACCGGAGCGATGTCGATCGCGAACGCGGAGACGTATCGGCTGTGCGCGGGCCGCTCGTTGTCCAGCGCCCACGGATCCAAGGTGGTGCCCATCGAGAACTCCCCGCCGCCGATGATCACTTCGCCCTGGGCGCGGATCTGGGCACGCGGCGCGGCCGGAGCATGCAACACAGCCGGGCCGCGACGCAGTTGGTGTGTTGCCAACATGGTCTCGTCGTGCTGCTGCTCGTGCTGGGCAACCATGCCGAAAGCGAACCCGTCACGCTCGAGCCTGCGGCCGTCCAACGGACTTGCACTGAGCACGTCCCACACCTTCTCGCGGACGGTCGCGACGTAACTGCGGGCCTCCTCCGGCGAGAGCAGCGGCAACGAGGGCCGGCTGGAACGGGAATGTTTGAACGCGTCGTACAGCTCGTCGATGTCCTGGCGTACCGCCTCGCGGCCGCCCACATCACGCACCAACCACAGCTCTTCCTGGTTACCGATGTGCGCGAGATCCCAGATCAGCGGGCTCATCAACGGCGAATGCTGTGCGAGGAGGTCCCTTTCGTCGACACACTCGGTCAGCGCGGCACTGCGGGCTCGGCTTCGGGTGAGGACATTCTCGACTGTGCTCCTCAGTTTTTCGATACTCGCCTGCTGTGAACTCGACTGTTGTGTGCTCGTCACACCGACTCCTTGTACGTCGACGGGCTTCGACTGTCCGTTGCATATCCATGGGCAGTATCGGCCGCCGGTGGGTCGCCGCGGCGGCATCGATCGGCCGCGGCGTGCAGCATGTCGCTGTGCTCCGCGCTGTTCTCGGCAGCCAGACGTAACAGTGCCTCGGCGTCCTCGCGCAACGACGCGTCGGACAAGCCGTCGCGTGCAGCGTCGACCCATCGATTCTCGGTCTCGCGCGCGAGAGCCGTCGCCCGGTCGGTGACGGCGGAATCCCCCAACAACGCTTCGAATGCAGCCGACGGCACCACCCACCCGCCCTCCGGTTGCGCATCCAGGTAGCGGATCTCGAGGTGACCGCACGCTCGGACGTGCGGGAACAGCGTGGTCAGGTGGTAGTCGAGATCGGCGACGGTGGCGGGCCGTCCGATGAGGGATGCGTCGTCGAGCCAGTCGGCAAAGCTCGCGTGGGCAGGTGCCGCCCAGTTTTCGTCGTCACTGCGGATGCACAGCAGCGGAACATCGAGCACCCAGCGTGCGTAGTCCGAAATCGGATCACCGGTATTAGGTACCTGTGTTCTGCCGGCGTCCAACTCCAGCCAGGTGCGCATGCGTTGCGATGCCCACTTCCCCGCGGGGGCGCCGCGTAGCTCGGGCGAGCACGCGAACGCGGCGACGAACGCCGGGCCGATTGCGTCGAGCATTCTCCATCGGCGGCCGACTTCCGCTCGGTCCGCACCGGCGTCGACGCTGACCTGCACGGCTGCGGTGTTGCACATCATCAGTTTCCCGAACGGCCCGATGGTGGTGAAGTGGTTCTCCATCGCGCAATAGCGCGGCAGAGCCAGGATTCGGTGGGCGTTGCGGCGACTGTCCGCAGGTACGGACGCCATGCCCAGCTGCGCGGCGCTCATCAGAGCCCTGACGACGCGGACGTCCGCATCCAACGCGCGCTGCAGTTCGGTCACCGATGCGTGGGGTGAGCTGGAGAGTTCTAGTTGGCCGCCGGGTTCGATTGTGACGGCGCTTCCGCCCGGCAACGTCAGGGCGGGTGAATCGGGTGCAATGGTGCGCGGGGTGTACTCCCCCAACGCAGCGGAGATCTGATGGAGCGAGGGCCGGTGGCCGTCGATGGTGCAGGTCAACCATTCGAGTTCGGCACCGATCAACTGCGGCGGGCCGAGCTTGAAACACACTCTGGACACGTAGGCCTCCGCGGCCGGCCGCGAGCTCAGTTCCAGGGACTTCTCGTTCGACGACATGTTCGCCTCCTGATCGTGCCCGAACCGCTCGGGTTGTGACAGCCTGTTTTCGACAGTAGCCAAGAGTTCAGCACAGCGCACCGACATCTTTCTCCGCTCCAGGAAGGCGCCGACATGTTCGATCTCGACCGAATACGCCACGACACACCAGCGGCCGAAACCTCGGTGTTCCTCGACAGCGCCGGGTCGTCGCTGCCACCGACACCCGTCGTCGACGCCGCCGTCGCACATCTTCGTCGGGAAGCCGTCGTCGGCGGCTATCGCGCTGCCAACGAGCGAATGTCCGATCTGGCGGCCGTCAAAACCTCCGTCGCGACCTTGATCGGTGCACAGGCCTCGGATATCGCTCTGAGCGACAGCGCAACCCGCTCGTGGAGTGACTTCTTCTACTCGATCCCACTGGCCGAGGGTGATCGCATCCTGCTGTGCGAGGTCGAGTACGCGTCCAATGCACTTGCCGCCCTGCAACGGGCCGCAGCGGTGGGCGCTGTCGTCGAGTTCGTGCCGAGCGACCCCACCGGTCAGATCGACCTGCAGGCGCTCGAGAACATGCTCGACGACCGGGTGCGAATTGTCTCGCTCGTGCACGCACCGACCAACGGGGGGTTGGTCAACCCGGCGCGTGAGGTCGCCGAGCTCGCCCACCGTCACGGCGCACTGGTGCTGCTCGACGCCTGCCAGTCCATTGGTCAGATCCGCGTCGACGTTGCCGAACTCGGCGTCGACGCACTCAGCGCGACCGGTCGGAAATGGCTGCGCGGACCGCGCGGTACCGGATTTCTCTACCTGCGTCCCGAGTTGGCCACCTCGCTCGAACCGCCGACGCTGGACCTGCACAGCGCGCAGTGGACCGGCGAGCGTGAGTACCGCCTCGCGCCCGACGCGACACGATTCGAATTCTGGGAATGCGACGTCGCAGCACGGCTGGCTCTGGGGACCGCCGTCGACTATCTGCTCGATATCGGCATCGACAACGTCCAGGACGCGGTGGCCGAACGCGCGGAGTACCTGCGGGCGGCCCTACGCAGCGTGAACGGAGTCACTGTGCACGACCTCGGCGAACGAAAGAGCGGCATCGTCTCGTTCACAGTCGACGGCGCAACTCCCACCGACGTGCGCGACGCGCTCGCCGAGAAGAACGTGACCGTGACAGTCAGCCACCGTCGGTCCACGCTCGTCGACATGACTCAACGTGGACTCGGTGCCGTCGTACGCGCGTCGCCGCACTACTTCGTCACGTTCGCGCAACTGGACGAGATGATCCACGCGCTCCGCGCCCTGTGAGTGGAAATACAGGACGGGCTATGGATTTCCACTCACCTAGGGAGGCGAGCGTGACCAGGACACCGATCATCGCGAGCCAGGTGACCCGGTCGCCGAACGCCAGGTACGCCCACACCATCGTCGTCGCTGGTGTCAGGTACAGCAGCGTGCTCACTCGCGTCGCACCGCTGCGCCGGAGGACGAACAGGTAGGTGCCGTACGCGCCGAACGTAGACAACACGACCACCCACGCCACCGCCGCCCAGAAACCTGCGGTCACCGGCGGAGCCGCGTCGCCTACCAGCAGACTCCACGCCATGAAAAGGAGGGCGCTGACGACGCTCTGCACGCACATCGCCAATGCCAGAGGCTCGGTCGTGGCCATCCGGCGTTCGAGGACGGTCCCGTAGGACAACGCAAGCATTGCAGCGATAGGGAGGACATAGACGGGCCACGAAACGGCCCCACCGCCGAGATCGCCCGCGACGACCAGGAAGACGCCCGCGAATCCGAACACGAGCGCGACGCGTCGCCCCACCGGGAACTGCTCACCGAGGAATCGACTCGACAACGCCGCCACGGCGAGCGGCTGCACAGCAGCGATGAGGGCTGCCGTTCCCGCGGGAACACCGAGTCCGATGCCGGTTACCAGGCAGCCCAGGTAGAGAAACTGCGCGAACACCCCGATTGCGGCTTGTCGACGGATCCCCCACCACGTCGGCCGGATACCTCGATACCAACACCACGCCAACAGGATCGCCGCGGCGACGACGTAGCGCCAGGCCAGCAATGTGTGTGCCGATGCGTATCCGGTGCCGATCTCCGCGCCGATGAATCCGGAACTCCACAGGATCACCAGCGAGATGCCCGCAGTCAGGTCGGTTCTTGTCATGGACAGCAGGTAACCACACCGGTCTGTATACTCGCAGTGCACCTGTGATCGGAGGCACACATGACCATGACCGAACGTCCGCTGACGCCGGCGGGCGAGCGCATACTCACCGTCGCCAGCAAGCTCTTCTACGAGCGCGGAATCAAGGCCGTCGGGGTCGACCTCATCGCAGAGGAAGCCGGGACCACGAAGAAGACACTGTACGACCGCTTCGGATCCAAGGACGGCCTCGTCATGCGCTACCTCCAGCGTCGCTACCAGTGGTGGTGCGAGTTCGTCCTCGACCACATCGCCACCCTCGAACCCGGCACCGAACGCATCCTCGGGGTGTACGACGCCCTGGATATCTGGATGCGTGAACATCATCGAGGATGCGGATTCGTCAACGCGTTCGCGGAGTTCGGAGGCACCGATCACCCAGCGCTCGAGGTGATCCGAGCGGAGAAGGCTTGGACCAGGTCACTGTTCGTCCGGCTCGCCTCGGAGGCGGGCTTCGGGTATCCCGAGACCCTCGGCACACAACTCTCTCTCGTCCACGAGGGCGCCGTGGTCATGAGCACCGCCGGGGCCCGCGAGGACGCGATCGACGTGGCCAGGTCGATCGCGCGATCTCTCCACGGCATGCACGATGCCTCTGGATGAAGTCGAGAGCGTCAAGATGCCTACAGAGCGCTCGGATACGTCTCCGGAACCTGCCCCGCCACCCACAGACTCGTCCGATTCAGCGGTTCGAGGGCAGTGGTCTTGTCGATATGGATGATCGCATCGAACTGTTCGGCTACGCGGGCGTGAAAGTAGTGACTCTGTCTTTCGGTTTCAGGACGGTAGATCACTCCGATAGCTCGCTCGAGTCGGGGCGGTTTCACCACGTCGACGACTCGTCCGTCGACCGTTGTAGGAATCATGAACGCACCCCTTTCGCCGACGGCTTCGTGCAGCAGCGACTCGATGCTGGTGCTCAGGGATGGACGCACCACTTTGCATTCCGCCGGACCGCCCCATGTGCTCGACGCCGTGACCGTCCCGTCGTGTGTCGTCAGACCGATGAGCCTGCAACGGTTTCCGTACAGTTCTCGCACCAGTTGGCCGACCGTCAGTTCGCCGTGGGCGCCCATTTCGGTGGCACGTGCGTCTCCGACGTGTGAGTTGTGCGCCCATACGACAACCTTTGCGGGAGAGTTCTTTCCGCGACCGAGATGCGTTATCAACGCATCGAGCGTATCGACCATGTGCCGGTCACGCAGATTCCACGACGACACCCGCCCACCGAACATCGTTCGGTAGTAAGCCTCGGCATCACGCACGCTCGAGGCGTTGCGCTCGGCATGGAACTGTTCGTCCTCGGCCATCTGCCCGTCGCGGTGAGCATACGCAGCCGCGCTGGCCCGAAGATCGACGAGTTGATCGACAGCCTGGGTCTCGCACGACTCGCCCGCACCGAATGCCGCTGCATAGCCATATGATTGGCCGTCCTCACCCGAGAGGAGATCGAAGCATCCATAGCGCTCTCGGGCTCGGTCGGCCGCTGCTCGATCCACCGTATCCAGATACTCGACCACCTGGTTCATCGAGCGGTGCAAGCTGTACAGGTCGAGTCCGTAGAACCCGGTTCGCGCCCGCGGATCGTCGATTCTGTCGTTCCGATCGCGCAGCCACTGCGTGAATTCCACCATCACGGTGTTGCGCCACATCCAACCCGGAAACCGCTCGAATCCGCGCAGAGACATCTCCGCCGAGGTATCCGTACCGCCGCCGCGCACATATCTGTCGACGCGGTAGGCATCGGGCCAGTCGGCTTCGGCAGCAACTGCCTCGAAGCCGGCCTCCTCTATCAGCCTCTTGGTTATTTCTGCTCTGGCAGAATAGAATTCGTGAGTGCCGTGGGAGCTCTCGCCGATCAGAACAACATTCGCCCCGCCGACCAGATCGAGTATCGCCTCGGTCGAGGGCACCCCGCTGGGTGCATCGAGCGCGACGGCTCGTATCGCGTCAACCGCAGATCCACTGCCCCCTGCCACGTTCCCGGTTCCCTTCGTGGCAGTGGTGGGTGTCGACAGCAGATCTCGCACCTCGTCGTCCGAGACCTGGGAAAAATCCCAGAACGACTGTCCGACAGCGAGAAACGGCGATGGCATCGTGGCACACACCATCTCGTCCACCATCGCGGACAACTCACGGTACGTCGACTCCGGTGCTGCCGGCACCGCAACCACGATTTTCGCGGGATCCGCCGTCCGCAGCGTATCGACGACGGCGAACATGCTCGCACCCGTGGCGAGACCATCGTCGACGACGATGACCGTGCGCCCGCTCACATCCGCAGGGGGTCTTCCCTGGCGATACACGGCCTCGCGCCGAATGAGCTCACGCCCTTCGCGGTCGACCACCTCACGTAGTTGCTCTGCCGATATCCGCAGATCGCGCACCATGTCGTCGTTCACCACCAGGCGTCCCCCGCTCGCGAGCGCGCCCACCGCGAACTCCTCGCGACCAGGAGCACCTATCTTGCGAACCACGAAAGCATCCAGCGGCGCCCCGAGCGCCGATGCGACCTCCCATGCCACCGGAATCCCACCTCGGGCGAGTCCCAGCACGATCACATCGGGATCGCCACGATAGGTCTCGAGCAGCCTTGCCAACACACGACCGGCCTCTCGCCGGTCCCGAAACGCCGGGGCCGCTCCCGACGCGTCACTGCCCGCGGTACGTCGTCCCATGATGGAAACTGTGCTCCGGTGCCTACTCCGTGCGTAGAGTCTTTCGGCCCTGCGTTCGTAGGATCAGGAAAGCTCATTTCCCTCACCCAGAATCATCCGGTAGGATCTTGCAGGTTGTCTCGGCGAGGGTGGGTCCTGCACAGGATTCACCGTGATCGACGCGGCTCGGCCCCTGGCCCTGCTCGTACGTGTCCGCCCCGACGAGCCTTGTCCACCGAAGATCCAGGAGCTGTCTTTACATGTCGAACGAAGTCAACAATCTCAAGGCGATCGTCCGCACCGAGTTCGGCAAGGGCGCAGCCCGCCGCGCTCGTCGCGATGGCCAGGTCCCGGCCGTCCTGTACGGACACGGAACCGATCCCCGCCACCTCGCACTCGACGCTCGCGCCTTCGCGTCCGTGCTGCGTAACCACGGCACCAACGCAGTCCTCTACCTCGACATCGACGGCAGCGAGCAGGTCGCGCTGACCAAGTCGGTCGTCGTTCATCCCATCACTCGCAGCATCGAGCACGCCGACCTGCTCGTGCTGAAGAAGGGCGAGCGCGTCACCGTCGAGGTCAACGTCATCGTCGAGGGCGAAGCCGCACCCGGCACCCTCGTCTACACCGACGCGACCTACGTCGAGATCGAGGCCGACGCCTTGTCCATCCCGGAGCAGCTCGAGGTTTCGGTCGAGGGCGCGGAAATCGGCACCCAGATCACCGCAGGCGACCTGACGCTCCCCGCCGGTGTCATCCTGATCTCCGACGCGGAGAGCCTGCTGGTCAACGTCGTCGAGACACCGTCCGAGGACGATCTCGAGGCCGAGGGCGAAGGCACCGAGCCTGTCGCCGAGACCGGAGAGGCCGAGACGAAGGAAGAGGCCGCCGCGGACTCCGAGGGCTGATCTCACCCCTGCCTTTCGCCGACGCGCCGCTCCCGCTTTTTCGGGGGCGGCGCGTCGGTGTCTGCTACCGGCGATGGGAACATGAACACCGTGAACACAGACGCGGCCCTGATAGTCGGCCTCGGTAACCCCGGCCCGCAGTACGAGAGCACCCGTCACAACGTCGGTTTCATGATCGCCGACGCCCTGGCCGCGCGAATCGGCGCGAGCTTCTCCTCACACAAGAAGTCGAACTCCGACGTGGTGCAGGCCAGGTTGCACGAGCGCCCGGTGGTGATCGCCAAACCGCGGACATTCATGAACCTGTCAGGTCAGCCGGTCGCGGCGCTCGCCCGATTCTTCTCGGTCGAACCGTCCAACATCGTGGTGGTGCACGACGAACTGGACCTCGATTTCGGCACGCTGCGCCTCAAGCTCGGCGGTGGCGAAGGTGGACACAACGGGTTACGGTCCATCTCGCAGCACCTCGGCACCAAGGACTATCTGCGGGTACGCGTCGGCGTCGGACGGCCACCCGGCCGAATGGATCCCGCGTCGTATGTCCTCAAACCGTTTTCCGCCGCCGAACGCAAGGACCTCGGCGTCATCGTCGAAGAGGGTGCCGACGCGGCGGAACTGGTCTTGCGCGCCGGCTTGGAAGCCGCGCAGAACCAGGTCCACCCACGCTGAACCTCGGCGCCGAAGTGGAGCTGACACCCCTTTTGCCGACCTGCGCACCGTTCTCGGACGCGAGCGGGGGTGCGAACTTCGCAGAAAGGGTGCGAGCTCTACTGGAAGGGCCTACCCCAGCAGCGCAGCCGAAGTGGCGCGGCGCAGCTTGCCCGAGGACGTCTTCGGGATCGAGCCCGGTCCGAGCACAGCAACCGTGCGCGGGCGGACACCCACCTCGGAGTGCACCGCATGCACCACGTCACGCTCGATGCGCTTGACCTCCTCCGGGTCCTGAAAGTCGTTGGTCTCGACCGCAACCGCGAAACTCTCACGCTTGTCGCCGGCGTCGAGACGGATGGCGACGGCGTTGCCGGGGCGCACGCCCGCGACCGAGGCCGCAGCCCGTTCGATGTCCGTCGGATAGATGTTGCGCCCGCCCATGATGATGACGTCCTTGATACGTCCGCAGACCACGACCAGGCCTTCTTCGGTGAAGTACCCGATGTCCCCGGTGTCGAGCCAACCGTCGGCGTCCTGCGTCTCGACCGGTCCGTCGACGGTGATGTAACCCGGAGTGACGGCTTTGCCGCGCACTTCGATGATGCCGACCCCGCGCGGGGTGAGGACCTGCCCTTCCTTGTCGACGACGCGGCCCTCGAGATTGGGCACCATCTTGCCGAGCGTCGCGAGCCGGCGGACGTTGCCCTTGGTGGCGGGGACTGCACGGGCCATCGCCTCGAGGAGGTCGGCGTCGACGATGTCGATGACCTGCCCCTGTCCCGGGTCCGGAATGGACACCGCCAGAGTCGTTTCGGCCATGCCGTACACGGGTGCGAGCGCGAGCGGATCCAGCTTGTACGGCGCCCCAGCCTCGGCCAGTGTCGCCATCGTCTCGGGGTCCACCGGCTCGGCGCCGTTCCAGGCGTAGCGCAGTGTGCTCAGGTCGAGATCGAGATCGTCGTCGGCCTGCGAGAGCCGGCGAGCGAGCAGCGAGTACGCGAAATTGGGTGCGGCCGTGACAGTCCCGCGATACTTGTCGATCAGTTTGGCCCACAGCAGCGGTGACCGCAGGAAGTCGAGCGGGGTGATGCTGACGACCTCCGCGCCGACCTGCATGGGCACGGTCAGGAACCCGACCATGCCCATGTCGTGAAAGAGGGGCAACCAGCTGACCATGACGTCGGAGTCGACGTCGAACTTGATGCGGTCGATCATCGCGTAGGCATTGACGTAGAAGTTCTCGTGCGTGATGCGCACGGCCTTGGGCGATCCCGTGGAGCCGGACGTCAGCTGTTGCAGCGCGATGTCGCTCTCGGCGGTCTCGATCGGGTCGATCTCGGTGCCGGACCGCATGTCCTCGATCTTCAGCACGGTGATGCCACGCTCTTCGAGAATCGGTGCGGCGACGTCGAACGGCGCACCGAGGATGACGGCCTTCGCCTCGATCATCCGCACGACGGTCTCGGTGTCGGCTCCCCACACGGCGAGATCGGTGCGCGGTGTCGGCTGATGCAGCATGGTGACGGACCCACCGCGCATCCACGTGGCCTGGCAGGCCGGGGCGATATCGACGGGCTGGCCGGCGAGGATCCCGATGGCGTCGCCGCGTCCGATCCCGGCGTCGGCGAGTGTTCCGGCCATGGCCCTGGCGACGCGATGAATCTCCCCCCAGGACTGGCGCAGCGGTTGGTCGGGCTCGCCGGTGACGAGGCCGCGTTCACTGCTTTCGGCCGTGGCGAACATTTCCTCGGTGAACTTGCTCAAAGCCGTCTCCTCGTCGAGCGGACATCGTCGGCACTGCACCTGAAGACACCGTGGTGCACAACACTGCCTTCAAGCTATTCAATCCTGCACCGGATGGGAACCGTTACCTCCTCGGACGCGCCGAGTACCCTGGCACGAGCAGCAATGCCCCTGATCCATACGTTCACAGCTCCATACGTTCACAGAAGAGGTTCGCTTGAGTACGCCCGATTCGGTAGACGCTCCGTCCGACACGAGCTCTGCCCTTGCCGAGTCGGCCGTCCCTGTCGATGCAGCGCCCGGTCAGCCGAAGAACGCGCATCGAGAGCTCGCTGGCGAGGTCGCGCGGCGCCGCACGTTCGCCGTCATCTCCCATCCCGACGCCGGTAAGTCCACGCTGACCGAAGCACTGGCGCTGCACGCTCGCGTCATCTCCGAGGCCGGTGCCATCCACGGCAAAGCGGGCCGCCGCTCGACGGTGTCGGACTGGATGGAAATGGAGAAGGCTCGCGGCATCTCGGTGAGCTCTACCGCGCTGCAGTTCAACTACCAGGTCGACCCGGCCGTAGACGAGATAAACGTCATCAACCTCGTCGACACTCCCGGTCACGCCGACTTCTCGGAGGACACCTACCGGGTACTGACCGCCGTCGACGCTGCAGTAATGCTCATCGACGCTGCCAAGGGCCTCGAACCGCAGACGCTGAAGCTGTTCCAGGTGTGCCGCCAGTTCGGTATCCCGGTGATCACCGTCATCAACAAGTGGGACCGTCCCGGCCAGTACCCGCTGGAGTTGCTGGACGAGATCGAGAAGCGGATCGGTCTGACGCCGACGCCGCTGTACTGGCCCGTCGGCATCGCGGGCGATTTCCGCGGTTTGCTCGATGTCCGGCAGGGCAATTACATCCGCTTCACCCGGACTGCGGGCGGTGCAACCATCGCCCCCGAGGAACTGATGGACGCCGAGGCCGCCGCGGCGCGGGAAGGGATCGACTGGGACACCGCACTCGAGGAAAGCGAACTGCTGGTCTCGAGCGGACAGGGACACGATCAGGAAATGTTCCTCGCCGGCCAAACCTCACCCGTCATCTTCGGGTCCGCGATGCTGAACTTCGGTGTCCGCCAGATCCTCGACACCCTCGTCGCGCTGGCGCCTGCGCCCGGTGGCCGCGAGGACATCAACGGCGGCGTCCGCGAGGTCACCGACCCATTCAGCGCGGTGGTGTTCAAGGTGCAGGCAGGTATGGACACCGCCCACCGCGACCGGTTGGCGTTCATGCGCGTCGTATCGGGCGTCTTCGAGCGTGGCATGGTGGTCACCCACGCCCAAACAGGCAAGCCCTTCACCACCAAGTACGCATTGACGGTGTTCGGCCGCGAGCGCACCACCGTCGAAAACGCCTACCCGGGCGATGTCGTCGGTCTCGTCAACGCGACCGCACTCGCCCCCGGTCACACGCTCTTCAGCGACAAGAAGGTCGAGTTCCCGCCGATTCCGTCGTTCGCGCCCGAGCATTTCGCTGCCTTGCGAGTCGACAGCGCGGACAAGTACAAGAAGTTCCGACGGGCCGTCGAGCAGCTGGATTCCGAGGGCGTGGTGCAGGTGCTGCGCAACGACGTGCGCGGCGACGCCTCGCCGGTGCTGGCCGCGGTGGGACCGATGCAGTTCGAGGTCGTCACCGCTCGGATGAAGTCCGAGTTCGGCGTCGACTCCCGGTTGGAGCCGCTCGGGTATTCGGTGGCCCGCCGCACGGACGCCGCGTCCGCTACCGAGCTGGGGCGCCAGCGAGGAGTCGAAGTGTTCACCCGCACCGACGGGGCGCTTCTCGCCCTTGTCAGCGACAAATGGCGGCTTCAGTACATCGAGAAGGAAATGCCCGAGTTGACGCTCGAACCTCTCGTCGCCGCCGGCGAATAGAAGCGCCCGCGAGCAGGTAGGTACCTGCTCGTATTCCGAACCGATCCGGACCCCGCGTCCGGCGGTTTCTCATGCCGTAAACACGAAATGGCACCACAAAATACCCACATAAACAGGCATGGTGTTACTCTTCGATGGTCCGAACGGACTTCGAGTACGTTTCTCGATGTCGAAAAGGTTTCAGCGCATCCGACGTGGGGTTTGGTTATGACAAAGGGTTCCAGCTATCCGCTGGCAGGGATCAAGATCGGGCAGGTGCCAGCTCACCGGCTGAGTACACCGACCCCGAAATTGGCCTCCGACGAGGAAACGCCCGAGTCGAACTCGGCCACGCCGCCCACATCCGACCAGGAAGCCGACGCGGCCATCGAGCCGTCGGACACGGATTCCGACACGCGAAAGCAGGATGCACCGATGTCCGAAACGAAGTCCGAACCCGAAAGTACGACGCCGAAGCAGCCCACCCAGGATTCGAACGAGGTTGAAGTGACTACCAGCGATCAGATCTCCGAACACGGCCTACCGACAAATGGCCGCTCTACCCACGCATCCAGCGGCTCATCGGCCTCGACGAGCGCCGGCCGCAGCGGTGTACCGGACCGTCGCACCGCCATGGGTGTCGCGTCCGTGCGCATCGCAGGTCGCCTGACGCAGAACGAGCTCGGCAGCCGCACCGGTGACATCCGTACCCCCGATACCTCCGTGGGCCCCGATGAGCTTCTTCAGCTCCTCGGCGAGTACCTCGTCTCGGGTGGACTGCAGAACCCCGAAATCCACGTTCGCTCCAACGGGCAGACCATCGTCCTGGATCTGCTCAACCCCGCCAAGGGTTACCGCTGATCTTCTCCCGACGCCGGCTTCGCTGCCCATGTGCGGGTGGCGAGGTCGGCTGCAGGCTTACTCCCGTTCGACCAGCTTCGTCGGTTTCGCACCCTCGGGGATATCGGACGGGCCACACGGGCGTTCTTCTGCTGTGAACCACCCGTGGTAATGGAAGAGAGTGCCGAGGATCGGGCTGGTGACGTCGATTCGGATTCGGTGGCGCTGCTGTTCCTCGTCCCACCATTCACGTGCCGTGGTCAGTGCGGACGCAATCTGAGGTATCCGCACACCCAGCACGCGGGGCGGACCGCTCTCCAGTAGCAATGCGCCGTCGGATTCGACGCTGCACCGCGTCTGCACAACCATGTCCGAGTGGTACCCGAGGTAATCCAGCGCCACGTCGCTCGCCGGAGCGGATCGACCGGATGTTCGCGCAGGCGTGACCATCACCGAGTTCATACCCTGGGCCTTGCCGACGAATGAAAACCGTCGAACGAAGGACAGAGTTTCGCGTCCGATGTCGTCGACGTAGGCGTAGTTGGCGACCGTGAACGGCACATCGGCGGCTTTGCCTGCCGGGAACAAGCCGCGACTGCCACCGAGCCACAGAACGGGCGGCGGCACCAGCGCGGAGTGGGTCATCTCCTCCATCACGCCGACACCCAACTGGCATGCGCTGTCGGCGGAGGACAACCCGAAGCGCCACTGCACTTTCGGGTGCAGATCCTCGAACGCCGGGCCCAACGCAGCCCGCACCACCGAGGTCATTGCGCGCAACCCATCTCGGCAGACATCCGGGGTGTACACGGCGTAATCATGAGGCCGGTAATACCCCGGGCGCGTTCCCTGTCAAACCCCGCTCGCTCTCCCTCATTCCAACTCTGCGGCGAGTTCCATCCACCGCTCCTCGGCGACGTCCTTGTCCGCGAGAACCTTCTTCAGCTCGGTATCGAGCTCGACCAACTTGCTCGTCTCGGTCGCGGCCTCCGCGAGTTCGGCGTGCAACGCGATCTCGCGGTCCGAGAGCCGCACGACGAGCTTCTCGAGCTTGCTCAGTTCCTTGCGCGCAGCCCGCTCCGACGCCGCGTCCTTGACGGCCTTCCTGGTGGTACCGCCGGTGGTGAGCGAGTCCGGAGTCGCTTCCGCTGCGATCACGGCACGACGCCGGAGGTATTCCTCGATGCCGCCCGGCAAGTTGGTGAGCTTGCCGTCGCCGAACAGTGCCCACGTCGAGTCACAGATGCGTTCGATCAGGTACCTGTCGTGACTGATGACGACGAGGGTGCCTGCCCAGCTGTCGAGCAGATCCTCGAGCTGCTGCAGGGTGTCGATGTCGAGATCGTTGGTCGGCTCGTCGAGCAACAGCACGTTCGGCTCGGCCATGAGCACGCGAGTGAGCTGCAGCCGGCGCCGCTCGCCACCGGAAAGGTCACCGACAGGCGTGCGCTGACGGGCCGGGGTGAACCCGAGACGCTCGGCGAGCTGGCCGGCCGAGACCTCCTTGTCCCCCAGGGTGATGCGCTCGGCGACCTCCTTGACGGCGTCGAGCACCCGCAGTTTCTTCGGCAGATCGTCCAGTTCCTGCTTGAGCCACCCGATCTTGACGGTCTGGCCCTGGATTCGTTTGCCCGTTGCCGGCTCGAGTTCGCCGGCCAGCGTGCGCAGCAGCGTCGTCTTGCCCGATCCGTTGACGCCCACCAGACCCACTCGTTCACCGGGGGCCAGCCGCCACGTGAAGTCCTTGACGAGCTCACGGCCGTCCGGGGTTTCGAGCCTGACGTCCTCGAGTTCGATGACGATCCGGCCGAGCCTGCGCTGAGCGAACGAGGCGAGTGCGACGGAATCGCGCGGGGCGGGCACGTCGGCGATGAGAGCCTCGGCGGCTTCGATGCGGTACTTCGGTTTGGATGTCCGGGCAGGTGCGCCGCGGCGCAGCCACGCCAACTCCTTGCGCGCCAGGTTCCGTCGGCGTTCCTCGGATGCGTCGGCCTGGCGGGAGCGTTCGGCGCGCGCGAAGATCCAGTCGTTGTACCCGCCCTCGTAGGTCTCGACGCCGCCGCCGACGACCTCCCAGGTCTGGTTGGCGACAGTGTCGAGGAACCAGCGATCGTGAGTGACGACGACGAGCGCGCTGCGACGCCCGACAAGGTGCGCAGCGAGCCACTGCACACCTTCGACGTCGAGGTGGTTGGTCGGCTCGTCCAGCACGAGCAGGTCGAGATCTTGTACCAGCGCAGCGGCCAGGGCGACGCGGCGTCGCTCACCGCCCGAAAGGTTGTCGATGGGGGCGTCGAGACCAGAGCTTCCGGCCGGGCCGAGATCGGCGATGCCGATGCCGGTCAGGATGTTGCGCACCCGTGAGTCACCGGCCCACTCGTGCTCGGCCATGCCCAACGGATCGAGCACGACCTGTCCGACGGTCGATCCGGGTGGCAGTACGCCGCGCTGCGTCACCACGGCCATCCGCAGGCCACTGACGCGGCTCACCCGCCCCGAGTCCGGAGGTTCGATGCCGGCCAGCACCTCGAGGGTGGTGGTCTTGCCGCCGCCGTTGAGACCGACCATGCCGATCCGCTCGCCCTCCTGAACACCGAGGGACACACCGTCGAGCAGCGGTTTGACGCCGAAGGACTTGGAGACGTTTTCGAGATTGACGAGATTGACCATCAGGTGAAACCAATCGATTCGTTAGTGATCACGCGAGCACCCGGAACGGGGCCGCTCGCAACACGCACGGTGCGGCAGACGCCGGCACCGGACAATTCCGCACCGACCGCCACCGCGGTGCCGGCGTCGGCGCAGAGAAAAGCACAGGTCGGACCGGAACCGGACACGATTCCGGCGAGCGCACCGGCCGTGACTCCGGCCCGCAGCGTCCGGCGCAATTGCGGTAGCAACGACACCGCCGCAACTTGCAGGTCGTTTCCGAGCAGGGGCGCGAGCGTGTGCGCGTCGCCGCTGACGAGCGCATGCATGAGAGCCTCGGGGTCACCGAGTCGCGGCGGATTTCCTTTTGCCCGGAGTTCGTCGAGTTCGGCGAACACCGCGGGGGTCTGCAGTCCGCCCTTCGCGAGCGCCAGGACCCAGTGAAAGCTGTTGCGGGAGAGGACCGGAAGTAGCTTCTCGCCGCGTCCTGTGCCCACCGCAGTGCCGCCGTGCAGCACGAACGGGACATCGCTGCCCAGTTGCGCCGCCAGGTCGGTCAGCTCGGTTCGAGATAGTTCCAGATGCCACAGCGCGTCGAGGGCTACGAGCGTCGCTGCGGCGTCGGAGCTGCCGCCCGCCATGCCGCCCGCCACTGGAATGCCCTTGTCGACGGTGATGTCGACGAGTGGTTCGCGGCCGACTGCCTCGGCGAGAAGCACCGCGGCCTTCCACACGAGATTGCGCTCGTCGGTGGGAACGGACTTCGCGTCCGCACCCGTGACGATGACCCGCAGGGCCTGCGAGGGCACCACCGATATCCGGTCCGACAAAGACAACGCCTGAAAGACCGTCGTGAGTTCGTGATAGCCGTCCTCGCGGAGGTCACCGACCGACAGGTGCAGGTTGACCTTCGACGGTGCCCTGACTACGACGGGGCTGTGGACGACTGAGAGCACGATAGTCAACAGTAGTGGAAATGGTGAACCACGCTGATCGCGGACGACAACTGTCCGCAATTCTTGCGATCATCGATCCATGAGGGAAACGTCGGCACGACTGCTCAAGCTGCTCTCCCTGCTCCAGACACGCCGAGACTGGGCCGGAGCGGACCTGGCCGAGCGCCTGAACGTCACACCGCGGACGGTCCGGCGAGACGTCGACAAGCTCCGGGAGATCGGCTACCCGGTCAACGCGACGGCAGGTGTCGGTGGCGGCTACCAGCTCGGGCCGGGCGCGGAGATGCCGCCACTGCTGCTCGACGACGAAGAGACCCTCGCGGTGGCGTTCGGGTTGCAGTCCGCAGCGGGAGGGGCCGTCGCAGGCATCGGCGAAGCGTCGTTGCGGGCGCTGACGAAGCTCAGGCAGGTGATGCCCTCACGCATCCGGCATCGGCTCGACGCCCTCCGAATCGACGTCGTCGACCGCCCAGCCCGTTCCGCCGTGGACGCGGGCATCCTGTCCGTCGTCGCGGGGGTCTGCCACAACCGCGAGCGGCTCCGTTTCGACTACCGCTCCCACGACGGCACCGAGACGCGGCGCGAGGTGGAGCCGTACAGCCTCGTCCGCTCCGGAGCGCGGTGGTACTTGCTCGGATGGGATCTGCTGCGTCAGGACTGGCGATCCTTCCGCGTCGACCGGTTGACCCCGAAGGTCCCCACCGGTCCTCGTTTCACCGCGCGTGCGCTACCCGAGGGCGGGGCAGCGGCCTTCGTCGCGGCTGGGCTAGCCCGACCCTTCACCCAGGTGCAAGCGAGCATTGCCCTGCAGGCGCCGATCGAGACCATCGCGCCGATGATCGACGAGCGTTGGGGCACAGTCAAATCCGGACCCGACCAGACATGCACCGTCACCCTGTCCGGCGACTCGCTGGAGTCCATAGCGCACTGGCTCGGCGCATTCGACACCGACTTCACCATCCTCGGTCCGCCCGAGCTCGAAGCGGAATGCATGCGGGTGGCCGAACGACACACCTTCCTCAGCGAGCGCTACCGCGCGAGTGTGCGTCCGCCTTCGTGAGCCCACCTTTCGTGCCCCACCTTTCGTGCCCCACCTTTCGTGCCCCACCTTTCGGCATGAATGGACCACTACAACTGTCTAACCGTTGCGATGGCCCATTCATGCCAAAAAGCAGGGGTGCCAAATCAGGCCTGCGTACCGGCCAGCCTGACGAAGGCTGCGGCATCGAGAGTTTCCCCGCGCGCCGAGGGGTCGATGCCGGCTTCGCGGAGGCGGCGCTCGGCGATCACGGGCGAACCCGCCCAGCCGCTCAAGGCGGCGCGCAGTGTCTTGCGGCGCTGCGCGAAAGCAGCGTCGACGACGGCGAAGACGGCGCGCCGATGCTTGTCGTCCATGGACCACGGGGGTTCGGGATAGCGGTCGAGGCGAACGAGACCCGATTCGACCTTCGGCACCGGCCAGAACACCGACCGGCCGACGGAACCGGCGCGCTTGGCCGTCCCGAAGAATCCCGCTTTCACGCTCGGTATGCCGTAGACCTTGCTGCCCGGGTCGGCTGCGAGCCGGTCGGCCACCTCGGCCTGGACCATGACGAGCGCTGTCCGCAGCGAGGGCAGCTCGGAGAACAGGTGGATGAGTACGGGCACGGCGACGTTGTAGGGGAGGTTCGCCACCAGCGCCGACGGCGCACCCGGGATGTCCGATGCCTTCACGCGCAGCGCGTCGAATTCGACGACAGTGAGTTGTCCGGCCCGCGACGGGGCGCGCTCGGCTGCCGTCTGCGGTAGCCGCCCGGCGAGCTTGGGGTCGATCTCGACGGCGATCACGGCGTCGGCGACATCGAGAAGCGCCAGCGTCAGCGATCCGAGACCGGGGCCGACCTCGAGGACGGTATCCGCTCCCCCGACGCCCGCGGACGCGACGATGCGTCGCACGGTGTTGGCGTCGTGCACAAAGTTCTGTCCGAGTTGTTTGGTGGGGCGAACGTCCAACTCTGCGGCGAGGGATCGCACCTCCGCGGGCCCGAGCAGCGCCACGGGTTGCCTCACATCTTCCTGCACTGTGGAAACTCTACGCACCCGTCATCGGAGGCCCAGGCGAGACGTGCACGAGGGCCATGCGCCCCATCCCTGCGACCGCTGAGTGACGGTCGCGATGGCGATCTGCTCTTCGCGTGTTGCCAGATCGGCACGGGGTGCGTACTTCAACCCGCCCTGACGCTCCCAGGTGTTCTGGTCGAACTGGACGCCGCCGTAGTAACCGTTTCCGGTGTTGATCGCCCAGTTGCCAGTTGCCTCGCACTGAGCCAACGCGTCCCAGATCGCGCCGTTCTCGACGGGGGGTACTTCGGTGCCGGGCTTGGCACCGACACGCACGACCTGCGGCTGGGCCGGCACCTTGACGACCTCGTCGACCTTCTCGCGGCCGACTTCCTCGCCGTTGACGAGGTTGACTTCCCAGGTGATGTCGGAGATGCCGGGCGCGCCCGGGTTTTCGACGACGGTCCGACTCACGTTCATCGTCGGGTCCTCGATGCGCTCCGCGGGCGGGGTGACCTCGGTGGTCTCGGTTCGCGTCTCGGTGCGGTTGCGGGTAACGATGATCTCGGCGCCGTCGGTGACGGTTTCGTCCGGGCCGGGCGTGACGGTATCGGCCTGCTCGAGCGGCGTGCCGGCCTCTGCGAGGAACTCGGCGACGGTCGGCGCAGCCAGCGTCACCGGCGCGGCCGGTGCTGCCCCGTCGACGAGGGTGACCTGCTTGGGCAGTGCCACCTCGAGGTCGGTTCCTTCGAGGGGCAGGCGCTCACCGCGCGAGGCCGAGACGTGCACGTCATCAGCGAGATCCATTTGCTGCAGTGCTTCGTCGACGGTCAGTGCCGTCGTCCAGATCTGCTCGGGTTCTCCGTCGATGGTGACGGTCAGTTCGCGTGCTCGCCGCAGGACGACGGTCTCGCCGTCCGAGATGGACGAGTCCGGCCCCGGTGCGACGAGATCCTTCTCGTCCGGTTCGAAGCCCGCTGCCGAGAGCGCTCCGCTGACGTCGGTGCTCATGGTGCTGAGTGTGATCAATTCACCGTCGACGTCGATGGTCACGGTTTTGTGACGAGCTACGGCGGTGGCGCCCCCGACGATCAGCGTCGCCAACAGGGCGGCGACAACGAAGTACAGCGTCATCGACCTGGCGTTGTTTAGGCGAGCAAGACTGGTCAAGTTGCAATCCCTGGATTGTGGAGCGTTACCTATTCGTGCGGCAAGCCCGTCGGGCGGGTCACGGTACGGTAACGAATCGGTGCACATCTCGCAACTCTGCACCGCTGAGTAACAGTCACACGCCCAGCGAATAGACCCGTTCGGCATTGGCGGTGACGTGCGCGGCGAGCTCCACTGGATCCTGGCCGCGGATCTCGGCGAGCGCGCGTGCGGTGTAAGGGAGGCAGTACGGCTCGTTGGGTGCGCCCCGAAACGGATGCGGGGTCAAAAATGGCGCATCGGTCTCGACCAGCAGTTGGCCGTCGGGAATGAGTCTGGCGGCCTCTCGCAATGCATGCGCGTTCTTGAAACTGACGGTCCCGGACAGGCTGAGCACGTAGCCGGCGTCGATGCACGCAGTTGCCATCTCCGGCCCGGACGAGAAGCAATGGAAGATGACGGTCTCCGGCGCGCCCTCTTCGGACAGCACCTTCAACAGGTCCTCGTCGGCCTCGCGATTGTGGATCATCAGCGTTTTCCCGAGCCGTTTGGCGAGGTCGATGTGCCAGCGGAAACCGTCCTGCTGCTCCCGGGCCGTCGCGCAGCCCTCGAGCTTGCCGGGCCAGTAGTAGTCGAGTCCCGTTTCGCCGACCGCCACGACCCGCTCGTCGGCAGAGAGTCGCTCGATCTCGGCTTTCACGTCCTCGTCCAGAACGTTCGCCCGGGTCGGGTGAATCGCGGTGGCAGCCCACACCCGCGCATCCCAGTGAGCGGCGTCGACGGCGAAACGCGCGGCCTCGAGATCGTCGGCGACGGTCACCACCCGTGATACGCCGACGGACTCCGCCCGGTCGAGGATGGCGGCCACGGACGCGGCGTCGACGGCGCCACACGCGTCGAGATGGGTGTGCGCATCGACGAGCCTGTCGAGACGTTCGGGCAATGGCGGTGCGGGGCGGTCTTTGCTCACGCCGATAGAGTAGGCGCACCATGACTGCGCCAGCTGATGCCTCACGGCCCTCCTTCTATGTCACCACAGCCATCGCGTACCCGAACGGTGCCCCGCACATCGGCCACGCCTACGAGTACATCGCGACGGACGTCATCGCCCGATTCAAGCGACTCGACGGGTTCGACGTCATGTTCCTCACCGGGACGGACGAGCACGGCCTGAAGATGCAGCAGACGGCCGTCAAAGAGGGCATCGACGTCCGCGACCTGGCTGCACGCAACTCAGACGCTTTCGAGGGACTGCAGAAGGCCCTCGGGATCTCGTACGACCGTTTCATCCGGACCACCGATGCCGACCACCTCGAATCCAGCAAGGCGATCTGGACCAAGATGGTCGAGCGAGGCGACATCTACCTCGATACGTACTCCGGTTGGTACTCGGTGCGCGACGAGGCCTTCTACACCGAGGGCGAGACGACGCAGGCCGAGGACGGTACCCGCGTCGCCACCGAGACGCAGACGCCGGTGGAATGGACCGAGGAGTCCACGTACTTCTTCCGCCTCTCCGCCTACCAGGACAAGCTGCTCGAGCTGTACGAGTCCAACCCGGATTTCATCGCACCGAACACGCGCCGCAACGAGATCGTCAACTTCGTCAAGAGCGGCCTCAAGGACCTCTCCATCTCGCGAACCACATTCGACTGGGGCGTCGAGGTACCGGGCGATCCCGACCACGTGATGTACGTATGGGTCGACGCGCTGACCAACTACCTCACCGGCGTCGGGTACCCCAACACCGAGTCGGAGACGTTCGAGAAGTACTGGCCCGCCGACCTGCACATCATCGGCAAGGACATCACCCGCTTCCACACGGTGTTCTGGCCGTCGTTCCTGATGTCCGCGGGCGTCGAACTGCCCAAACGCGTTTTCGTACACGGATTCCTGAACAACAAGGGCGAGAAGATGTCGAAGTCGGTCGGCAACGTCGTCGATCCGTTCACACTCGTCGACGAGTTCGGCCTCGACTCGCTCCGATTCTTCCTGCTACGTGAGGTGTCCTTCGGCCAGGACGGCAGCTACAGCGCCGAGGCCATCGTCACCCGCATGAACGCCGACCTGTCCAACGAACTCGGCAACCTCGCGCAACGCTCGCTGACCATGGTCGCCAAGAACCTGGACGGGAAGGTCCCGACGCCCGGCGCGTTCACCGCCGACGACGAAGCCCTACTCGCCCGCGCCGACGCGTTGCTCGGCATCTGCCGCCGCGAGTTCGACGTCCAGGCCCTGCACTCGGCGGTCGAAGCGATCTGGTCGGTGCTCGGTGAGACCAACCGCTACTTCTCGCAGCAGGAACCGTGGGTGCTGCGCAAGACCGATCCGGATCGCATGGCCACTGTGCTGTACGTGACGCTCGAGGTGCTGCGCATCGTCGGGATCCTGGTTCAGCCGGTGATGCCCACTGCTGCCGCTCGAATCCTCGAGCTGCTCGGCGATCCGGCGCGTGAGTTCACAGACATCACGGCGCGCATCGTCCCTGGCGAGGCTCTGCCCACTCCGTCGCCCGTGTTTCCCAAGTACGAGGTCAAGTAGGCGAGTACGAGGTCAAGTAGGCGCTACGCATGTGAGTGAAAATCCATAGAGGGCTATGTATTTTCACTCAGTGATACTGGAGTTGTTCGTTGAGGCGGGAGTTTGGCTCGTTTTCGCTCTGACGCCGTTGGCTGTCCTTCATGTGATGTGTCGGCTCTCGCTTCGACGGACAACGTTCACACGCGACCG
>NZ_JAHUTG010000030.1:0-53408 GCF_020889545.1 Rhodococcus sp. I2R
TTTGTAGAACGCTTGGGTTGAGAAACCGAGAACCCGGCAGGTCACTGTGACGGGTACTCCGTCGCCAGCAAGGTCGAGGACCAGCGGGTAGATCATTTTGGGAGTATGTCTCGACTCAGATAGGCGGCGGCTCGCCGCAGAACGTCGTTTTCCTGCTCGAGCAGCCGGTTGCGCTTCTTTAGCTCCCGCAGCTCAGCGGACTCGTCACCAGGGTTCTGCCGGCCGTCACGGACGACGCCGTCTTCACGATCGGCAATCTTGAGCCAGCGGTGCAGGCAACCTTCGGAGATTCCGAAGTCCTTCGCGATCTGACGCAACGGGGCCTCGCCCTCGCGTGCGACGGCGATGACGTCGCGGCGGAACTCCTCGGGAAATGCTTTCGGCATGGTGAACATCCTTCCACCGTGAGGAGCGATCCTCACAGATCAGATGTCAACCAAAGCTGGGGCAGTCCCGTGCGACCAACCTGACACGCGCTGAGCGGTCTGATAGGCATTGCCCATGTTGATCACTACGGACTTGCAACGCCGCACACTGCAGTTCGTACTCGCTGCAAATCGCGGCGGATATCAACCGTCGAGCAAAGAAGTGCGGGAGTGGGTCGACCGACCCGACCCCCGCCCTGGCAAACGGGGAAAGATGATCAGGCCGGCCAGACCGGCAAAGCCGGGAATCCCATCTCCATTCATGCAGTCCCTCACCGCATCCATTGAGTCACCCGTGCTGAGGTTCCTGCGAGAAAACCAACAGACCTACGCCACGCCGTCGATCGACTTCGCAAGTACCTTCGGGAAGGACTTTCGAGCTGCCGCAGGCATTGCCTCGATGTTCGGTGGCACGGCACCAACACCGGGCCGTCCGGCCCGATACGCGCCGGATGGCCCGCCGGAGCATGTCGTGAAGCAACTGGTGCGATTCGGTTGGATGCAAAAGGGCAGTAACAAGGGACTCACCGTCACCCCTCTCGGTCGTGCCCTGCTCAACTCCGATGAGAGCAAAGAGGCCGGCGTCGACGAGACCGGGGTTCTTGTGCTGCAAAGTCGCGATCCCCTTGCGTGGGGCAAGCTGGTTGGCAGCATCTCCGAACTCGAAGAGGTCTACATCGTTGACCCGTATCTACGCGCCGAGCAACTCGTGCAGCTTGTCGAACATGCAGACGTACATCGAGTTCTGATCGGCCCGAAAATTGGCAAGAGTGCAGTGACCGAGCTGAAGGTCCTGCTCGCCACACCCGGGTACGAAAGTCTCGCCGTACGACAAGCTCCTCACGACATGCTTCACGACCGCTACATCGTCGATCCACTATCAGTGCGAATGCTCGGGGCGAGCATGAATGGAGTGGGAGGAGCCGCGACGACGGTCGTCTTCCCACTACCTGACGAACACGGAGCGTATTTCAGGCAGCGCGCCGAAGAATGGTGGGAAGGCTCCGAAGATTTGCGCTCGTCACCGGCAACCTAGCCGCCAGCACTGACCCGCTCTCAAGCGAAAGACTCAGACGAAGGCGTCGAGGTCGAGTGCGATTTCGACGCCGTCTTTCTCGACGACGATCTTCGGGTGCACAGCACCGGTCGCAGCGAGGTACTGCCGCAGCGTCGAGAGCAACAGATCGTCGCGGCCCTCGATCCGCGACACCGCACCCTGATTGGTCCCGAGTAATGCCGCCATCTGAACCTGGGTGAGGTTGCCGGCCTTACGGATGTCCGCCAACCCGTCGGCGTACACCCGGTTCATCGTCTCCCGCTCGGCCGCGAACTCGCGCACCGTCTCCGCAATCGCGGGCTTGGTGCGCAACTGCTCGATCCGGTCGTTCGCACGCCGGAACGACTTCTTCTCGCTCTCGCTCATCACTGCTCCCCTTCCGCGGTCTCCCGCAACCAACGCTCGATCGCGACATCGGCCCTCGCGCCGACACCGTCGTAGAACACATCACCCATCCGCGCCTTGTCGGCCGCGAACAACGCCACCACCACCGAGCTACTGCCGGGCGGGAACCAACAGATCAACCGCAGCGCAATCTGCGCATCGAACGGATGCGCCGTGCGCCACACCGGAAACTTCTTCGACTGCCGCACCCTTTTGAGGTCCGGCCGATCCTCCACCGGAACGCCGTCGAGCTCACGCAACTGCACCAATGCATCGGTCACCCGAGCGAGGACCCGCACCGACGCAGCATCCCCGGCGTCGGCCTTCGCCTCCACTCGATCGAGCCAGTCGAAGAACTCTTCCGGTGCATCAACGTCCACCACCCGAGTATACCGTGCACGGCATATACCGCGCAAGGTATAGCGCCGTCTGTGGCGTGCATCTGTCGGGCCGATTCGATAGCGTTGCCCTCGGATATCGGACGGCGTGTGGGCCGCCCGAGACCGCGTTGTCACTCAGCGCTGCGCCACTCTCTCGCGCGCGCTGCACGCCGTCTCCGAAAGGTCCCACACATGTCGCTCACCCCTCTCGATCCCAACACTGTTCGCGCCGCTGCACAGGCTGCTCTCGATGCCCGTCTCGGTTTGATCGACGCGATTGTCCAAGCGCAGAACGAGCGAGCCGCCGCCGCCGCGAAGGTCGCCGAAGCGCAAGCCGCCGAACGCACCGCTGCCGCGACTGAGCTTGCCGCGATCAAAGCCGCGCTCGACGGCGGCTGGTCCGCCCCCGAGCTCCGCAAGGCCGGGCTGAAAGTCCCCACCTCCGCCGTCGCCGGCAAGAAGACCGCCACCACTGCGGCTACCAAGACGTCGCCTCGGCCCCCGCGGCTGCAGCCGTCGTCACCGGCGAAGACCGAGCCCGACGCTGCCGAGTCGACCGGTACGGACGCCGAGCAGAACTCGCCGGGTGAGAGCTACCCGAACGCGAGCTGACCGATGACGTACCTGGTCGGCTCTACCTGGGTTCTGGTGTTCGTCGGTGTCATCGCAGCAGGAGCAGCCGGGCTACGCCTGGCTCTCGCCGATAGCTGCGAGCCGATGGATCGAACCACCACCGCCCTGTCTGCGGCCGCTGCGGTGTGCGGACTCGCTGCACCCGCGCTCGTCGCCCTCGCATAACCGCTTCCTTGCCCGGACCTCTCGAAGGCAGACCCTCATGGACACCACCGATCCCCACTCACTCCAGCCGGCCGCAGAGTCCCCCTCAGCCGCGCCCTCGACTCGTACGCTGATCGAAGTCGAGATCTCCACCCTCGACCAACACGGCGACCCCGGGTTCGTACACACCCGCGGGCACTTCCACTCCCCCTCGACCGCAGCCCGGTTCGCGGTGAGCCAAGCAGAAACCGTCGCGGACCTCCGCCAGGTCGATACCGTCGCCGCGACCTTCACCCAGACCGTCGACGACTCGCTCTGCCTCATCGGGACCCCCGGCGAGATTGCGTGTGCTCTGGCGTCGATGCCGGCCTACGCAGCGGGTGTCCGCTCGGCGGAACTACCGCCACCGGGCTACGTCACCACCGCGATCGGGGTCTGGACCGCCACACCGATCGAGCCGCTTCCCGGCGTCGACCCGGCCGACCTGATCGACGTCACCGTGCGGTCGACTCGTCCCGATCCGTTGCCGGACTCGACCACGGTGGCCGGCGACTTCCCCGCTCACTCGGCGCACATCTTCGCCGGCGCTCTCGCTCGCGAGATCACGATGCGCAGCGGTGGCCACAGCGAGGCGACCGTGAAGACAGTGCCCGGGCAACGCAGGCTCGTCGTCGAACACCCGGTGGAGGTCTACGACGCCGATGCCGCAGCGGTCGCCCGCTACACCCGGATCACGCAACTGCGGGCGAACATCGCGGCCCTCGATCCGGTGGCGGACGCCGAATGCGCAGTCGGCCTCACTGCCGAGCTGCATGTCCTGGAAAGCCATACCCGCCGGTCGTTCGACGACGAATCGGGCGCAGTGGCGTGATCGATATCCAGTGGCACCTCAGCCTGGTCGGGCACCGCACCGCCGCCGAGATCCCCGGTGTGATCGAGCGCCTGCAGGCGTGCGGGATCACCTCGGAGATCCTCGACAAGGTTCTCAGCGCCCCGGACTCGCTGCTGTACGCCCCCGAACGCGACGGCGAGGACTGGGCGCACGATTACGGCGGACCTACCGGTGCGGCACTGCTCACCGCCGAACTGCTCGCCTACCTGTCCCATCAGCACCGCCTCGCTGCCCTGATCCATCGCGATCTGATCACCGGGTTGGTGGCCACCCACCCCATAGACACCGTCGCCGGACATCTCGGGATCGCCGAAGCCGCGGTGGCCCGACTGTCTCTCGTCCCTCCCACCTCGCCGCCCACCGGCGACGCACCGACCGAAGGACCCACACCATGAGCACACCCGACTCCCCCGCCCTGTCCGACCTCGACAGCATCGAACTCGCGATCCTCGCCGAACTGCGCTCACCGGAAGCGGTGGCCGCGTTCGAGATGCTGCACGCCGCCGTTCCGGTGGAGACCGGGTCGCGGTTCGCCGAGCTGCTGGCGATCATCAACGACATTTCAGGGGCGAACTTTGCCGTCGACGCGTCGTTGAACCTGCTCGACGCGGTGCAGGACTCGGGCGACCTCGCGCTGGTCGTCGCGGCCGCGCCCACGCTCGACGATCCGATCACCGCGCTCGCGCTCGCTCAGCTGTTGCGCACCATCCGCCAGGACTGACCTACGCCACCTGAATCGGTCCGCGAGACATCAGAAAGCCCCGACCACGCATGATGGTCGGGGCTTTCTGCTGTCCGGCGGGGAACTAGTGCTGGGGCCAGCCGCGGACGAGCTTGTCGGTGCTCGCGTGCACGGCGTTGAAGGCGTCGACGAGGTACGTCAGCCACGACGCTGCGGTCTCCGGGTTCGGGACCAGCGTCGACGGGACGGCGTTCTGTTCCTCGTCGGAGAGTTCGTTGAAGTCGGCGGGGTAGTCGGTGGTGTCGCCGTCGACGATGTTCGGTGCGCCGTCGATTTCGTAGGTGATCACGAATTGGAGCTCGTGCCGGTTCGGGGCGGTGAACTCGGCCGACAGTGCGAGCTCGCCCCATAGTCGCCGGTCGTAGGTGACGGCACCGGAGTTGATCGCGGCCTGCAGCAGCCAGTGCGGAGTCCACAATGCCTGCGCGCTGCCCGGTTCGGGCCACTCGAAGTCGTCGTCGAGCACGTCGGCTTTCGCGAGGTCGAGGGTGAGCAGCGGGGCGGCCGGCGCGCGGGTTCCGTCGGCGGTGGGTGCAGTCATGGCCGGTGCCTCCAGGATGTCGGTGTGGGTGTGGGTGACGATGAGGACTCCCAGGTCAGTGCCGATGTTCGCACTGTCCCCGAGAGCGTCGAGCAGCCGTTCGGCCAAGGTTGCCGCGTCCGCAGCGCGGTAGGTGCCCAGGGTGCTCCACGTCGCGGCGTCGTACGAGGTTTCCGATGCCGAGCACACCTGCACAGTCAGTGCGCCGCTACCGGTCGGGACGCGCTCGAGGTCGCCGGACGCGTCGACGACAGCAGCGATCTGCTCGCGGACGTGCACGGGCAGACCCGCATCGACAGCGGCACCGGTCGTCGGTGCGTTCGTGCGGTCCGGCGCGTCGTGTGGCGGCCGTTCGGCATGCTCACCTGTCTCTGTCACTGTCCTCGTCTTTCGATTGTGGCCCGCAGAGCACCGTAGTGCCCTCGGCGTCGTCCACGCGCCGACCGGTATCCGTGCGGGTTCGTTCAGGAGGTCGGTGGTTGCCGAAAGCTGTTGAGCCGGTTGAATGCTGCACGCTGCCGGGTGCCGAGTTCGACCATGTAGTCGAACAGGTCGGCTTCGGGTGCCTCTTCGGCGGCCTGGGCCAGTCGCCCACCGGCGATGTGGAAGCTGCGGCGGTAGGACTGGGACAGGACGTTGTCGGCGTAGTGCACGGCGGCGACGGAGTGCGCGCCGGCGGTGACGATGCCCATGAGGCGTTTGCGTAGCGGGGCATCTTTGGCTCCGTCGGCTCCGGATCGGATGAGTGCACCGGTGACGGAGGCGAAGTCGTGGGGTTGGCCGGCGGCGATGAGGTCGACGATGTGGCCGTACATGCGTGCGTGCGCGGGATCCTCGAAGTCCGCCGCAGTGAGCGTGCTGGTGATCCGCTCGATGTCGGTTCCGCCGTTGCTCTGGTTGCGGACATCCATCAGGGCGCACAGGAGCATTGCTTCGGGGTCGGTGGCCGGGTCGTACCCGGGTTCGACCGCTGTGTCGAGGTCCTCTACGGGTGCGAGGTCCGCGCGTGCCTGCGCTGCCGGGTCGTCGCCGGGTGTGGGGACTGCGCGTAGTGCGTTCATCGTCGGGCCTCGCGTTCGTGTCGGTGTCGGGTCAGAAGTCGTCGTGAACGGATACGGGATTACTGGCGGCCACGCCTTCGGGGATGGTCACGATGCGACTTGCTCGGCGTCGCCGTACAGGGTGTCGTTCTGTTCGGTGTCGCGCTCTGCTGCGAGTTCGGCATCGACCTGGCGGTCGATGTAGTCGGCGTCGGGGATGTAGGCGGGGACGAGGTGCATGGCGGTTCTCCTGTGTCGGTGGGGGTGTCAGGCTGCGAGTGCGTCGAGTCGGCCGATTCGGAAACCGGACCAGTCTTCGCGGTCACCGTCGCTTCGGTCGACGACCACGACGGGCGCTTGGAGGTAGCCGAGCTCGGAGGTGACGAAGTGGCGGGCGGTGTCGTCTTCGGTGATGTCGACGATTCGGTATTGGAGACCGTGCTTGTCGAGCCGTCGTTTCGTTGCATCACATTGGTCGCAATTCGGTTTCGTGTACACGGTGATCGACATGGTTGCCTCCTTCTCGGAATTGTCCTATTGGCTTCTATTCTACGTCACAAATAACTTTTGCACCAGGTGTAAATACAGTCATTTACGTTGCCCTATAACGTATTTCAGTGTTTTGTACCTACCCATTGCTATGCCCGACGGGCCCCTCGAAAACGGTGTAGATACTTGTATCGGGCTGCCTTTATTGCGTTCTTTTCGCTTACGGGTGGCGCGGAGAAGAGACGGCGGCGCACGGCGTCGATGGTCAATGCCTGGCCGGTGCGAGTGTTCGCCAGGGAGCGCAGCGAGTACGGGTCGGGCGAACAGTCGTGCTGGGCCCTGTGGGCCGAAGCGTGAGCGGAGCCAGGGGTTGATCCGGGAGACGACGGGTGATGCATTCTCGTTGCGCAGTCAGACGGACCGAAAAGAACCTCCCCCTCTCGGTGTCGCTGCACTCGTAGCGGTGGCTGCGTTCGTGCTGGTCGGTAGGGTGCTGCGGTATGGAGCGCTCGCGGATCGAACATGCCTTGTCCAAAGCTGTGGTGAACGCTGAGCCGCCGCCGTCGGAGCTGGCGCTCGATGCGATCGTCGCCGGTGTTCCGGTTGAGGACACTCGTCCACCCGCCGCCGACGTCGATATGGCGTGGCCGGCCCGTCCGACGTCCCTCTGAGCGCTGTTCCGCTCTTTCTCTGCCACGCCTGACCTCACCGCCCCCCGCCTGCTCTTCTGTCGTTGCTGCGGGTGGCGCGTTTGTCGGTGTGAGGGCTCGATGCCCGATGCACCGGCCCCGCGCCCGCGACCTGCGGTTGCCGGGCGTGGCCACCTCGAACCGGTGGCCACGCTCGGCGGCGGGTGTCAGGTGTAGCTCTGCACTGCGCCGATGTGGGCGGCGATGTAGTCGGGGGTGATGACTGCGCCGATCCCCCTGACCTCTTCCGGTGGCATTCCGGCGTTGAGGACGCGGAGGAGGATTCCCGTCAGGCTCGGCAGCGGCACGTTGGCTCGTTCGGCGGTGCGTTCGGCGGCCTGTAGTGCTGCGTGAGCTGCTGCTCCGTCGCCGGTGCAGTACACGAAGTAGGCGGCGATGGTGAGAGCGTTCGCGCGGGCGGTGCCGCGTAGCGGGGCGGCGATGCGGGTGAACGCGTCGGCTGCGTCGGCGTCTCCGTGGATGGACAGGGCCAGGAACGCGTCCCGGACTTCGGCGTGGCCGGTGGCCAGTGCCAGGCCGACGCGGGCGGTGAGGTCGGCGCTGGGGATCTCGCGGGCGTAAATGACGGCGGCGAGCTCGTCGAAGGTGACGGGCAGGAAGTCGGCGCCCATCGTGGCGGCGGCGGCGAGGGCGAGGGATTCGGGAATCTCCGTGGTGGGGGCGTATCGGGCCTCGAGGTCGGCGCGTGATGCGGCGATGACGGCTCCGTCTGCGGTGCGGGCGGTCGCGAGTTCGGTGGTGGCGGGGTCGGGGATGGTGCCGTCGGTGAAGCGGTCGAGGTCGGTGAAGGTCGTTCCTGCGGTGAGGCTGTAGGTGTGCAGGGCGCGGATGGTTCGGATTCCGGCGGCGGCGAGCGCGTCGCGGATGGCGTCGAGTCCGAGCAGGGCTGCGCCTGCGTGGGTGGTGTCTGCGATGGCGGCGAGGATGACGGCGGTGACGGGGGTGTCCTGCCGGGTGAGCGCGTCGGTGATGATGCCTGCGGCGGCTTCGGCCTGGTGGGCGTCGACGCGGGCGGTGGGCGCGACGAGATGCGAGCCGTTGCCGTCGTCGGCCAGGGCGATGATGACGACGGAGTTGTCGGGGGTGAAGCCGAGCAGGGCGGGGATGGCGGCGAGGGTGTCGGCGGCGGTGGTGAGGGACATGCGATGTTGGGTCATGGCGAAAGCCTTTCGGTGTGTGCGGGTGTGGTTGGGGTAGCGCTGTTTTCAGTGGCGGAGTTCGCGTCGCGCGGTGCGGCGGTCGCGGCGTGCGCTGGCGCGTTTGACGGTCCGCCGGACTTTGCGGCTGCCGTTTCGGTGGACGATGATGTCGATTTCGTCGGCGGTGGTGGGGTGCTGTGCTCGCATGGTGACCTGTCCCTCTCGACTGGCGGCCGGACCTTCGCCCTGCCAATTTTCTTTCGCCGTGGTGGCTGGGGAGAGAAACCAGCGCACGGGAACGACGGGGCAACCCCTCGTCTCGGACAGTTTTCGTGGGAGCGCAGCGACTGCTCGACGAAAAGTGTTCGGAGCCTTGGCCGTAGCGCAGCGGAGCGAGGGGTTGAGCCCGCGGGCACGGGTGATGGATGCTCGGAGAAGCCACCTACGTCGAAAGAAATTGATTCTTTTCGCTCTTGTGAGTGCGGAGCGAAGCGGAGTTCGGTTCGGTGCAGCCCGTAGGGGTGCGTGTGGCCCGCCAGGGCCTGCTTGTAAACGTGGCCGGCTTCGGGTGGTGGGACGCGGAACGCCGCCGGAGCTGGTGCTCTACGGCGGCGCGGTGTGGGGTACGACTGTGAACGTGATTGTGCGGGAGCGACGGAGGGTGACGACGCTCGGTGTGGCGGTAGCTCGTATTTACGGTGGTGTGGCAGATGTCGAGCTGCCCCTTGAGGCCGACATTTTCGTTGACGGTGTCGTGGCCTGGCAGGGCCGATGAGGAGGAGTACTGGGCGAGTCAGGGTACGGGTCATTCATTCGATCGCTTGTATGGCATCGCGGTGACCTTTAGGCTCCGGGCCATGCGGGCTGGATCACAAGTGACGACATCGGTTTTTGGTATTGCTTTCGTATTGATGCTTGCTGCGTGTGCTGGCAGCGAGTCCGGTACTGAGAGGAGTGCGGAACAGGCTCCTGAGGGCAGTGTTTCGAGCAGCGCAGCTGGCGGATCGGATGTTGGCAGTTCGTCGAGCGGTGATTGCGGCACGATTGGTCAGAACTTGACGTATGACGAGCTCAAGCAAGTGTCGCTTGGCGACGATACGATGTTTCATCTTCCTGAAGACGCCAGGAACTTGGTAGCCAGCACTCCCACTGGTGGCCAGCAGCAGTATCTGGACGACTCGTGCGAGCTGATGGTCAACGCAGGTATGGAATTGGGAATTCCGATGGAAGGCATTCAGGTCGAGAGCTACAGGGATTCGCCGAAGATGCAGGCTGACATGATTGGGGCGGGGTACAACTTTTGCACTGGCTACGAAGGTTCACAGAACTGGGATCCGAACAGCACGTTTGAGCCAGATTCGACCCAATATGGCATCAATGACAGTTTCGTTCTTGCCAACAAGAATTTATGCCCGCAAGTGAAACTTCCTAAGATTCCTTCTTAACTCATCGGTCTATCCAAATCCAATTTTTCGTTTGACCCTCCGGTTAGCGCTGCGCCAGTCACCGTATTGGACTGGGCTGGATTGTCAGCTGGCGACAGGCAGGAGGGTGTCGGTGGCCTATGGCATTGTCGCTGCCTATGGATACACAGACGGCGGCGGTGACGAACCGGTCGCATCTCGATAACTGTCCCAGGTGCAGTAGCCCGATTCCGTTGCCGTTGGACAACTTCTGTTCTCAGTGCAGGTATCCGTTGCGGGTCGATTCGGAGGAGCGGGCGGCGAGGCTTCATGCTGCGAACCTTCGGCGGCTCCGTCGGCGTCGTGGTTAGAGCGGTCAGGTGGTGGCGGGTACGAGGGTGTCGGGTTTGACGAGGTAGGGGTAGACGCCTAGGCCTGGTGTTTCGTTTTCGACGAGGACGAGGCCTGCGTCTTGGATTTCGCGGATGACGACGATGCCGGGTGCTCCGGGTGCGAGGTGGTAGCGGTCGCCGATCTTCACGGTGTCTCCTGTGCTGCTGCGGTGGTGTGTGTCGATTGTGGGTGATCGGCCATCTGTCGGGTGGCCACTGCGGTGGTGGTGTCGGTCATGTGATGGGTGTGATGGCGGCGGCGGGGCACCATTGCCGTTCGAGGTCGAGTCGGCCTTTCTTGTTGCCGGTGGGGATCGAGAACGACACGGCAGCAAGCTTGTGCATACCCGGTCATTGACCGGCTTGTCATGGCTGCGCGACTTGATGGCACGAATCATTCTGCGCCGTAGAGGCTTTGATTCTCTATGAGTCCGTATCGCCGAACAGTTGGTCAACCACTTCCGCACTGTGGCCGGGGGCTTTTACTGTCATCGTTGTTGCCGTGGCGGTGAAGTTCACCGTGAAGACGTAGAAGGAGCAGCACGCCAGTTCCGAGGCGATTGCATCGGACAGGCGAGCGATGAACGCCGTATCCGGCGGGAAGGTGAATTCGAGTCCTTCATCGACACGCCGGCGGCTGGTAACGGAGGCGAGGATCAATGCCCACAGCTCGATCCGCCCAGGTTGGACGGCTGTTGAGAGCGTGCATGCCGACGGGGCCTTCATCTCGCGGAGAGGCGTCGGGTCGAGACGGATGAGTGTCCGGGCGTCCGGGCGCGGTCGAACTGGGTACATGGCCCGACGTTAGACCCAGTAGCTGGGTGGAAGGTCAAGGATTTGACCTTCCACCCGACTCGAAGGTTTATCCTCGGTGCATGTCCGCTCTGCGCATTTCACAGCTGTCGTCGGTGACCGGCGTCCCCGCGACCACGCTACGGTTCTACGAAAGCGAGGGCCTGCTCCCGGCGGACCGTTCGGCGAACGGCTACCGCGTCTACGACGACCGTGCTCAGCAACGTTTGGCGTTCATCACAGCCGCCAAAAGCCTGAACTTGTCGCTGCCGGAGATCAAACTTCTCCTTCGTGTTTGGGAGAAAGACTCCTGCGCCGCAGTCAAAGCCGAACTCGGCCCCGCCATCGAATCGCACATCGCTCACGCGAACGAATCGATCGCTCAATTGACCGCACTGCGTGACAGTTTGACCGATGCACTGTCCCGCCTTGGGGACACACCCGACGCGTCGACGCCATGCAATCCAGAGTGCACCTGGCTGATCTCTGCGAACACTGCAGTGGGCACCTCGTGAACACATCGAGCGCCACCTCGATGGTGGCCTGGATGGAGAAGTTCCAGATCCCGCTCTACCTGCTGGCCCTGCTCATCGGTGCCGTTGTCGGCTCGGGTGCGCCGTCGTCGGCGCATTCGTTCGAGATCGCCATCAACCCGGTACTGATCGTGTTGCTCTACGCCACGTTCCTCGCGGTTCCGTTCTCCGCCATCGGCGCATCGCTGCGCGACGGGAAGTTCTTGCTCAGTGTCGTGGTGCTGAATTTCGTGCTCGTCCCGGTCGTCGTGTTCGCTATGACCCGGTTCGTCGCTGACAGCCAGGCGGTACTCGTCGGTGTGCTGCTGGTGTTGTTGGCTCCCTGCATCGACTACGTCATCGTCTTCAGCGGGTTGGCGGGCGCGGCATCGGAACGGTTGCTCGCGAGCGCGCCGCTGTTGATGTTGTTGCAGATCGCGTTTCTGCCGCTCTACCTGTGGTTGTTCGTCGGGTCCGAGTTGGTGGAAATCATCGACATTGCACCGTTCGTCGAAGCGTTCGTGCTGCTGATCGTTGTTCCACTGGTGTTGGCGGCCCTGACGCAAGCGCTCGCACGTCGTCGCCGAATCGGCACCCGGATCATGGATGCGATGGCCGCGGCGATGGTGCCGGTCATGATGGCCACTCTTGCCGTCGTCGTGGCGTCGCAGATCGACGCAGTCCGCTCCGAGGGCTCCCAGCTGATTCCCGTGGTGCCGATCTTCGTTGCATTCCTGGTCGTCATGGCGGTTGTTGGATGGGCGACGGCCAGGGTGACGCGCCAGGACGTTCCCGCGACTCGGGCGTTGATTTTTTCCGGTGCGACCCGGAATTCGTTGGTCGTTCTGCCGCTGGCGCTTGCGCTGCCACCACAGCTGTCTCTTGCTGCCGTGGTTGTGGTGACGCAGACATTGGTGGAGTTGATCGGGATGGTCGCCTACGTCCGACTTATCCCCGTCTCGTCCCAGCTCGCTTCTCCGAGAACAATATTCGAGGTAGGACCGACTCGCAGGCAACCGAATTCGATCATCCCCAGGACACGCGACCATGACTTACGTCATTGCCGAGCCGTGCATCGACGTGATGGACAAGGCGTGTATCGAAGAGTGCCCGGTCGACTGCATTTACGAAGGCCCACGGATGCTCTACATCCACCCCGACGAGTGCGTCGACTGCGGTGCCTGCGAGCCGGTCTGCCCGGTCGAAGCGATCTTCTACGAAGACGACCTCCCGCACGAATGGGCGAAGTACACCTCGATCAACGCACTGTTCTTCGACGACCTCGGATCACCCGGCGGGGCGGCCAAGACGGGACCCATCGCACGGGATCACCCAGCAATCTCCCAGCACCCACAACACAATTAACGCTGACGCTCATCCGGTTGTCGCTCATGCCGTGCGGTCGACGGTCAGCTACGAACTGTAGCTACAAGCAAGCCAATCACCGGTCCCGGTCCGTGCCCAGGCGTACAAGGTTCCTTCGACGATGCTGTCCATGGCCAGGCCCTCGGCCCGGACTTTCAAAGGTGTGGTGTCGCGGAATCCTCCGCTTCCGGATCGCCCGATGGCGAGCGCGATATTGACGTTCACCGATTTGGGTGGGTCGACGATGCGGCGGGTGGGTGGTTCGAAGGTGGTTGGCCAGGCATCGAAGATGCCTGCGGTCTCGTTGTCGGTGGTCATTGCGCGACGGCGACGGGCCGGTGGACGGTGAGGTCGTCGGCGGGTGTGGGTGTCCAGCGCAGCCCTGTCTCGCCGAAGGTGGGGGCGGTGAGTGTGTAGCGGCCGGTGCGGTGTGGTGTTCCGCGGCCGTGGACGGTGGTTTCGAGGGTGATCGATTTGATGCGCCCTCGGCCCTGTTCGATTCCGCCGTAACCGGCGACGGTGGAGGCGATCGTGAGATCGGTACCGGGCATGTGTCCATCCGTTAGGACCAGGATGCTGGCATGTCGACGGTTCCTGGCGAGCAAAGCCCTTGCGCGCGTTGGGGGTACGTCTCGGCCGTGCACGGTGGTGACGACCAGATCCAGCCCGTCGAGACAGATCGAGGCGGCGTCGAGCGGGTCACCTGCCCCGGGATCGACGAGGTGGACTTTCGCGAGGTCGCCTCCGTGTTCGTGGACGGCAAGCAGGCTCAGTCGGGGTTGACCGATGAGGGCGACGTGGTGGCCGGCGGCGGATGCTTCGGCGACGAGCGCGATGAGCATGGACCCGGCGCCGGTTACGGTGACGGCGGTTCCGCGGGCCAGGGCTCGGCGTGGGAGCAGCGCGGCGAGCGGTGGGGGTACGGGCATGGTGCGGAGGGTTTTGCCGCGTACTGCGCCGCTGAGCGGCTCCAAGTCGTCGGGCTCGCCCGCGAGGTCCGTACTGCTTGCGGTGGGTGCCGCCGGTTCGGGTGCGGTGATGGTGGGGAGGTCCGTCGGCGCGTGGTCACGGCGACCGCCCGGGACGGTGGCCATCCGGCGGCGCAGAACGTCGAGCTGGGTGGCCTTGTCGAGTCCGGTGAGGTCTGCGATCGCGTCGACGGTGGCCATGAGGATCGACCTTTCGCCGTGCCGGTAGGAACTACCGCCAGCGTATCGAACGGGTGTTCGACTGTCGAATGTGCTGGTCAGCTCTTTCGACGGGGAACGGAGACTCCGTCGAGGTCATCCTTGGTGAAGGTCCAGGCGAGGTGCCGGTACCGGTGGAGGACGTGTTTGACCTGGTCGAGGGCGTGAGAGACGGCCGGGTGGTCGGGGTCGTGGCCTTCCGATCGGATGGCTGCGCGCTCGTCGTCGTCCATGTCTTATTGGACGCACGGGGCGGTGCGGCGGTTCCGGCAGCAGTCATTTACTCGAATGACTGGACGAGAAGGTTCGGAGGCGCGGCGGTGGCCGCGTCGACGGGTCGTTTCGAACGAGCCAGGGCCACGCATCTGTGATGCGTGGCCCTGTTCGATGTTGGGTGACGGTGTTCGCCAGTGCGCCTCTCGGCAGGTGGCCGCTCGTAGCGGCTGATGGTTGGTACCCGGGGCATTGGGATCGAACGCCGTCGACTTCTACAACGACAGTGCTGTCGGTGGTATTCCAGCCCGTGCGGGAGACAAAAAGGGGGGGGTCCCGGCCCCGTGGTGGGACCGGGACCCCGGAGGGCCTGGTGCTCAGTGGGTGCACCAGAAGGACCCGACCGGGATGGCTGCTCCTGGCTGCCCGGCGCACCACCGGCAGGTGGTGTCGTGCTCGATCCGGCCGAGCACTCCCTCGGCCTCCTCGATGAGGATGGGCAGCTCTGCTGCGCTGGCGAGCGCGAGCGCTTCGGTGGCCCACCGGGCCGCGCGCGGATCTTCGGCGGGGAGCTGAGCGGCATTGCCGATGAGCTCGGTGATGATCTGGTGATCGTTGAGCAGGTTGTTGTTCATGGCAGGGACACCTTCCAAAGGTTCGGATGAGACGTCCCCGATCGACATGACGAGGGTGGCCTGTCAACCCCGAAGAGGGAGCCTGCGACCGTGGGTTGACTGGTCGGGGTCCCCGGCATGTCAGACTCGGGCGACTCGTACGACCACATTGGTGACCCATATGGGGCGGCCCCGGAGGGGACGTGCGACCGCCTGCGGTCGGCTTTCGATGGTTCGCCGATCCCCTGCGCGGGCATCCGTCGTCGATGCCCCCGAATCCGTTGTCTCCGATGCTCGCCACTCCTGGGCCACTCCCGTCCGGACCGGCCTGGGTGTGGGAATGGAAGTGGGACGCAACTGCGCGGGTTCACAGAAACTCGCGGACGATAGCGGCGCAACTCGCGCGTGGGTGGAGCATCAACCCCTGAGGGACAACCGCATTCGCAGACTGGCGACCATCAAACGCCTCCTGCGGCCGCCAGCACAGCCTCGCGTTGGATCCGGCAAAACCACTGCCGTCTACCGATCGGCTCCGGCCCACCCCTTCCCTCATACCCCCACGGGTACTTGCATACCCCCCTAGGTATGTGTCACAGTAGTGATGTACCCGCCAGAAAGGACCGCCATGTGCTACCCCGTCCCGTGCCCGGCATGCGGTAAGACCACCTGGGCTGGCTGCGGTCGACATGTCGACAGCGTCATGAAGAACGTTCCGCGGTCGCAGCAGTGCTCCTGCTCCATGGAGACACCCGCCCCAGCTACACGCGACAACTTCTTTCGTTCCCTGTTTCGTCGCTGACCCCCACCCCAACAGCACTCCACTGCATTTCGCAGGAATCTCTGGGCGTCTTCAACACTTCTGAATACCCCCACCCGTATTAGGAGAAGCAATTGTGACCAAGCCCGCTACCGCGGCGGCCACCGGCCGCCACGACCGCCATCGGCCACCGGCACCCGGCGCACTAGGCCGCCTGGGAAGCACGATGGTCGCCCGCCGCCGGTGGGTGTTCGGCATCTGGCTGATCGCCCTCGTTGCACTGGGATCGGCTGCACCATCGGTGTTCTCATCCTTGGCCGGGGCCGGCTGGCAGGCCAACGGTTCCGAATCCGTCCAGGTCCGCGAGCTCGCCCAGCAGCATTTCGGCGGCAATTCCTCTGCAGCAGTGCAGGTGGTCGTTCACTCCGACACCGCCACGATCGAAGACGCAGCGATGCAGCAGACACTCACCGACGTCGCGGCCGTATTCGACGGTGACACTCGCTTCGGTGAGGTCATCGCCCCCCAGCCGGGCATGACGATCAGTCCCGACGGTCACACCGGCATCTTGATCGCCGGCGCAAACGCGAGTACCGACGACATGGTCAAGGCCGTCGACGAGGTGAAGGGCGAGCTGACCGAACTCTCCGGCGACGGCATCGAGGTCTACCCGACCGGATCCTCCGCACTGTGGTCGGACTTCAACAAGGCCAACCACGACGCCATGATTCAGGCCGAATTGTTCTCCTGGCCGGTCACTTTGGCGATCATGGTGCTCGCGTTCGGCTCCCTCGTCGCCGCGGGATTGCCGCTGCTACTCACCGTTGCCGGCCTGGTCGCATCCGCAGGCGGACTCGTTCTGCTCAACGGCGTCACGCCGATCTCGGTGTGGGCGATGAACTTCGCGATGATGTTCGCCCTCGCCCTCGGAATCGACTACGCCCTGTTCATCGTCGCCAGGTTCCGCGACGCACTGCGCAACGCCGACCCACGTGCCGCGGTCGCCGAAACCATGGACACCGCAGGCAAAGCCGTGGTCCTGTCCGGTCTGACGGTCTTGGTGAGCCTCTCGGCCGTCCTGCTCGTTCCCGCACCGGCGGTGCGCACCATGGCCGTCGGCATCATGCTCGCCGTGACCTTCGTGCTGATCGCCACCATGACCCTGCTCCCCGCAACCCTGGGTGCACTCGGTTCCAAGGTCAACGCCGCCTCCCTGCCCTACGCCAAGCGCCAGCAGCACCGCTCCCCGAAATTCGCAGCCTGGGGTGAACTGCTCCACAAGCACCCCTGGCCGTTCGCTCTGGTCTCCGTCGGCATCCTCATTGCGCTGGCCCTTCCGGTCCTCGGACTGAAAGTGGCGATGCCCTCGATCGCCGTCGTCCCCGAAGACGCACCGGTTCGCCAGGGTTACGAGCTCGTCCAGGCCCAGTTCGGTGCCGGCGCACCCGGCGCACTGCAGATCGTCGTCCCCTCCGCGGATGCCGCCGCCACCGCCACGGCAGCCAGTACCGTCGACGGGATCTCGATGGTCACCCCGCCCCAGCCTGCCGCGAACGGCTCAAACTACTCACTGCTACAAGCACTTCCCACCGTTGACCCCTCGGACGAGAGAATGGGCACCATCCTCGGTGACCTGCGCGCCGAACTCCCGGAGTCGGCGTTGGTCGGCGGTGCCCCAGCGGAGAACCTCGATCTGCAGCAAGCACTGAACGACTACCTACCGCTGGTGATCGGCATCATTCTGGCGCTCGGTTTCATCCTGCTGCTCGTCGCACTCCAAGCACCGCTGATCGCGATCCTCGGCACCGCAGTCAGTCTGCTCTCGACCGCCGCAGCGTTCGGGGTCGCGAAGCTGATCTTCCAGGACGGGCACGGCGCATCACTGCTCGGATTCACCCCGCAAGGCTTCCTCGACGGCTGGGGTCCGGTGTTCTTCTTCGCAATGATCTTCGCCATCGCCATGGACTACACAGTGTTCCTGCTCGCCACCGCGAAAGAGCACTACGAGAAGACCGGGGACCCGAAAGCCGCACAGGTCGACGGCCTCGCCCACTCCGGCCGGGTCATCTTCGCCGCCGCCGCGGTCATGGTCGCAGTGTTCTTCACCTTCGCACTCTCCGATCCGCTCCCACCGAAAGAAATGGGCATCATCCTCGGCGTCGCGGTACTGCTCGACGCCTTCCTGATCAGGCTGATCCTGCTGCCGGTCCTGCTGCGTTTGAGCGGACACGCCGCATGGTGGTCACCGGCCTGGCTGCGCAAGGTGTTGCCCTCGATCAGCTTCTCGCACTGACCACCCTTACAACCCGAACGGAGCAATCATGATCGATCCGAACACCACTCGCTCGTCCGCGTTCGCGGGCTGGCCGATCGAACGTATCGTCCCCGCCCTCGCCGCCGGCGTCACCGCCACCGGCCTGGCCCTCGGCGAACTCCACGCACCGCAGTGGCGACTGCTCAGCGCGTTCGCTGCCGCGAACCTCGCCCTTTACGCAGCGGTCGGCTGGTGCCCGGCCAGCGCGCTTCTCACCAGGGTGGGCGTGCCGAGTATTCGCCAGCCCCGAATCGGGTAGGCCCAGATCACCGCAGTTCGACGACCGAAAGGAACTTCCCTTATGAACATCGCACTCTCGACCACTCTGACCGACACCGACTTCGACACCGCAGTCGACGCCGTCAAAGCCTCCCTCGCAGATCAGGGCTTCGGTGTTCTCACCGAAATCGACATGCAGGCCACGTTGAAGGCCAAACTCGGCGAAGACATGGAGCAGTATCTGATCCTCGGTGCCTGCAATCCCACCCTCGCGCACCGCGCCGTCGGAGTCATGCGCCAGATCGGCTTGCTGCTGCCGTGCAATGTCGTCGTCCGCGCCGACACCTCCACATCCGGATCGGTCATCGTCGAAGCAATGAACCCCGACATCATGGTCCAAGCGACCGGCGAACCAGCACTGTCCGACGTCGCGGCCGAGGCCACCACCAAGCTCCAGGCCGCCATCGACGCACTCGGTGGCCAGGACACAGCCCACAGCTGATGACCCTGACGCTGGCACTGGTCCTCGGCGTCGCCGTCGGCATCCTGCTCGGTCTCCTCGGAGGCGGCGGGTCGATCCTCGCCGTCCCGGTTCTCGTCTACGCCCTCGGAATGGACCTGTCGGAGGCGATACCGACATCGTTGATGGTGATCGGTGTCGCCTCGGCGACCGGGGCCATCCCCAAGGTGCGGGCGAAGCTCGTCGAATGGCGACTGGCGGCGATCTTCGCGGCCACCGGCATCGTCGGCACGCTGGTCGGCAGCGCCCTGGGCAAGCATCTGCCCGAGGCCGCAGTGATGATCGGCTTCGCGATCGTCATGATCATCGCCGGGGCGCGGATGCTGCGCAGCACCGACGATGTCGGAACCGCTTGCAAGACAGGAAGTTCCGGGATCGATTGGCGGCGATGCGCACCACGGTCCATACCGACCGGGTTCGGGGTCGGTGTCCTCACCGGACTGTTCGGCGTCGGCGGAGGATTTCTCATCATCCCCGCTCTGGTGCTGCTGCTGGGAATCGAGATGAGTGTCGCTGTCGGAACGTCGCTGGTGGTCATCGTCGCCAACTCCGCCGCCGGACTGATCGCTCAGGCCGACGGGCTCGGCGGGAACTGGCCACTGACAGCCGCGTTCGCCGGTGCGGCGATCGCAGGCTCGCTGGTCGCCGGAAAACTGAGCACACGCATCGACACCGACAAGCTGCGCACGTGGTTCGCCTACCTGGTGTTCGCCGTCGCGGGCTATGTACTTGTCGACACCCTCGTTCTTTCATGACCGACTGCACACACCGAACCGATGCCCCCGGGGGTAATCTGGAAGGACTACCACCATCACACACCCTCAGGAGACCGCAATGATCGGCGACGAAGACAGCATCGCATTGGTACTCAACCGTCTGCGCCGCGCACACGGCCAACTCGCCGGTGTGATCGGCATGATCGAGAACGGACGCGACTGCGAGACGTCGTCACTCAACTCGCCGCCGTCTCCCGCGCCCTCGACAAAGCCGGATTCAAGATCGTGGCCACCGGCCTTCGTGAATGCATGACCGGCGACACCGCAGACAACAAAGAGCCCATGACCGAAGCAGAACTGGAAAAGCTCTTCCTCGCACTGGCCTGAACGAGGACGTTTCACGTCAGAAACGAGGCCGACCCGATTACACCGTAGGAGTACCCCGTGAGCACCACCGATCCAGACATCGCCATCATCGAAACGTCGAGCCTCGGCGACCGCAGCTACCTGATCAGCCACGACGGCATCGCCGTCGTGATCGATCCCCAACGTGACATCGACCGCGTCCTGGCACTGGCCACGGAGAAGAACGCCGCGATCACCCACGTACTCGAAACCCACATCCACAACGACTACGTCACCGGCGGACTCGAACTCGCACGCGCCACCGGAGCCGAATACGTTGTGCCCGAGGGTGACCCGGTCGAATTCGAGCGACGGGCAGTGGGGGACGGCGATGTCGTCGACGCGGGATCGGCGACGTTTCAGGTCATGCACACCCCGGGCCATACACATCATCACGTCAGCTACGTACTGCAACTCGGAGACGAACCGATCGCGATCTTCACCGGCGGCTCGATGCTCTACGGATCCACCGGCCGCACCGACCTACTCGGCTCCGAACACACCGACGAGCTCACCCATGCCCAGTTCCACTCGGTCCGTCGAATCGCCGCCGAACTCCCCGCCGACGTCGAGGTCTACCCCACCCACGGATTCGGTAGCTTCTGCTCCGCGACCCCCACCAGCGGCGACTCGTCGACCATCGGTGAACAGCAACAGTCCAATCCCGCGCTGACCCAGGACGAACAAACCTACGTCGACGAGTTGATCGCAGGACTGTCGGCCTACCCCGCGTACTACGCCCACATGGGCGTCATCAACACCGAAGGCCCCGCACCGATCGACCTGTCCACCCCAGAACCCGTCGACCCCGACGAACTACGCCGCCGCATCGACGACGGACAATGGGTCGTCGACCTCCGCGCACGCACCGCCTTCGCTGCCGGACATCTCGACGGTTCCCTCGGCTTCGAGCTGTCGACGACATTCGTCACCTACCTCGGCTGGCTCTACCAGTGGGGTGCGCCGCTGACCTTGATCGGCGACACATCCGATCAAATCGACGAGGCCACAAGGGAGTTGGCACGTATCGGCATCGACCACCCCTCCGGCTCCGCTGTCGGAGAGATTCATTCGCTCGCCAGCGACGGGCGCGTACGGTCCTACGAAGTGTCCGACTTCGCCGGACTCGCCGCAGAGGACTCGGACATTGCAGTGCTCGACACCCGTCAACAGTCCGAATACGCGGACGGCCACATCCCCGGTGCGATCAACATTCCCCTCCACGAACTGCCGCACCGACTCGCAGAAGTTCCCGACGGCAAAGTGTGGGTGCACTGCGCCTCCGGCTATCGCGCCTCGATCGCGGCCTCACTACTCGACCGGGAACATCGCAGCGTGGTGCTCATCGACGACGACTACAACCGCGCAACAGATCTCGGACTCGACACCTCGAAGACATGACGAAATGCTTCGACGACCGAACGCGACGAGACAGGCGTACCCCCAGGGGGTATATGTTGGTATCATCGGCCGCATGCACTCAGTGAATCGGCACGGTCGACGGGGCACAGCTCCGACGGCAGCTTTACTGATTGCACTGACGGTGTTCGGTGTCCTGTTGATGCATTCGGTGACACCGATGTCGATGCCCGTGACCGGCTCGATGTCCACATCAATGAGCGGCGGCCATGCCTCGTTCGCAGCACCGTCCCACACGGACGCCACGGTTCCGGTGATGACCGGGGAACATGACTGCCCGTCGGGGCACCAGATGATGCATCCCTGCGTCGGCACGACGGTGTCGTGGCCCGCGCTGACGGTCCCGGCGATGAGCGCAGCCCTCGACCTGGCGCCGACATCGGTGAACCGGATCATTGGACGGGCCGACTCCACGCTTGAGCGTGCGCCGCCGTGGACGTTATGGGAGTTGGACAGATCGGTGACCTTGCGAGTGTGACAGGGAGCCCGTCAGACGCGTGTCTGTCGGCGGATCGAACGACATCCAATTCTCTGCACTACTCACTCTTGCAAGGAGTTTCCTCATGCGTACCAAAGTCATTGCCTCGATCGCTGCTGCCGCCGCGAGCGCGTTCCTCGTCGTCGGCTGTAGCGACAACGGGGCCGATTCGTCGATGGATGGCCATTCGATGGGATCGATGTCCTCGACGCCGGCATCGTCCGCGCCGGCGAGCTCGACGGCGCAGTTCAACGATGCCGACGTGATGTTCGCGCAGATGATGTACCCGCATCACGCCCAAGCAGTCGAGATGGCCGACATGGCGAACGGCCGCACCGACAACCCGGAGGTGCTGTCGCTGGCATCGGCGATCGCCGCCGCGCAACAGCCCGAGATGGACCAGATGACCACCTGGCTCACCGAGTGGGGCCAGCCCATGCCCGACATGGACAGGGGTGACATGGGTGACATGGGTGACATGGGCGGGATGGACCACAGCTCCGGCAGCGGCATGATGACCGCTCAGGACATGGACGCGTTGATGGCAGCGTCGGGACCGGAATTCGACCGCCAGTGGTTGACGATGATGATCGCCCACCACACCGGCGCCATCGAGATGGCCAACACCGAAATCGCAGACGGTTCCAATCCTGACGCCCTGGAGATGGCCCGCACCATCGTCGCCACCCAGCAGCAGGAAATCGACACCATGCAGCGGCTGCTCGGCTGACCCGGCCCGCTATAGACAACGATGGCCGCATCCTCTCCGGCGGAGAAGGTGCGGCCATCAACGTTCCACAATTGTCAGGGCTGCGTTCCCGGTACGAGATCAGCTCTCACAGTGACGGTGTGCGCTGCGACGGAGCATTGGAACTCCCCTCGTTCACCGCTCCGGTGATGGTGTCGGGTGTGAGGTCGAGTCGCCGAAGCAGCTGCGCGTTCGCGGCGACGATGATCGTCGACAGCGACATCAGGATCGCGCCGATCGACATGGGCAGCACGAACCCGACCGGCGCGAGCACTCCTGCCGCGAGCGGAACCGAGATGAGGTTGTATCCCGCTGCCCACCAGAGGTTTTGCTTCATCTTCCGGTACGAGGCGCGCGAGAGTTCGATCACCGACAACACCGACCTCGGGTCGTCGCTGGCGAGGATCACTCCGGCCGACGCGATAGCAACGTCGGTACCCGCGCCGATAGCGATACCGACATCGGCCTGCGCGAGAGCCGGTGCGTCGTTGACTCCGTCACCGACCATCGCCACGGTGCGCCCTTCCTGTTGAAGTTCAGCAACGTTGTGGGACTTGTCTTCCGGTTTCACCCCCGCGAAGTAGCGGTCCACACCGAGCTCGGTGGCGACGGACTGCGCGACGGCTTCGGCATCACCGGTGATCATCACCACCGCGATACCCCGAGCGTGGAGCGCATCGACTGCCGTGCGGGATTCGGGCCGGATCTCGTCGGCGAGCGCGAGGGCACCGATCACGGCCCCGTCGGCGAGGACGTGCAGGATGATCGCCCCGTCGCCCCGCCACCGGTCGGCGACAGCAAGTTCGGATCCGCGCTCCTGCTCGAGCAGCGCGGGCCCGCCGACCTGCACGCGGGTGCCGTCGACGTCGGCTGCGACCCCGACGGCGGGAGACGACTGGAAGTCTGCTGCAGCCGGGACGGTCAGGTTCCGCGCGCGTGCGGCCGCAACGATGGCGCGAGCCAGGGGATGTTCTGAGTCGGCTTCTGCGGCAGCGGCCAGCGCGAGAACGTTGTCGGCGGTGCGCCCGTCTGTCACCTCGATTGCGGTGACGGTGGGTTCACCCTTGGTGAGGGTCCCGGTCTTGTCGAAGAGCACGGTGTCCACCGTGCGCATGGTTTCGAGTGCGAGCCGGTCCTTGACCAGGACACCGCCGCGGGCGGCGCGTTCGGTGGCGATGGAGACCACCAGCGGGATCGCGAGTCCGAGTGCGTGCGGGCAGGCGATGACCAGCACGGTGATGGTGCGGATGACGGCGTCGTCGGGCATCCCGACCAGAGTCCACACAGCGGCGGTGATGATCGCGGCACCGAGAGCGAACCAGAACAGCCAACCGGCGGCCGTGTCGGCGATGCGCTGAGCGCGCGAGGTCGAGTTCTGGGCGTCGGCGACCAAGCGGCCGATGCCGGCGAGGGCGGTGTCCTCCCCTACTGCGGTGACCTGGACGCGCAGACCGGAGTCGGTGGCTACCGTGCCGGCGACGACGTGGTCGCCGTCGCTGCGGCGGACGGTGCGTGATTCGCCGGTGATCATCGATTCGTCCATGCTCGCCGATCCGGAGACGATGGTGCCGTCCGCCGGTACTCGGCCGCCGGGGCGGACGACGACGACATCACCGAGCTGCAGCTCGGCCGGGGACACCGGCACCACATCGTCGCCGTCGACGCGTTCGGCGGTGTCCGGGAGCAGCGCCGCCAACGAGTCCAGAGCGGAGGTGGTCTGCGCGAGGGATCGCATTTCGATCCAGTGCCCGAGCAGCATGATCACGATCAGCAGCGCCAGTTCCCACCAGAAGTCGAGCTGATGATCGAGCAGGCCGAGGCTCGCTCCCATCGACGCAATGAATGCGACGGTGATCGCGAGGGCGATGAGCAGCATCATTCCCGGTGCACGGGAACGGATTTCGCTGACTGCGCCGGTGAGGAACGGGGACCCGCCCCAGGCGTACATCACCGTTCCGAACACCGGAGAGACCCAGGCAATCCACGCTGCGTCGGGCAATGAGTAGCCGAGGAGCATCGCGAACATGTTCGAGGCAACGATCACCGGAACGGCAAGGACCAGCATGACCCAGAACAGGCGACGAAACATACCGACGTGATCACCGTGACCGGTGTGCCCGCCGTGCTCTGCGTTGTGCCCGCCGGTGTCGTGGTCCGACTGCGGAGTCGCCTTCTCTGCCCCGTCCGTGTGCATTTCGGGTCCTTCTTCATGCCCGCTGTGCTGCAGTCTGTTCGGCGGATCCGTCCGCGCGGAGTCGACGTCGGAGTGTGTGTGATCGTTCATCGTGCAGTCCTCTCATCCATCGAGTTCGATATCCATTCATCCCATGAACTCGTGGGTTCTGGTTCGGCTGTGTATTCGGCGTCGAGGGCGACAATGATCTGCGCCTGGACGAGCGCGGCTGCACTGGTGACCGTGAATGTCCCTGCCGCCGCCGATAACGCGACAGTGTCCATTCCGATCACGGCGTTGACGTCGTTGCGGACCGACGGCTCACAGTGGCCGTACATCGATACCGGCGTAACTGACAGTGCGTGATGATCATGCGTAGCTTTCGACATCTCGGACAACATATACCCCATAGGGGTATATGTTGATCAAGTCGAACCATACCCCTTCCTGATCCCATTGGGAAGAACCGTCAGGGTGTTGTCAACGCGTGAGCGCCAGTCGGCTGGCCACCAGGTGCACCCGCGGTCGCTGTCATGCTCACGGACGGGCATGGATGTCGATACCGATTCGGTCAAGGGGCGCATGCATCCGCGGCACAGCTGAGCCTTACAGCGACGGGCGTACCTGCACACGCGCGTGGATCATCGGCGTTCGCTGCGATTTCCGTTACGAGTCTTCTCACCGACTGGAGGCAGGGCAGGGCGAATTACGCCGTGTCACGGCGCGCATGGCGAGCCCGCGTGTCGACTCTCGAAGATCGCGGAACTGCTCGTTCGGTCGATCGCTGACGCCGCAGATCGGACGGTGGAGCGATACTGTCTCGTTCACCATGGGGCTGCGGCGCCGCCGATGTAGCGTTGAGTAAGTCGTAGATGGGTGTATCACTCACGTTCGGTTCCACTTTCGATCTGATCGTTTCGGTGCGCCTTCGAACGCGCCGACAGTTGCCGCTCACCGGCCCCGGGCGAGCCCTGCCCTACCGGCCAGCCGGCGCGCACCGACATATCCAGTCCGCAAACTCGGTCACATGCGGTGAAAATGCCTGCCCGTCACACCGCAGTTGCTCTTTACCGAGTGTCGGCACGCTTGCGCAGCGCAGCGGTCGCCAATTCTGCGACCGCTGCGCGATAGAAATCTCGATCTATCTCCCCGGCCGCGAATCTACGATCGAGGATTTCCTGCGCGTCCTCCCCCGATTGCGGGCGAGCGGACATCAGCCGAACCGCACCCCAGATCAACAGAGCGATCACGACCAGCCAGAACGCGGCCATTCCTGCCATCATCGTCCATCCGCCACTCATGGTGCCCATATTCATCATTGCTGCTCCTCACTCTCGCACCAGCCACCTGCTGACCTGCGGAGTGTGGTCATCCCGCAGCTCCTACTATAACGCTTAGTAGTTCAGCTACTATCGAGCATAGTAGTTGACTGCTGTCGAGACGCCGTCGCCCGGACAGGCGATGATGGAGGCAACCTGTGGGAAAGAAATCCAGCAAGTCGCGATCGAAAGCGCACAAACGACGAACCACGGCGACACGATCCGGGGGCGGCCCACCGGCTCCCCACCCCGGTGCCATACGTACTGAGCCCCAGCCAAGGCATCCCCTCTCAGCGGTGGCCCCACATTCTGCGGTCAGCGTCGCCGCCGCCGATTATCTTCGAAGCAGGGGCCACTCGCCCGGCAGCGGTGCACTCCATCCCACTGTCGCCCGGGCTTTCGCGCCGGACTCCACTACCCCACCGCGAGCGTCGGCCCAGGCCGCAGAACCGACGATCGATACTGCAGCGCCGCCGGAGCGCCCACGTGCCCGCACGCCTGAAGCTGTTGCGCCCGCACCGCAGAGTTACGCACCCAAGCGCTCACCAGCCACCAGTTGTACCGATGAGATTTCCCAGGTCGAGCCGCTGGGGCTTGCGGTGACGTACTGGGGTGTCGGCGGGGCCGATGCCGAGCCCAGCCACGACGTGGCGATTCGCTTCACTGGATCGCGGGTGGAAGTCGAGGGCCATGCATCGACCGAGAAGGTCGGTTTCGATCGGACTCTGGTCGTGAAATCACGTCCTGCCGCTGGAGGCCGGTTCGCCGCGACCACCCGTATTCAGGGCATTGCCAGCGGGGAGTGGGAGGTGAGTGCGCGACGCATCGACGGGGGCGCAGACAGTAGCGAACGGCAGCAGAACTCTGTGCTCACCGCGCGCACTGCGCTACTGACATACGGTCCCGCTGTGCGGGTGTGGAGTTGGCCGGCGTTGGTAGCCGCGGGAGCGGTGGTTGCATTGATTGTTCAGGGATTCCTGCTCTCACGCATGGATGCCAATGTTGCTGCTGCTGTTGCAATTTCAGCTCTGAGTTGCGTTTTGGGATATATCGGTGCCAAGGTTTGGTACTTGATCTTGCACCGTCGACCGATATCTACTTTCATCCGCGCAGGAGCGTGCATACAAGGTTTTCTTCTCGTTGCGCTCGGCACCTTGGTCATCGGCGGAGCACTCGGGGGTATGGACGTCGGCGCAGTCCTGGATGCAACCACCCCGGGATTGTTTCTCGGCATGGCGATCGGTCGTCCGGGATGCTTCTTGGCGGGCTGCTGTTCGGGGCGTCCGACTCGATCTCGGTGGGGTCTGTTTTCGTCCGATCGCACCCTGGCGACGAGGAGGATTCCGGTTCAGCTCTACGAGGCCGCTGCAGCCCTGTTGATCGCGGGAGTTGCGCTCGCAGTGGTGCTTCAGGTCGACCTTCCCGTCGGAGGGCTGGTCTTCCTGGGGAGTATTGCCGCATACACATTGGTCCGGCAGGGCCTGTTTCTCTTCCGGGTGGACGCGCACACTCGTCGAGGCCGACTCACTGTCTCGCTCATCTGCTGCGCGGTCCTCATCGGCGTCCTCGCAGCGTCGCAGGTGCTCTCGTGATCACCGAACGTATTTTTATGCGTGTGCCTTTCGGTGATCACCTCGATGCGATGGCACCGCATTCGGTGTCCCGATCGACGCTCCGTAGTCCGGCATCGATACTGACTGTCCTCGTCCTTGCACTCGCTGGATGTACCGGCGGCGAGGTCTCTGAGCCCACCGCGTCGATGCCCGTTGCTACACGGGCGGAACTGCTCGATCCCGCTGACTTCGCCGCCGCAATCGCCGATCCCGCCCGAGTCACGATCAACGTCCATACCCCCGACGAGGGCCAGCTCCCGGGAACCGACTCGAGCCTTCCCTTCGACCAGATCCGACAACAGGCCGCGACGTTGCCGCCCGACCGGACCACGCCGCTGGCGATCTACTGCCGTACCGGGACAATGAGCGCCACCGCTGCGAAAGAACTGGCCTCTCTCGGCTATACCGATGTCGTCGAACTACAAGGCGGCATGCTCGCGTGGCGAAACACCGGACGAACCATCGGAGAATGATCACGCACGTTCCGCACCACCGCCCCCGAAGGTCGAGCACCAGAACCGATCCGGTGAAATCGAATGCCGAGATCGTCTTGGTCAGGGTTTACCAGGTCGGGACCGGACACTTCGCCGATGGTCCCGCTACTGCCGGGAAGTGAACCTATCGGTTTGCCAGCGGGCGCAAACGACGTCGAACGGGCCCCGGCCTGTACCGGCGAATCAGAACCTCGCCCGCTGTCACCCTCAGTGCTACCAGCGCAGGCGTGCCCTCGCCCCAGGTTGCCTTCTCCTCGGCGGTGGTTCGGCTCCGTCGGCCGACTCGCTCACGATCGACAACGTATGGACGTGCTGGCAGCGCGCGATGTCAGGCGAAGAACGAGACGGCCGGTCGTCGGAAGACGCGGGCGGCCCCTACACCGAGGCGTACGAGCGTGAGCGACGCCGTCGAGGTCGGGGCTGGGTGGCACTGATAGCGGGTGTCGTGATCGGGTCGACCCACGTCATCTCGGGCAGCTTCGGGTCACTTCCGAACGCCGAGCGGCAGGATCTCGCGGTAGGCCATCCGATGGCGATGGTCCTCGCCGCGCGTCGTTTCACGACGATCGCTTCCCACCCCGGGCAGCAGAGGGTGAGTACGGCGGGCCAGCGAACGTGATCGACAGGGTCGCAGTTCGTCTCATCCCACGGCGCAGGATGCCAACGTCATGGCCCCCAGCAGAGTCAGTACCGGTAACGCGGGCAGGGCGACGGCGGTGCACGCGGCGAACGCGCGCGCCCACCGGAAGGGAGCATGCGGGATCACTCGGTCCACGGCGAGACGATCGAGCCGCACAGCGGTCGCGTCCGACACCATACCGAGGGCGGGCAGGGGAACAGGGTGCGGGCGAAGAGAAGTCAGAGCGCGCCGCACCGGGTCTCGCCCGTGCGAGCGTGCTGCCCGAGCGTCCGCGTCGAGTTCGACGAGAGCTCGCACGAGTGCAGGGGACTGCCGCATGATCGGCAGCCACGGAAACGCATAGGCCACCGACTCGGCAATGCCTACGAGCAGATGATGCCGGCCATCGATGTGTGCACGTTCGTGTGCGAGGACCGCCTCGACTTCAGCAGGCGTCAACTGCGTACGCAGCCCCTCGCTGGCCACGACCATCGCCGGTCGTCCCGCGACGCTGTACGCGAGAGGACTGTCCAACGGAAGCCACAAGGTCGACGCGGGTTGATTCGAACCGGAAAACCCGACGCCTCCAGCGATGATGCGCAGCAGATCGATGTGCCGCTCGTACACTCGCCGTCGCTCACACACTGCGCGCCTCAGGTGGACGATCCAGCGGACTGCGCCGCAGCCCAACATCGCAATCCCGACAACCCCGACGATGGCCTCGACGCGGGCAGGTATGTCGCCCTGAAGGGCGAGCCAGCATTGGTGTGCGATGTCGACCAGGGTCGTCACGCCCCCATGACTGGGGATCGCACTGAGCACGACCGGTACCGCAATGCTGACCAAGGTGCCCACAACGAGCGCCGACCACGTCAAGAGCGTGACGTGCGCATCGATACCTCTGTCGATCATCGACCTCATCAGCAATGGCGCGGCAGCCGCAACCAACAGCCCACCGAGGGCCCACAGGAGTACGGCAGTCACCTCTGACGCTCTTTCAGACCGCGGGTGAGCACCTTCGATTCGTCATCGGAAGCGCCGCGGGCGAAGTGCAGCAGCACGCTCGTCGGGTCGCCGGTCGATTCGAGAAGTATTCGCAAGGCGTCGGAGGCGGCTTCTTCCCTGCTTCGGGTGGCTTCGTACCAATATGCCCGTCCGTTGCGTTGTCGGTGTACCCAGCCTTTACGGTGCAAATTGTCGAGCACCGTCTGAATCGTGGTGTACGCCGGTTCTCGACCGTCCTCGAGTTGATCGATGACATCACGAACCCGGACTGCGGCGCTGGTATTCCACACCACGTCCATCACCAGAGCTTCGAGCTCTCCCAAACCCTGCATGAGTGCCTCCTAGGCGCGTGTTCACTCTATCCCGTCGAACGAGCCAGCTACGTGATCCTTCGGTAGCGAGCACCCTGGTCCGAGAGGTTTGCATGCCTCGAATACGAATGCGGCCGTAGGCTCACGCCAGGTAGGACACCGATGTCATCATTCCCGCTTCCCCGTGATAGAGGTTGTGGCAGTGCAGAAGCCACTGGCCGGGATTGTCGGTGTCGAAGTCGACTTCGACAGTTTGGTTCGGCAAGACCAGCGAGGTGTCCTTCCGGGGGCCTGATCCGGCACCGTTGACAACCTCGAAGGTGTGTCCGTGCAGATGCATGGGATGAAACATCGTGGTGGCGTTGACGAAGCGAAGTCGTACTCTTTCGCCTTCGCGAACGTCGAGGGGGGTGTGCTGCTCGTACGTCTCACCGTTGAGCGTCCAGGTGTACCCGCCCATCTCCATCCCGAGAGCGATGTCGTACGTGCGATCCGGCTCGCGTGCGGACAAGCGGACCGTATCGAGCGACCTCAGTCGATCAGCCATCACCGGGGCTGCAGAGAGTTCGGCAGGCCGGACTGAGGACTGCGGCGCGGCGCCTGGCCCGGTACGCAACACAGCGAACCCGCTCCCGTCCTTACCTTCCGCGGCGGCGACAATCGGAAACGCCCCGTCCTGCAAGGTGATGATTGCGTCGTAACGCTCTCCCATCCCTATCAACAAGCATTGCGCCTGCTCGGGCTGAACCGGAAATCCGTCGCTGTGAGTAACAGTGAGAGGATGCCCCCCCACTGCGAAACGGAAGGCCGTGTCGGCAGCTGCGTTGATGATGCGCAGGCGCAGCCGCTGGCCCGGCCGTCCGCCGAGCACGATGGGATCGGCCCCGATCTTGCCGTTGATCAGGTAGTACGGGTAGCTCACGTCGCCGGTGTCGCCACCGAGAGGCGACTGGGCGGTGGGCGCGCTCATCGACATGCCGCCCATCGACATGCCCTCGCTGCGCAGCCGTTCGAGTTCTCGATCGGGGTCGCCGGCTACCCCGTCGAGCCAGTCGTCGAGGACCAGGACGGCTTCGAGGTCGTAGTCCGAGCCGTCGGCGGGGTCCTCGACGATCAGCGGTGCATACAGTCCTCTGTCGAGTTGGGTACCGACGTGAGGGTGAAAGAAGTACGTGCCCGCGTCGGGCACGGTGAAGTCGTAGCCGAACGAGTCACCGGAAGCCACAGCCGGCTGAGTCAGGCCCGGCACTCCGTCCATGTCGTTGCGCAAGGCGATTCCGTGCCAATGGATCGTCGTCTCCTGCTCGAGGCGGTTGTCGAGCTGTGCGCGCAACACATCACCTCGGCTCAGGCGAATCTCGGCACCGGGGAGTCTGTCGCCGAAAGTCCAGGTCTGTACCTGCACTCCGCCGAGGTCGATCGTGCTGGGCTGAGCACTCAAGGAAATATCGACTTGTCTGCCGGTAGCCGAGCGGCGCGCGTCCTCGGCCTGTCCCACCACATCGGAGTCCGGTCCGACGACTGCTGTTGCGGACGAGCCATTGCCGCATGCCCCCAACACGACGGCACTCGTTCCGGCCGCGCTCAGCGCGAGAAAGTTGCGGCGCGTGAGCGAGAACGCACCTGCCCGCTGCCTGGTCATACACATCTCCCAATTCTGTAGAAGTCCGTCCGCCGGCGGGCGTTCGATCCTCGCCGCGTTGCTGGTGCTGGTGCTCGTGCTCGTGCTCGTGCTGAGATCAGCGCACAAGCGCTGTTACCGCCTCCCGCACCTGACTCGGGTCGTAGAACACCGGCGTCGAGGTGATGCGCTCGATCGTTCCATCGCTCTGGACCAAGAAACTCAGGGGCAGGACAGGGGGCGCGTCAAGTGTCTGCAACGCCGCGTCGGCCTGATCGAACGAGGGATAGTGCACTCCCAGCTCGGTGAGCAGGCTCAATGCCGCATCGGCATCGTCTTGGACGTTGAGACCGACGACCCGAACCGCATCCGGTTCTGCGGCGTACTGGGCCAGAACCGGAATCTCCTGTCTACACGGACCGCACCACGACGCCCAGACATTGAGCAATGTGGGTTGCCCAGCCAGGGAGGTCCCCAGATCGGATAAGTCCGACGTTCCCAAGCATCGTGCGGACGTACCGACGAGCTCGCCAGTTACGGGGGACGGAACCGGCGACGAGGTCGGGCACGGCTCGAGGGCAGCACGGGTAGCGATCACTGCCGACGGGAGATCCTCGTCCTCGACGTGAGGTGCCGATCCTGCGGACCCCACCGACTGGGTCGAGGGATCTCGAGACCACAATGCCAGCGCTCCAACAACTGTCACGATGACGATGATCGCAAGTAGGGACCAGCGTGTCGTCACCCGCTGCACCCTGCACCTCTGTCTCGTTCACCTCGACGATGTCTTCCGGTCTGTCAGCGTCATACTACACGATCTACTATCTTCGATAGTAGCAACGTGGATCCTGCACGCCGTCAACGCTTTCGCGGCCCCCTTCACCCTCGGGCCTCACAGTGCCAGCACACAGCTCTCCGGCCGTTCGCCGAAGACGACCGCCCCCATCGAGGCGCACGATGAAGGCCGTCCAGCGACGCCGAGTCCTTCTGGCGCAGAAGATATTACGTACATGAACCCCGGCTCCCGAGAAACAACCCGACGATCGAAATGGGTCGCAGGGTGCGAATGTTACCGATGTAATTCACTGTGACTGATGGTGCTTGTGCGGAAAGAGTGTAATAGTGATGCGGCGTGTCGCCTTGACTCGAAGGCGACCTGAATTACTGCCAGGTATGCAGTTGCCGTCCAGGAGGACCACCGACATGAGACCTCTACCCTCGTCCTCGTACATGGCGCACCGAACTCGGTGGGGTACTCGCATCCTCGTCGGTACCGCGTTCGTGGGAGGCATCCTCGCGCTGGCACCCACGGCGTCTGCAGCCCCGGACGCCGATCCGGCTGCGCCGCCGCCTGCCTTCCCCGCGCAGGCCCAATCGGACCCGCACGTCCAACAGGAGGTCCTCGATCTCGTCGTCGGCGCACTACGCGAGATTCGCGCCAACGGCGCTCTCGACGACCTGGCCGGCCCACAGAGCCGCATCGTCTCCTGCCTCGTGGGCACGATCGGAGCCAACCGATACAGCTGACGGACCAACGGGAGCCCTTTCGCGACTGATCCCCTGTCTCGCGCCGATCGACGACATCGACCCCACAGTTCTCCCCCGACTGGTGTCGTCGATGGACGTCGCCACACTTGCATCCACACTCGCGGCCGCCGAGACTCCCCACGATCCGGCCACCCCGCACACCTCGTCGCGCGCACATGCGGCGGTCCCACCCGGCAGGTCGAACGCCGAGCCCTCGACCGAACAACCGACCGCCCAAGGCACCCAGGACACTCAGGACCCCGAGTCGGCCGCCGAGTCGGCCGACTCGGCGACGCCCGAACTGCCCGCGCTCGAACCCGACGCCACTGTGCCTGAAACGTCGGCACCCGGCACGTCATCTGAAACAACGACACCCGAAACCACGACACCCGAGGCGGGCGATCATTCGTCGGCCGCCCCGCAATCCCCTACCGGCACAACAGGGTCGAGCAACGGAAAGTATCGTGCGCCGACAACAGGAACGTTGACCTCGACCTTCGGCGACGGCCGCGCCCATCAAGGAATCGACATCGCCAACTCCACCGGTACACCGATCGTCGCCGTTGCGGACGGCGAGGTGATCAGCGCGGGACCGGCCCAGGGCTTCGGACTCTGGGTGCGTATACGCCACGATGACGGCACCGTAACGACCTACGGGCACAACAACGACAACCTCGTGACCGTAGGTCAACGCGTCACTGCTGGTGAAGAAATTGCGACGGTAGGAAACCGGGGTATCTCCACCGGTCCACATCTGCACTTCGAGGTCGACACACCCGCCGGCAACAAGGTCGACCCCAGACCCTGGCTCGCGGAACGCGGAGCCACCATCACCGGTTCGGATCGTGACTCGTAGCCGAGCCTCGACCGCACGGCCCGCCGATGGGAACGAATTCCGCACTGTTGCACTGACTTCGGATGCGTCTCTGCGGTCTCGTTTTCACCATCAGACCTGAACCCTCGGTGCCTCGACATGTTCAGCGGGAGCGCAGTACGATCGCCCGCATTCCGGTAAGTTCGCCGTACCTACTGCGAGCCCGAGAGGTGAAACGGGGGCCTACGACCGAACAGCCGCGTCGGACAGCGCGACACCCCGAGAGGCGAGCCACTCCTGAGGATCGACCTTGCTCCCCGCCGCGTCGACGACCTCGAAATGCAGGTGAGGCCCGGTCGATTGGCCACGATTGCCGACGGTGGCGATCTGCTCACCGGCTTGTACTCGTTGCCCCACTGTCACCAAGGTTTGATCGATGTGCCCGTAGACCGTTGTCGTTCCATCGTCATGTTGAAGACGTACCCAGAGGCCGAATCCGTCTGCAGGACCGGAGTCGAGCACGGTAGCGTCGGCTGCCGCGTAGACGGGAGTTCCGATAGCGTTGGCGATGTCGAGCCCGGTGTGCGTAGTCCCCCATCGTGGACCGAAATCCGAGGTCAGGGTCCCGGCGACCGGACGAACGACGAGTGGTCGCAGCGCCGCTGCATCACGCGCAGCGCTCTCCTCTGCCCTTCGTTGCCCCTTCGCCAACTGCTCGATCGCATCGTTGATATTGGAGATCTCCGGTATGGCGAGGATCTGAGGCAAGTATTCGGCCACCGGGTCCTGCATCGGTGTCGCTTCGTGCACGGGGACTGCCTGCGCCTGTGCGGGACTCGCATATTGGGCACCCGCCGTGACCAGAGCGCCCGCTGCCACCGCAATACCGACAGCGACACTGCCGCGGCGCTCGGTGGCGCGCGCCCGAGCGCGATGCCGCCCTCTCGGCGTCACCGCCACTCCCTGCACGTCACAGTCCATCAACTGTCGACGTCGGTCGGTCATGCGGGTCATACGGTGTTGTGCCACAGCAGAGTCCTCGGAAATCGAATGGAGCGAGGCGTAATCATCGACGTGCGCACCTCACTGATGTATCGAACGGATCACGACGCGATAACGAAAAGATACACGACGAGTGGGGTAATTACTATCATGGTTAGTAGTTCGATGTCCCCCGCAGTGGTTTCGTGCCTCACAGCGCGGTAGCACCGGACGTCGACGGTCGGAGACCATCGGCCGGCGAACGCTGCCTTCTCCATGCGAGAGCACACCCCACGACAGCAAGAACGACCGCGGCGTACTCCGGAAGCGGTCCCAGCTTTGTCGCCCACGTCGATCTCGTTTCCAGGGCAACATCAGCGACCAACGTCTGCGCAGTGAACAAGCCCGAACGATCTGCGACCTTCCCCTGTGGGTCGATGACGGCACTGACCCCACTGGTCGCCGCAACGAGAACAGTCCTGTTGTGCTCGACCGCCCGCAGCCGCGACATCGCCAACTGCTGGTAGGTCATGTCGGTGCGCCCGAACGTCGCATTGTTGGTGGGGACCGTGATCAGCTGCGCCCCCGCACGCACGGACTCAGTGACCAGGTCATCGAACGCGACCTCGTAACACGTGGCGACGGCCGTCGGAATTCCGGCGATATCGACGACACCGTCGCCCGACCCGGGAACGAAGTTACCGGCCTGCGAGGCGTACGAGGACAACGCCGTCATCACAGATCGCATCGGGAGATACTCTCCGAAAGGAACAAGTTTGCGTTTGTCGTGTCGCTCCCCCGGTCCGAGTACCGGATCCCACACGATCGAGGTATTCGTCGAGGTGCCGTCGTCGTTGCCAAGGACCGCACCGACCAGAATCGGCACCCCGACCGACCGCGCTGCAGCGTCGATCCCGGCAGTGGCGTCGGCATTGCGCAGCGGATCGATATCGGATGCATTCTCCGGCCAGATCACCAGGTCGGGAGCGGGCACACTGCCGACGGTGATGTCGTCCCCGAGTTGCCTTGTTCGCTCGATGTGATTGTCGAGAACTGCTCGACGTTGCGAGTTGAAGTCCAGACCCAACCGCGGAACGTTGCCTTGCACAACGGCGACCGTCGCACGCGCTGCGCCTGCGTCGCCAGCGGGAGTGAGCGCGAAAGCCAGAGCTGGCACGATCACCACAGTGGCCACCGATCCGACTGCGAATCGCGACGTCGGCGAGCGTACCTGGCGGACCACACTTGCCAGTGCCGCGCCGATCACTGCGACTGCGAAAGATACACCGGGCGCACCGGCGAACGCGGCAAGCGAGAGCAGAGGGCCGTCTGCTTGGGCGAAAGCTAATCTCCCCCACGGAAATCCCCCGAACGGAATCCGTGCGCGCAGACCTTCGGTGGCGGTCCAGATCGCGGCGATCCACAGCGCTTCGAAGCGCAACCCGGACACTGCGGCCGCTGCAGCGCAGAACAGTGCCACTGCTATCGCTTGGATCGCCGCGAGCGCCAGCCACGGCGGGGCGCCGACGTAGACGCCCACCCAGGGCAGAAGGGGCAGAAAGAACGCAAGCCCCGACAGATACCCATAGAAGAATGCCGCCCGGATAGAACGGCCGCGGATGACGAGAACAAGAACCCCGATACCCAGCGGCGCGAGGAACCACAGCGACCGAGGTGGAAAGCCCGCGTACAACAGCACACCAGCAGATACCGCGGACGATGACCTGCCTGCTATCGCGGTGAACGCACGACGTCGGGTTCGTCGGTGACGGTTCATTGTTGTTGCGCTGGACTCGATATCGAGCATGCCTGCATGGCTCTTTTCTCATGTACGGCATAGCGCCACCTGACCACCCTCGGTTACTACTATGCACGATAGTAGTAACAGCGGTGAGCCCGGACCGGCTCCCCCGCCGACACCGCGCCTCTGCGACGTCGATGCATACCCCGGGATATCGACCGCGCACCTTCGCTGTGCCCTTTGTCCTTCGCGGTGCCCTTCGTGGCCGGGCATCGACCGGTGCACGGACCACCCTCGGCTCGCACAAGATGCGTGCTGGACCCCGGGATGGAGACTGGCTTCTACCGCGCCGCAGCACGCCGACATATGCGGGTGCATCTGCTCTGGCGGCCATCATGATCACCGCCCCGATCGTCCTGGCCGTGTTCGACGTGACCAGAAACATGTGGTGCCTGCGGGCGGGCGGTGTGACCGCCCGATTCGGCGGCGGCACATCAGGGGCACCCTGAATGGGTTTGGGCCAACCCAGTTTCCGGCTGCTACCATCGAGGCGTTGTGAGAATCTCTGTGCTGGGCCCGCCGCGCCTGCGGACGGTTATCGCAGTCGCCGCTGTCCTGTATTTGTTGGCTCACACCATCGCTCAATGCGGCATCGCCTGGGAACAGGACCATCACAGCGACGGCGTACACATCGTTTCGTCCTCGTCTCAGGCCGCCGCGGAACTCTCCCCCAACCACGCGCACATCGACGACGGATCGCCCCACATGGCGCACGATACGAACACCGTCATCGCAATGCCCCGATCCGACAACCCGCCCCGCCCATCGACCATCGCCGCGGTCGCAGCGATGGCCTTCGCTGTGGTGTTGGTGGCGATGTCTGCCCCGCGCATTTCGCGAGCCCCACCGGATCTACCCATTCCGATCCGGCACGGCCGAACCGTCTTGAACGAACTCTGTATCAACAGGTGCTGATCAGCAGCCCGCGGGCCATCCGAGGACTTCTCCTCTCATGGCCCAGTTCGTGCTGCCCATCACTCACTTACTGCGCTCCTCGCAGATCACATACAGGGACTACTCATCATGAACAGTGCTGTTCGCTCCACACTCGTGCCACCGTCCTCCGCCGGCCACATGTTGGCGACCGCCAAGAACTGCCCGGAACCGAGCACAATGGTCGGCAACACGCCCGTTCTGTGGATCGGTGAACCGTTCGCGGACTCCGGCCGCGGCTTCTGGGCGAAACTCGAAGGCAGCAATCCCGGTGGGATGAAAGACCGCCCCGCGCTGCACATGGTCGAAAAAGCCAAGGCCCGCGGCGACCTCGCTCCCGGCGCGATGATCATCGAATCCACCAGCGGAACCCTCGGCCTGGGTCTGGCCCTGGCCGGGATCACCCATCACCACCCCGTCACCCTCGTCGCCGACCCGGGACTGGAACCGATCGTGCACCGGATGCTCGCCGCGTACGGTGCCCGCGTCGAACTGGTCACCACACCGCACCCCGACGGCGGCTGGCAGCAGGCCCGGCGTGAGAAGGTCCGTGAGCTCCTCGATACACATCCAGGGTCGTGGTGCCCGGATCAGTACACCAACCCGGACAATGTCGAGGCGTACGAGTCGCTCGCTCACGAACTCATCGCCCAGCTCGGACGCGTCGACACCTTGGTTTGCTCGGTGGGCACCGGAGGGCACTCCGCCGGGGTGGCCCGGGTGCTCCGGCAGTTCTGCCCCGACCTGAAACTGGTCGGTGTCGACACCATCGGATCGACGATCTTCGGGCAACCCGCCAGCACTCGGCTCATGCGCGGGTTGGGTTCGAGCATCTATCCCGACAACATCGACTATCCCGCCTTCGACGAGGTGCACTGGGTGGCCCCGCACGAAGCGGTGTGGTCGTGCCGCACCCTGGCGGCGACGCACCACGCCAGCGGCGGCTGGAGCGTCGGGGCCGTCGCCCTCGCGGCCGGCTGGATCGCTCGCACCAGCCCGCCGGAGACCCGGGTCGCGGCCGTCTTCCCCGACGGACCGCAGCGCTACTTCGACACCATCTACAACGACGACTACTGCACCGAGCACGGCCTGCTCGACGTTGACCCGCCGACCGAGCCGACGACCATCGCCCACCCCACCGATGAGACTGTGACGTCGTGGACGCGGTGCGCCACCGTCGTCGATCCCACCGTCGTCGATCCCACCGAGAGCGTTCGATGAAAACTTTTCTGACCAAGTTCCGTAGCTTCGACCGGCCCAGCCAGGTGTTGATGGTCAACCAGTTCTCCATCAACGTCGGTTTCTACATGCTGATGCCGTACCTGGCCGGGTATCTGGCCGGTTCCCTGGGCCTGGCGGCGTGGGCGGTCGGGCTGGTGCTGGGGATGCGGAACTTCTCCCAGCAAGGGATGTTCCTGCTCGGCGGCACCCTCGCCGACCGCCTCGGATACAAACCCCTGATCGTCGCCGGCTGCCTGCTGCGAGTTGCCGGTTTCGTACTGCTCGCGGCCGTGGAATCGCTGCCGGCGATCCTGCTCGCCTCGGCCGCGACCGGGTTCGCCGGTGCGCTGTTCAACCCGGCCGTGCGGGCGTATCTGGCCGCCGACGCAGGGCCACGGCGGGTCGAGGCGTTCGCGGTGTTCAACGTGTTCTATCAGGCCGGGATTCTGCTGGGCCCGTTGATCGGTCTCGCTCTGACCACCCTCGACTTCCGAGTCACCTCACTGGCAGCGGCCGCGATTTTTGCTGTTCTGACGATCGTGCAGATTTGGACGCTCCCCGCGCACCGGGCCGAGACGACCGGGGCCACGACATCGGTACTCGAGGACTGGCGGGTGGTGATGGCCAACCGACCCTTCGTGCTGTTCGCGCTGGCGATGATCGGATCCTACGTGCTTTCGTTCCAGATCTATCTTGCGCTGCCGCTGCAGGCTGCGGTGGTAGTCGGTAACGGCAGGTCCGACACCGCTCTGGTGACCTCGTTGTTCGTGGTCTCCGGCGTGGTCGCGATCGCCGGGCAGTTCCGGATCACGTCCTGGTTGTCCCGCAGGTGGGGTTCGGGGCGAAGCGTGGTGGTCGGTATGGCAATCATGGCGCTGGCGTTCCTCCCGCTGATCGTGCTGCCGAGCCCGGCCGCGCTGGGCGGGTGGGCCGCCGCCGGTGCCCTGGTGTTCACCGCTGCACTGTTGGCGGTCGGCACCGCCGCGGTGTTTCCGTTCGAGATGGACACGGTGGTGACCCTGTCGGGCGGGAAGCTGGTGGCCACCCATTACGGGTTCTACAACACCATCGTCGGGGTCGGCATCCTGCTCGGCAACCTGGGTACAGGAGCCGTCTTCGGGCTTCTCAGCGACGCGCATCTGGGTGCACTGATCTGGGCGATACTGACCCTGGTCGGGGCGGCATCTGTGGCCGCTCTCTATGCGCTCGATCGATCCGACCGGCTCACCCCACCCCCCACCGAGACCACGGTGACCGAAAGCGGCGAGGTACCGGCCACCGGCTAGCGGCAGTGCACGCCGAGAAGTGGCCTGCATTGCCCACACCCGAGACCTCGACGATGGTTGCCGAACAGAGGGTGTGACGCGGCACCGTTCACGACTATCCACCGACCGGTGGCCCGCATTCACACGAATGCGGGCCACCCACGCCTCAGGCGGGGGTGTTGCGGTGACGTTGGAGGCGACGGACGACGGGGTAACCCGTGACCACCCCGAGGACGATACCGATTTGCATGAGCATCCAGAACGCAGCGTCGGTGGCCGGTGGCATGGTCTCGGTGTAGTACAGCAGCAGCATCCAGCCACCCATCCCGAGGTCGAACGCCAGTACGGTCAGTGCAGCGACGCCGAGCGCAGCCACGACAGAACGCCGAATGGATTGCCTGCGTACCGACTACCGGTGTGATGGCCGAACGCTCGTATACGAAGAGCATGATCGTGGCCAGTATGGCGATGACGATGATCATCACCCAAAGAACACTCTGTCCGCACGAGATTCGACGTCGGCAAGGACGGAAGCGACATCATCGAGAAGATTGTGGGCATCTCTGCGCGCGCGTAATCCGCGTTCGTAGTAGCCGGAGTCGAGGACGCCCGCCGATGCAGGCTCTGGTGCGACGTTCGATTCTGGGTGCCGCTCCCGCATCCGAGGGCGGTGTTCCGGTCAGTGCCCAGGGTCATGCCGTAGCACCGGTGCGGCACATCTCGTTGCATACCGTAGGGGGGTATGGTAAATCTGTAAGTGGGTCGCGACGACCTCGATCACATTCCGAATCGAAGAAAGAAGGGCATCGATGAACACCACCGTCACCGTCACCGGAATGACCTGCGGGCACTGCGTCTCCTCGGTCCGAGAGGAGATCAGCGGCATCCCCGGTGTGACCGCCGTGAATGTCGACCTCGCGAGCGGCCGAGTCGATATCGACTCGGACACCCCGATCGAGCAGACGGCCATCGCCCACGCAGTCGACGAGGCCGGCTACCAGCTCGCCTCCTGATCGACACCAGACCCGGACAGGAGATTCGCACGATGAACGCATCATCGAAGTTCGTCGGATTCACCATCGCCCTAGCCGCGGTCTTCGGGCTCGCCTTCGGAGCCGGGGACGCCTTCGGCCCCGAAGGTGCCGCACCACCCGACACACACGACACCTCGACTCACGACGCCGCCGCGGTGTCCACTGCGGGCGGGCCCGTCGCCAATCAGAGACCTGGAGGATTGATGGTCACCGACAGCAGATACGCCGCGGTGCCCGCCGCCTCGGAGCCGATGCCCGCCGGGCACGGACACTGACACACCACCACACCCCGAGAGGAGCGACGATGAATCCCGTCACGCACCACCCCACCGCCGACGGCCGGGTCGAACTCGACATCAGTGGTATGACCTGCGCCTCCTGCGCGAACCGGATCGAGAAAAAGCTCAACAAGCTCGACGGTGTCACCGCGACGGTGAACTACGCCACCGAAAAAGCACGCGTCGACTACGTCGGTGATGTCTCGACCGAGGATCTCGTGGGCACCGTCGAGCAGGCCGGCTACACCGCCACGGTCCCCGCGCCCGCCGCCTCCTCCACCGACCCCGACGCGGCCGGGCCAGCCGAGATCGACCCCACCGCCTCGCTGCGCCAACGCCTGCTCATATCGCTGGTGCTCAGCGTGCCGGTGATCGCGATGGCCATGGTTCCGGTACTGCAGTTCACCAACTGGCAGTGGCTTTCCCTGACCCTCGCCGCACCCGTGGTGGTGTGGGGGGCATGGCCGTTCCACAAGGCCGCCTTCACCAATCTGCGGCACGCCACCTCAACGATGGACACCCTGATCTCGATGGGCACCATCGCAGCACTGGGGTGGTCGTTGTATGCCCTGTTCTGGGGCACCGCCGGAACGGCCGGCATGACACACCCGTTCGAGCTGACCATCTCCCGCTCCGACGGGGCCGGCAACATCTACCTCGAGGCCGCAGCCGGAGTCACCACCTTCATCCTCGCCGGCCGCTACTTCGAAGCACGCTCCAAGCGACGCGCCGGTGCCGCCCTGCGTGCCCTGCTCGAGCTCGGTGCCAAGGAAGTCTCCGTCCTGCGCGAGGGTGTCGAACAGCGCATCCCCACCGATCAACTCATCGTCGGTGACGAGTTCGTCGTCCGCCCCGGGGAGAAGATCGCCACCGACGGCGTGGTCGCCGACGGCTCTTCCGCGGTCGACAATTCGATGTTGACCGGCGAATCCGTGCCCGTCGAGGTAGGACCCGATGATCTGGTCGTCGGCGCGACGGTCAACGTCGGTGGCCGAATCGTGGTCCGGGCGACCCGCATCGGCTCGGACACCCAGCTCGCACAGATGGCGAAACTCGTCGAAGACGCTCAGACCGGTAAAGCCCAAGCTCAGCGTCTGGCCGACAAGATCTCCGGAGTCTTCGTCCCGATCGTGATCGCCCTTGCCGCGGCGACACTCGGCTTCTGGATCGGCACCGGCGGTGGGATCGCGGCCGCGTTCACCGCAGCCGTCGCCGTCCTGATCATCGCCTGCCCGTGTGCCCTCGGCCTGGCCACCCCGACCGCGCTGATGGTCGGCACCGGCCGCGGCGCTCAGCTCGGCATCCTGATCAAGGGTCCCGAAGTGCTCGAATCGACCCGCCGTGTCGACACCGTGGTACTCGACAAGACCGGCACCGTCACCACCGGCAAGATGACTCTGCTCGACGTGATCACCGCCGACGGCGAGGACACCGCGCAGGTGCTGCGCCTGGCCGGTGCACTCGAAGATTCGTCCGAGCACCCCATCGCCCAGGCCATCGCCAAAGGTGCCCGCGAGAAGGTCGGAGCCCTGCCACCGGTGGAGCAGTTTATAAATATCGAAGGCCTCGGGGTGCAGGGCATAGTCGACGACCACGCAATGATCGTCGGACGGGCCCGCCTCCTCGCCGACCGGGCGCAGCAGCTGCCGGACGAACTCGAAAGTGCGATGCGTGCAGCCGAATCCGAGGGCAAGACCGCCGTCGCAGTCGGTTGGGACGGTCGGGCTCGCGGAGTACTGGTCGTCGCCGACGCGGTCAAACCCACCTCCGCCGAGGCGATCGAGCAGCTGCGGGGCCTGGGTTTGACGCCGATCATGCTCACCGGCGACAACGCAGCCGCCGCGCGTGCCATCGCCGACCAGGTCGGCATCCACGAAGTGATCGCGGAGGTGCTGCCCGCAGACAAGGTGGACGTCGTCAAAAGGCTGCAGGAGCAGGGCAAGGTAGTGGCGATGGTCGGCGACGGCGTGAACGACGCCGCCGCGTTGGCGCAGGCCGACCTCGGTCTGGCGATGGGCACCGGTACCGACGTTGCGATCGAAGCCAGCGATCTGACGTTGGTGCGCGGTGATCTGCGCGCAGCAGCGGATGCTATCCGCCTGTCCCGCCGAACGTTGGGCACCATCAAGGGCAACTTGTTCTGGGCGTTCGCCTACAACGTGGCCGCCCTCCCCTTGGCTGCGGCCGGGCTGCTCAATCCGATGCTGGCCGGTGCAGCGATGGCGTTCTCGTCGGTGTTCGTGGTCAGCAACAGCTTGCGGTTGCGCCGGTTCAAGTCCCTCACCGGATAACCGCGCGGGTAGAACAAGCACCCAAAAGGCTGGGGTGGGCGTGGCATGCAGGCGCGCCACCCCACCCCACCGCTACAACCCCGATGCAGCCTACGAAAGGAGAGGGCCATGTCCTTCGTGACAACGACCTTGGTGCAGATCACCCGGCACCCGGCGACCCGAGCGGTGGCCCGCTGCGCGGTGATGTGCGCTGCGGCGGCGGCCCAGCGACGACTCGACGGACCGACCCTCTCGCGCCATACCCCGGGCGGGCATAATCGAGGATGCTCGGCATGACACTCGGATTCCAGGAGGACACCATGGCCACTCCCGCGGCCGCGCAGGCACCCGCCGAGACCGACGGCCATGATCACGCCGCGCACGGCTACATCACCGAAAAGGACGCCTACCTCAAACGCCTCAAGCGCATCGAAGGCCAGGCCCGAGGACTGCAGCGCATGGTCGAGGAAGACAAGTACTGCATCGACATCCTCACCCAGGTCTCGGCGATGACCAAAGCCTTGCAGGCGGTGGCCATGGGCCTGCTCGAAGCTCACATCAGCCACTGCGTGGTCGACGCCGCCATCGCCGGCGGTCCCCAAGCCGACGCGAAGATCAAAGAGGCCACCGACGCGATCTCACGGCTCGTCCGCTCCTGAGCACCGGCAGTGCGAAGCCATTCCTCGCCGTCCACTCCCGCGTGCTTGTCGGAAACCTCGGCGAGGCGGCGCAGGCAGAGACCGTCATGACCGAAACCGTATCGGCGATTCTGCGCGATCGCCGAGTCCTCGCCACCGTGGCAGCGCTGGCAATACTGGCAGTGGCTGCCGCCCTCGTACCCCGCCCGTCGATCATTGTGGTGCGCGAGTGGGCGGAGTCGATGGGCCCGTCGTTCGTGGTGGTGTTCTTTCTGACCCAGGCGGTGTTGACGATTGCCCCGGTACCGCGCACGGTGTTCACCCTCAGCGCCGGACTGTTGTTCGGTCCCGCCACCGGGGTCGCCGTCACGATCGCCGCCACAACTGTCAGCGCTGTGCTGGCGTTGCTGCTGGTGCGCGCGCTCGGGCGCACCGCGGTGCAGGAGCGGCTGACGAATCCTGCGGTCAAGTCCATCGATGCCCGGTTGGCTCGGCGGGGGTGGCTGGCCGTCGGGTCCTTGCGGCTCATTGCCCCGGCACCGTTCGCCCTGGTCAACTACTGCTCCGGACTCTCCGCGGTGCGCCTGCTGCCCTACACGACGGCCACTGTCGTGGGGATTCTGCCCGGTACGATCGCCGCGGTGCTGTTCGGGGACGCTTTGACCGGGCGAACGAATCCGGCATTGATAGTGGTGACGTCGGCCTGCGTGGCCGCCGGGGTGGCAGGATTGCTGGCCGACGCCCGCCTGCCGGTGTCGCAGGCACAGCCCAACACCGCAGATGGCGCATCGAGAAGCGGTCGCCTTCGTCGTCTGTTGCTGCCGGACCGCGGATAGGACGTGGCGAGAAATCCTACAATTTTGCTGCGCCTGCACCGCCAAAGCCAGCGGAGTTGCCGAACTCCTGACCTACGCGAGAAGTAGGGCACGCGCGTTCCCCGCGGATTCGCAGTCGAAGAGCCCACACCATCACCCCCACCGACATCACTCCGATTACGGGCTGCACGGGTGCCCATAGATCCAGAGCACCGCTCACCCCGACCGCCACCACTACCAGTTTGTTGCATATCGGACATCCGACTGCCAACAACGACAACGCATTCGCACTGACCCCTACACGGGAAGAAACCGACGACGCCAGCCCAGTGCTCACGTATGTCGCAAGAATGAGGCCACTGAGAACTGCGGTGGCAATCCACACCGGATAGTTCCACCACAACACCGGGGTCATTCGAACGTAGAACGCAGTGTGGATGATCCCGGTGGGGATCGCCACGACCAGCGCGGCCACCGTCGCGCCCAGTAACGCGGCCACCCAACGCCGCGCCGGCCAGTCACGCATCGTCACAGTCGTCATCCCTCTCCCGGTCAGCGGATACCACCCCACCATCTACTATGAATGATAGTAGTTTGCAGGTGCGGTGAGTCGGCGTCAATCGACGCCGACTCGCCGCCCATACGGCACAGGCGTCGAGCGTCGACGCGAGCCTCAGCCGACCGTGAGGAACCGTCTACGACTGCCGATACCCGACAATGGTGACCGGCGAGGCCGGACACAGTCCCATGCGGCTCTCGCCGCGCTCCGTTTCCTTCGCTGGTGACGCAGGGAACCCACACCGACCCCAGAGGATTTCTTCTGTGCATTCTTTTTCAGGCCCGACGCGGCGTGTCCGCGCTACCCTGATCGCCTCGATCATCGTTGTTGCCGCGGCATTTTCGGTAAATGCTCCAGCTTCGGCGGACCCTGCTGCACCCCCGGTGAACGCATCCGAAGCCGTACGACAACTCGCTGAACTCAATGCGACCGCCTTCACTCTCACCGAGAGCATGTACGCCGCGCAGGACACCCTCGATCGTCGCCGCGGCGAACTGAGTACCGCAGTTCAATTCGCCCACGAGACCTCGGCGGCGGCTCGGGAAGCCGAAGTGGCCGCATCTGCCAACCGTCGAGCACTGGCCACAGCTGTCGACGCCGCGTACAAAGGTGTACCGCAATCCCCTCTCGGGGCCGTTCTGGTCGCGGACAGCCCACAGCAACTACTCGATCAGATGGTGTTGTTGGACCGGATCCTCGCCGATCGAGCCGCTGCACTCGCCGACTCGACACAGATCGACGACGAAGCGCGAGACCAGCTCGAACAAGCCCGGCAAGCACAGGCGTCCGCTGCGGTAGCCGAGGCGGACGCCGCACGTACACAACGCGACCTCGAGCAACGCCAGACCGACCTGGCCGATCAGATCGCCAAAATCACCGACCAATTCGCCGCCCTCACCGATGCGGATCGAGCTGCCATCGTCAGCCCCGGCACCACGAATCCTTCCGAGCTACCCGCCGCCGTCTCGGCTGCGAGTGGAACATCAGCGGAGGCGATGCGCATCGCCCTCGACCAACTCGGCAAACCCTATTCCTGGGGAGCTACCGGGCCGGGGTCCTTCGATTGCTCCGGACTGATCTACTTCGCCTACAAACAACTGGGACTGACCGTTCCACGCGTGGCCGCAGACCAAGCACGAGCGGGCACACCTGTCTCCCGCGAATCAGTGCAACCGGGTGACTTCATCTCTCTCTACTCACCGATCGGACACATCGGGATCTACATCGGCGACGGGAAATACGTCAACGCCCCCACCGGCGGCGACGTCGTCAAAGTCGCGCCCGTTCCCTGGGATGAAGTGACCGCAATCAACCGGCCCATCGCCACCTGATTCGATGTCCACGGTCCGGACGCCGCGACTGCGAGGAGACCGGATGCCCGTGTGGCAGACCGGTAAGATCGAACCGGTGAGGACTTCAGCCACGGAACCTATGAACCAGAAGTGGCTCCTAGGTGCTGTTTGCGCTTCGATAGTGCTGTTCGGAGTCCTTCTCATGCATTCTGCGCCGATGTCGTTCGCAACGGCGACGAGTATCGGCGAACACTCGATGACCTCGACGGTGAGCGCTCCACCTGCCGTCGACGAGCATTCGGGAGCATCATCTGCGACAGCATCGGAGAGTGGTTCCGCAGCACACTGCGGGAACGGCTGTGGCGATCACAGCTCGGTCATGCATCTGTGTCTGGCTATCATCGGTGCTGTCGCGGCGTTGGCCGTCTTACGGGCAATCGTTGTGGGCTTCGCCGGTTCTCTCGTCCACGCTGCGCGGCTGTCGGCAGTTCGTCGTCGAACCGGGCACCCGCCGCCCTGGACCATTTTCACTCTCTCCGAATTGTCTGTGCTTCGGATCTGACAGGTGACTCACCGTTGTGTGAGACACAGATGTCGACGGGTCAGTGTGCCTGTCGATCCGAACCACCCCACCATAATTTCAGGAGTTTGTTATGCGTTCGAATCGATCTACCCGTTTCACGATCGCGATAACGGCGGCTTCCGCTGTCGCCGCCGCAGTTCTCGCTGGCTGCAGCAGTAACGACGGCGAAATGAACATGCCCGGCATGTCGAGCAGCGATACACCGGCCTCGTCGTCCTCCGAGAATTCCGCCGAAGCATCGGCCGAATTCAACGATGCCGATGTCACGTTCGTCGAAGGGATGTACCCCCACCATGCACAAGCGGTGGAGATGGCTTCACTTGTCGACGGCCGAACCGAGAATGCTCAGGTCATCGAGCTGGCCCAGGCCATCGAAGCAGCTCAAGCACCGGAGATGGAGCAGATGAATGCCCTGCTCACCGCATGGGGACAGCCCGCAGCGTCCGCCGACATGGGCGGAATGGACATGGGCGGAATGGACATGGGCGGTATGGACATGGGGAGCGGTGGCATGACCGGCATGATGAGCCAGGAAGACATGGACATGTTGTCGGCCGCTAACGGAGCGGAGTTCGACTCCATGTGGCTCACCATGATGATCGAGCACCACAAGGGGGCAATCGAGATGGCTCAGATCGAGTTGGCCGACGGCTCCAATGCTGATGCCAAGGAGCTTGCCTCCACAATCATCGATGCGCAGCAGAGCGAAATCTCCACAATGGAAAGTTTGCTCGCCCAGTAACTCTCAATTCTGGGAACTATCAACCGTAGGGCGGGGCTCGGCTAATACCGAGCCCCGCCCTTCGGTTTCGAAGGACCTGGCCCTTTTAGCTGCCACACCGATCAACACGGCCCCGGAAACATGCCCTCCCCTGCTGATGCACCCGCCTGCGGGGTCCTTGGGACACGCAGATCCGCGGTAGGGACAGGGGGCGGCTCTCGGATCGGGTCGTCGCGGCCCGGCGGGGGCGCGCCGTCGACAGAGAGTGGGTTCGATACCACCGGCACTGGCAGTTGGGGAGGCGTGGTCTTGCACGTGCGGCTGCTCGGTTTCCTTCTCAGATGGGTAATACAACCGAACTGACGAATTCATTGCGTATCCAGGCAATGAACAGACCCCACACCCCCGTCAGCAGGGCGACACCGACGGCGATCATGATCACTCCGCCTGCCACTTTGATTCTCTGCGAGTTCCGCCGTAGCCAGCCGACACCGCGCATCGCCGAACTCGAGCCGAACGCGAGGACCACGAACGGTAGACCGAGTCCCAGACAGTAGGCGACGATGAGAGTGACGCCGCGCGCTGCGGTTGCGCCTTCAGTGCCAGCGGCAACGGACAACACCCCGGCGAGCGTGGGGCCAAGGCACGGCGTCCAGCCGAGCGCGAACACGCCACCGAGCAGCGGCGCTCCAGCAAGAGACGAGATGGTTTGCGGCGCGAATCGAGTGTCGCGTTGGAATGCGGGAATGAACCCGATGAACGTCAAGCCCATGATGATCGTGATGGCACCGCCGACCTGCTGAAGCACCTGTTCGTTGATGCGCAGGGTGCCGATGACCCCGAAAATCGAGGCGGTGGCGAGGACGAAGACGATGGTGAAGCCGGCGACGAACAACCCCGCTGCACCTGCCACGCGCCAGCGGCTTGCCAGCTTCGGCGGTGCTTCACCAGTCGAGGCGGCGGCGAGCGACGGCACGTCGGCACCTGCGATGCCCGCCAGGTACGACAGGTAGCCCGGCACCAGGGGCACCACGCACGGTGACGCGAACGAGACCAGCCCGGCGAGCATACATGCGGCGATCGCCAGTACCAGAGGTCCGCTCGATGCCAGATTTTGGAACGTCGAGCCAACGCCGCCTTGGGCAAGAAGAACAGTCATTCGTCTGCTATCCGTTCGACGACAGGGAGCAGGTCTTCGGCGAGGAGGGCACGCATGAACACTGCCGCCACCCGGTGCTCTCGATCGAGTACCAGCGTCGAGGGAATCACGCTGGTCGGGTAGTTCCCGCCGAGGGCGATCAGCGTCCGCATCGAGGGGTCGTAGATCGAGGCGTAGGAGACATTGTTGTCGACAACGAAGTCCTGCGCTTTGTCCTTCTGCGGATCTCGAACATTGATACCGAGGAACTGCACACCGCGCTCGCGGGTTGCTTCGTAGACCTCTTCGAGGTCGTCGGCTTCGCCGCGGCAGGGGCCGCACCACTGACCCCAGAGATTGATCACGACCACCTCGCCGTCATAGTCCGACAGAGCGGTGTTCTTACCTTCCTCCATCAGATCGGGTCCGGCGAGTTCACCGATGGTTCCGCGCGTTTCGGGGGGATCGTAGACGATGTCGGTTTGACCACCGGGTGCAACGAAATCGAAGCTACCTCCGGAGGGCACGGCGTCGGCGCCTGCGGAACATCCGGAGACCAGGAGTACAACGGCAAGGATGGATGCCGTTGCCGTGGCGGGCAGACTGCTCTGTTCGCGTGTGCGAGCCCCCGTAGGGCGGCCGAGTCTCATGAAGTCGACGCCTTTGCTGCAGTACGGATCTGCGCCGATGTCTCGAACATCGTGGGATCGGTGACGCGGTCGATGCCCCAGTCTTGGCCGGTGACGAAGCTCGGGGCACTGTGACTTCCCTCTCCGGAATGCACTACGGACACGAGGCAGTCAGTTGATTCGGATCGTGGTCGTGGCTCCTGGATCCTGGTCCGGTCGATACCCGGTCGGCAACACCGGCCGGGTCGACGCGGGATTGACGCGACCGGTGCCGCATGACCTCGCCGAAGCACAGGGCGGCGGCTAGCAGGCGACATCAGTTCAAACCCGCGTACGAATGCAGTCCGGAGACCACCATGTTGATGATGAACAGGTTGAACAGCATGGCCACGAATCCGGCGATGTTGATCCACGCGGCCCGGGTGTCACGCCACCCGCTGGTGGCCCGGGCGTGCAGGTACGCGGCGTAGATGATCCACGCGATGAATGAGACCGTCTCTTTCGGGTCCCAGCCCCAGAACCGACCCCACGCGGCCTCGGCCCAGATCGCGCCGAGGATGACACCGATTCCGAACAGGGGAAACGCGAAGATGGTGGTCTTGTACGCCAGCACGTCGAGCGAGTGCGCCGAGGGGAGACGAGCGACGATCCGGCCCACTCTGCTGTCGGGGACGGCGTTGTTGTTGGGATATCGGATCCGGATCAGGAACAATGTGCTGGCTGCACCGGAGATCAGGAACACCCCGCTGCCGAGCGAGACGACGGAGACGTGCACGGGGAGCCAATACGACTGCAAGGCTGGTACGACGGGCGCCGCGTTGGCATAGAGCACAGTTCCGGCAATGAAGAGCAGGATCAAGGTCGGCACGAGGACGAACAACCATAGTGTGCGCAGTTGCTCCGAGCGCAGCACGATCAGTCCGGCAAGTATGCCGGCCGCGCATGTGACGGAGACGAATTCGTACATGTTTCCCCACGGCGGGCGGCCAGTGGCGATCCCGCGCAGGACGATCGACCCGATATGCAAAGTGAGTGCGAGCATTACCAGGGCGAGTCCCGTGCGGCCCAGGCGTTCGGACGGGGCTCTTCGCTCGGGGACCGGCACGTATCCCGGTGTCGATGATGTCGCTGCGATCAGTTGCGGATGCAGACTCGAGGCCCGGCTCAGAGTCGCTGTTCGTGTCGTTGCGAGTTGTGCGATGAACAGGATCGCGGCGAGAAGGTAGACCACGAAGGCGGTCTCGAAACTGATGTCGCTCCAGCGGGCGAGGTTGTCGTCGATCGGCATGGCGCTACACCGTTTCTGTATCGAGGGTCTCGGAGTGGTTCTTTGTCCGCGGCGTCCAGATTTCGGTGCGGAGGGTCTCGAATTCGGGTCCCCATCCGGCGTGATCGGTACGGGCGAGCCCGCCCATCTCCACGCTCGATCGGCCTGTTTCGGCCGGGAGTACACGGAACCAGACTCGACGTCGCTTGATCACCAGCGAGACCAACAGTCCGGTCATCATCGTGATCGCGAACACGAGCACCCACAACTGTGCGGGGTCGTATCCGACCTGCAGGTTGGCGAACTCCTTGGCGCCGTTGAATCGAATGTTGGTGCCGTCGGTGAGGGTCGTCGATTCACCGGGACGCAGGTTCACCCGATCCTGCTTGACAAGTCGGCCCTGGTTGATCATCTCCTGGTCCAGGGAGAAGATCGACTGGGGTATGCCGGTGTCGAGGCCGGTATCTCCTTTGTAGATATCCACTGCCACAGCAGGATCGACCAAGTCCGGGAAGCGGGAGGAGAGCAGGGTTCCGTTGAATTGCGCAGTGGGAGCGAAGAGGCCTTCGATGGCGATCTGGCCGCGGCGTCGCTCATCGGCGGTGGCATAGGTCCCGCCGGGTGGATCGAAACGCAACGCCCCGCTACTCAGGAACGTGGTGGCGTCGTCGGGCCGGAACTGCAGGGCCTCGGTTCGACTCTGACCGTCGGGGAAGGTCACGGTGAATTCCGGGGCGTATCCGTGGCCGGTGAGGTAGATGCGTTCATCTCCGAGCCGGAGGGGTTCGTTGACTTTGAGTTGATAGTCGCGCCAGGTGTCTGCGGCGATGTCGTCGGCGGACTGGTAGGAGATGTTCGAGGTGAACATCTCTGCCTGGCCGTTCTCAAGGTAGTCGGCGTTGAAGTCCTTGACTCTGATGCAGAACGGCTCCAGCCCGGTTCCGTCGGTGCTGTTGCCGGCCCGGAAGGAGTCGTAGATGGCGGGCGAGGTGTTGCAGAAACCGGGCCCGTTGTCGGCGATGACGATGACCGATCCTTCGTAACCGAAGAGCTTGCCGATGGCGATGGCCGCGAGCAGACCGATCAGCGAGAAATGAAAAAGTAGGTTTCCCGCTTCGCGGGTATAGCCCTTCTCGGCGGAGAGGGTGAGCGCCCCATCGGGCTCGGGCCTAACGGCAGTACGCCACCCTCTCAAGTGGGGCGCGATGTCGTCGATGACGGTTTTCGGGCTACCGGCGAGAGCGCCCGAATGATGAAGCGGTAGTCGCGAAAGGTTTCGGGGTACGCGAACTGGCTGTGCGCGAAGGGCTTTACCGTGTTCGATCATTCGGGGAGTCAGGCAGCCGATCAACGACACAAACAGTAGGACGTAGATGGCGGTGAACCAGAAGCTTCCGAATACGTCGAACAATTCCAGCGTGTCCATGACGGCCCCGAGAGCCGGGCGCGCTGCGATGTAGGAATCAACCGCCTGGGTGTTGAGATTGCGCTGTGGCAGCAGGGCGCCTGGGATTGCTGCGATAGCGAGCAAAAACAGCAGCACCAGTGCCGTTCGCATCGAGGTCAGTTGCCGCCACCTGTTGCGCACCGCAGCGATTGCTCTGCGTAACCGTCCCTGCGATGTGAGCGCCGGGGTTTGATCAGCTGTCACACCGCCACACCCTTTCGACGATTGCATCTCAATTACTATGCAACATAGTAGTTGATGGGCCGTGTGCAGTTGTGTGCGGTAGTCGCCTCATATGGAGGTCGGCCTGTCAACGACGGCATGGTGAAGCGGTGGCACGCACCGTCGTGTGTGCCACCGCTTCCTGTTGCCGGGATGGTGATCGATGCGAGTGGGAGGTGAGCGTGTCG
>NZ_JAHUTG010000031.1:0-53127 GCF_020889545.1 Rhodococcus sp. I2R
GTCGCGTGTGAACGTTGTCCGTCGAAGCGAGAGCCGACACATCACATGAAGGACAGCCAACGGCGTCAGAGCGGAAACGAGCCAAACTCCCGCCTCAACGAACAACTCCAGTATCACTGAGTGGAAATACATAGTGGGACACGTATTTTCACTCACATGCGGCGAAGCCGCCTAGCAGCAATGCCCGTCGGTCTTGGGGACCTCCGGCGCCAGGTCGAGCATCGGATTGCCGTCGAAGAAGCCCGTGGGCTTGAGGTGCAGACTCACATGACTGACCGGCATGACCGGCCAATCCTCCGGCCGAACCACGTGGTGAGCAGCGATCGTCGGCCAGATCACCAGGTCAGCGCCGTCGATCGAACGATCCTGCGCGGTATAGGCAACAAGCCCGTCATGTCCCGGATTCTGCGCCACGTACTCGCCCGCCGCATATCGTTCACGGTCGGCATACGGAGTCGCCCACAGATGCTTGGTGGCGAAACCACCCCGCCGGGCCTGCTGTGAACCCGGCTGCGCCAGCGGCAACGCGACGGCGCCCGACGGTTCGATCTTGTAGCCGATGTGCCCACCCAGCTTGGTCTTCTTGTCGGCATTGGCGATCAACCACGTTCGCGCCTTCAACGGATCTGCGACGCGTTGCGCCTCGGACTCGGTGGTGAGCTGCCGCTTGGTCTGACGCCACGCGTTGCCGTGCGGGTTCTCCGGCCCGGCAGGCACTGCCTCGGCTTCGAGCTCGTACAGATTGTTGCGTTCACCGTCGACCTTCATGTCCAACCGGACGCTGAAGAAATGCTGGTGGTGCGGACCGTACAGACCGGGAGCGACGAGAGTGCCGAACTCCGGGATCTGGCCGGGCTCGATCGCACCGGTGGAAATGATGCCCGTCAGCTTGATCTCGAACTCGATCGAACCGTCGAGGTACAGGTGCCAGTAGAAGCCGTAGTCGTAGTTGCCGACCGTCGCGAAGAACGACACCACCAGCCGGCGGTTGCGCCGAACCTGGCCGAGGTTGTCGCGGAAATCTGTGTGCTTCCAGCCGATGCTGTAATCCTCCTCGTGCATGCAGATCGCATTCGGCAGCTCGATCGGCTGACCGTCCTGATCGTTGACATACGCATCGAAGTAGTGGATCTCACCGAGGCAATCGCAGCCCAACTGCAACGAATTCGCGAGCACACCCAACCCGTATTCACCCTCGTCGAAGACATTCTTGTTCCACTGACTGTCGCCGGGATCGCCATAGGGGACATACATCTCCGACAGCGACGCGCGATGGATGACAGGACGCTCGGTGCCGCGGTCGACGTAGTTCACCTCGTGCAGCACCAATCCCTCGCGCGGGGTGAAGCCGACGCGTAGCCGCCAGTTGGCCCACTCGACGTAATGGCCGTCGACGGTGAAGGACGGGCCGTCGGGTTGAGTGATGTCGATGGTCTTCATCGGTGCTCGCTGCTGCGTGAACTCGGGCACGTTCCCGGGGCGCTCGTAGAAGCCGGGCAGGTAGTTTCCGGGTGACTGGGGGATGGGCACTACACCGGTATCGGCGACATCGACGACCTCCATTGTGTCCATGTCAACCGTCACCACCAGGTTCTCGACGGGCCGCGCATATCCGTTCTCCTGCGCCTCGCTACGAACGAAAGTCAGTGGCCGCGCGAGGCGTCGACCACCGGGGTTGTCCTCGTCCATGGTGTGGCCGCTGGCCCACTTGTCGACCATCGCGAGGGAAAAGTCGGTGACGCCGCGCTTGATCATCGCTTCTTGCCAGCGTGGGTCGGCCTTGATGACCTCCTCGCACTGGAGGAACTCTTCGAGCGTGATGGGCGGCTGGGCGTCGGCGATCTCGGTGTAGCTGACGACGGAATCGGCGGTGAGCGAAACCACGGCCTCGAACGTGGCCTGGGCGCCGCGGTCCCGGAGCACGATGAATGCCTGACGGTCGGAAAGTGGTTGTTTCAGAGCTTCTTTCGACGGTTCGTGCAGTTCGATGTAGACGAATCGGGCCGAGGACGTGAGGTTCTGTTCGCGTTTCACGATCGCCGACGCCTGCGCGATCTCCAGCGGGCTGAGCGGCTCCAGTGGGTGGGTGGTGACGGTCGCGAACGTGTCGGTCATCGAAGCTCCTGCAATCGGTTGGGAAAAAACTCGGACGGAATTCTGCGGGTACGAAAGAAGACGACGGACCCTGCGAGGAACAACTCCAGCGCGGCGACGGCGGATGCGGCAGACATACTCGGTGTCTGGCTGACGACATGGTGGTGGCCTGAGGGGAAGGCCGAGTGCGCGAGCAACATCCCTGCGCTCGTGACAGCCACCATTACCCACGGCCGGAGTTCGTGGGATCGCCACAGGTCGACGGCGCAGAACACGCACAGCAAAGCCATTGCCGCGAGGATCGCGTCCGAGAAATCGGCGACACCCATGCGCAGATGCAGAACCGCGGAGGTCAACGCCAGCGCAGCAGCGAATCTGCTGATCCACATTGGTGCACTCCCGTCGTCGACTGTGGATTCTGACGCTATGGGTAGACCATTACTGGTTCTCGCAAATCGTGTGAGGGGTGTGTAACTGCGCAGACCCTCGTACTTCTCGAACGTCGAGTCCTCCGAGGTGCGCACGATTGCCCGGCAGAGCCATCGCGACGGAGGCTGCTGATGACAACAATACCGCCGACGGCCAGGCCCAGGACGTTGAAGGCGCTTGGAATGTGCCAGAACACTCAGTGGCCCGCGGCAGGTCCGTTCATCAGACGGACGACTTCAGCGGCGTCGAATTCGTTGGGGACTCCCCATTTCGACTCGTAGCCGTACACCTCACGCAGCGAGGTTGCCGACTCGTGTCCGTAGAGGATGTCGAGATCGTCTGCGGTGATCAAGCCGGGGTGCGCGACACCGCATGCCTCCGAAACCTTCAGTAGGTCGCGTCGCAGGGTGCGCAGGTAGTTGGTTGCACGGTCTGCCTTGTTCAGTGGATCGAGGCCGTGGGCGAGCCATTTGTCCTGTGTGGCAACACCGGCCGGGCACTTGCCCGTATGGCACTTCTGCGCCTGCACGCAGCCGATCGACATCATGACCTCACGTCCGACGTTGACCATGTCGCATCCCAGCGCAAACGCTACGACCGCGTTGTCGGGCAAGCCGAGCTTGCCGGAACCGATGAACGTCACGTGATCGGCGACTCCGCCACGTGCGAACTGCTCGTACACGCGGGCGAAGCCGACGCGGAAGGGTAGCGACACCGACTCGCTGAACAGGAACGGTGCAGCCCCGGTTCCGCCCTCTCCGCCGTCGATGGTCACGAAGTCGACGCCGCGTTCGGTGGTGCTCATCAGGTCGACCAGTTCGGACCAGAAGTCCATGTTGCCGACGGCCGATTTGATGCCGACCGGGACGCCGGTCTCGTCGGCGACCATCTCGACCCAATCCAACATCGAATCGACACTGTCGAACTCGGAGTGCCTCGACGGACTTGCGCAGTCGACCCCCTCGGGGATACCGCGAATTCTCGCGATCTCCGGAGTGACTTTCGTGCCCGGCAGCAACCCGCCGAGTCCTGGTTTTGCACCCTGGCTGAGTTTGATCTCGATGGACTTGATCGGGTTCGCCTCGACCAGATCCTTGAGGCGATGTATGTCGAATCGGCCGCCTTGGTCCCGACACCCGAAGTACGAGGTGCCGATCTGGAGTGTCAGATCGGCGCCGTGCCTGTGGTGCGGCGACAGGCCACCCTCGCCCGTGTTGTGCAGGCACCCCGCAGCCGCGGCACCCCGATTGATGGCCTCGATCGCCGCACCCGACAGCGACCCGAAACTCATCGCCGACACATTGACGACCGACGACGGGCGGAACGCACCCCGCCGCTCACGGTGCCCTCCCAGAACCTTCGCGGCTGGCACGATGTCTCCGGCCCCGATGGGTTGCGCGGTTGCCGGGGAGATGTCAGAGAACGTGCGGTGCTTGATTATCGGGTAGCCCTGCGAGAACTCGGTGTCGTTGTCGGCGCCGAATCCGAAATAGTTGTTCTGCAACTTCGCCGACGAATAGATCCACCGGCGCTGATTGCGACTGAACGGGCGCTCCTCGTCGTTCCCGCTGACGATGTACTGGCGCAGCTCAGGCCCAACTGCCTCGAGTAGGTACCGGGCATGTCCGACGACTGGGAAGTTGCGAAGTATCGCGTGACGCTTCTGTGTCAGGTCGTACGCCGCGAGACCGAGCACTCCCGCGATCGGTGCAGCGGACAGTACTCGAGCCCAGTTCGATGCCATAACCGAACACACTGCACCGACGAGGGTGGAGTGCGAAGTCGGTCAGAAAAACAATGGACGACATTTCGACGACCAACAGACTGCGGTGGGCGACCGATGACTTTTCCGTGCAGTCGGAGTCTGACCTTGCATGAGCACCTTCACAATGAATGTTCCCGGCGCAACCCTCACCTACGACGTCCATGGCGAGTTGTCACCCGATGCGGTACCTCTGGTCTTGGTCGGTTCGCCGATGGACGCCAGCGGGTTCACCACTCTCGCGTCGCAGTTCACCGATCGGACGGTGGTGACCTACGACCCTCGCAACACTGGTCGGAGCAAGCGGGAGGATCCGACGTCAGCCGTGACGACTGCGCAGCACGCAGAGGACCTCCATGCCGTGTTGCAGGCGTTGGGGCCCGTCGACATGTTCGCCTCTAGCGGCGGTGCCGTCAACGCGCTCGCCCTCGTGGCGAAGTACCCGGACGATGTCCGCGTCCTGGTGGCACATGAACCGCCCGCAGGGGGGACGCTTCCGGATCGCGACACGCTGCGGGCGGTGTGTTCGGACATCGTATCCACCTACGATTCCTCGGGCACTGGTCCGGCGATGGCCAAGTTCATCGCATTGGTGATGCACCGAGGCGAACTCGACTCCGGCTACCTCCAGCAACCGGCGCCGGACCCATCAGCGTTCGGGCTCCCGACACAGGACGACGGCACGCGCACCGACCCGTTGATCGCCAATCTACGCGGTGGCGCAGTGGATTTCGTGCCCGATGTCGACGCCCTGAGATCTGCGCCGACGACGATCGTGGTCGCCGTGGGTGAAGAATCGGGTGGGCCGTCCGAAGGTGAGATGGCAGGTCGCGCCGGCTATGCCGTTGCTGCGCTGCTGGGTATCGACGCGACGGTGTTTCCGAGCGGCCACTCCGGCTTTCTCGGAGGCGAGTTCGGTCAGACAGGGAAGCCGGTGGAGTTCGCGGCAAGACTGCGCGAGGTGCTCGCATGACCGGGCGTACCTGATCGGGTGCAGCTGACCGTGGCCAGCGTGGTCAGCTGCACCCGATTCGCTGCATGGAACCGTCCCACGCCGATGAGCGTCAATAGGGACATGCTCGATCAATGGCTGGCGCAGCATGACGGAGTGATCACCCGTGCGCAGGCACGCCACTGTGGCCTGAGCGACGATTCGATCGACCGCCTGGTCCGCTCAGATGCCTGGTGCGTGCACAACCGTGGTGTCTACTTCGTCGCGAACCGGCCGTTCACGACCGATGCCCACATTCGGTGCACAGTGTGGGGCGCAGGGATGAACGCTGTACTGAGCGGCGAGGCCGCGGCAGTCTGGCACAACGTGATTACAGATGTGCCCAGCGTCATCGAAGTCACCGTTCCTCGCGCGGGTCGAAGCCGCGCCGATGGCTGCCGACTCCGGAGACGGGACGTGCACCCCAAAGATGTCGTGCTGCGCCGTGGGCTTCGGGTGACGTCACTCGACCTGACAGTCCTTGAAGCATCCGTCGGTAAAGCGCACATCATGGATCGTGCGTTGCAGCGCCACACGAATCTGGAGGGGTTGCGACGTGCACACGCCCGAAACATGGGCCGAACTGGCGCACCGAAGGCCGAGCGTCTGCTGAAAGCGGCCGAGGGTGGCGCTCGATCAGAGGGCGAGCGCCTGCTGGTTCGTGAACTCCGGGTCCAGAAGATCCGCGGCTGGGTGGTCAACTTCAGGTGGGGCGGCTACGAGATCGACATCGCATTCCCCCACGAGATGGTGGCTGTCGAGATCGACGGATGGGCCTTCCATTCCGACGCGATGCGTTCCAGCGGGACCGGAGCAGGCAAAACGTACTGAGCCAGAGCTGGACGGTCCTCCGCTACACCTGGGCCGACCTCACCGAACGGCCGGAACACGTTGTGGCCGAAATCGTCGCAACAGTCGATCGGATCCGGTGCACCAAGCCGCGCTGACCGCGGTCGTATGCACCCGATTCGATCCCCACCACACTGACGCTCACAGGGGCTCGGTGGTTCGAAGCCTGAACTGTGGCCGCGGAGTAGTCGCAAAGAGCCAGCTACGCGGGCGGATTCTGTTGGTCGAACATGTCGCGTATCTCGCGGGAAATTGCACCGCGGTCGGCGACTGCGTAGCCGTTGTCACGTGCCCAGGCGCGGATAGTTGCGTTGGGTGGGCCTTTCTTCGCCGGTGTCGCAGTGGTCAACGGAACGGAGCCGGCGAGAGCTTCGGAGTCGCCTGCAACCCAGACTGCGGCAGCGGCGAGGTATCTATAGGTCCATTCTTCGGCGAGCTTGCGTGTCTGGGCGAAGACGATCGGCACGGAAGGGTAGCGGACCTGCAACTCCGCGAGCCCGTCTGCTGCGTCCTTCGCGGACACGAACTTCGACGACAACGCCGCCGAGTACTGGTCCTCGATGACCACCGCAGCCCGGGGGAGGGCTGCAAGGTGTGCCATCGCGTAGCGCAGCTTGCCCGAGGTCATGCTCGACAGCAGATCGGCCATCGACTTTCGCTCGACGGATGCCACGATCTTCCCGTCGACAGCGATTGCGTAGTCCCCGCACGGTAGAGCTCGCTTGGTGACGCTTGCACGTTGCTGGGTGAAGCCGTACGCGTACCTTTCGTGCGAGTCGACGATGATGTCGAGCTCGGCGATTCCGGAAGCTTTGGACCGCGATGGCGCGGTCTTGGGTCGCGATTGTGTACGCGTTCGAGGTGACTGCCAGAACACCATGTCGCGGCCGCGGGCGGTGGTGAACACGATCTGGGAGCGATTCTCTCGGGCTCGGGTGGCGATGATGTCGATGGCCGCGCCACGCCGTTCACACACCCGCAGTTCGATGCGTTCGACGATCTCGGGTTCCGCGGGCCATTCGCTGTCCGCGACGGGGTGGCAGTACACGGCGTTGGTACGTGGCCATACGTCGCGCGCCCGCAGCAGCGGTGTCCCTGACAAAGGAATCCGCAGGAGGTAGGGCAGCGAAGAGTCCGGATCGGGATTCTTGGCGATCAGTAGCTCCACCTGGCCGATCTTGCCATGGTGAGAGGCTTGTGCGTCGGAGGCACTACTCGATCAGCGCGCGGATGTCGTCGGCGGTCAGACCGCCATCGAAGGTATTTCCGTTGTCCATGACCCCGGCGATCAGCTTCGCTTTGCGCTCCTTGAGCGCCATCACCTTTTCCTCGATGGTGCCGCGGGAGACGTACCGATTGACGAACACCGTCTTCGTCTGTCCGATTCGATGCGCCCGATCGACCGCTTGCATTTCGGTCGCAGGGTTCCACCAGGGGTCGAGGACGAAGCAGTAGTCGGCTTCGGTGAGGGTCAACCCCACGCCGCCGGCCTTGAGACTGATCAGGAACACCGGCGCATCGCCTTCGCGGAACCTCTCGACTACTGCAGCCCGGTTCCTGGTATTGCCGTCGAGGTATTCGATCTCGATACCCTCGGCGCTCAGGCGGTCTCGCACGCGCCCGAGGTACCGGGTGAACTGACTGAAGACCAACGCACGATGCCCGCCCGCCGCGATCTCTGTCAGTTGCGCGACGAGTTCTTCAGTCTTCGCGCTTGGGATCTTCGCGTGCTTGTCGTCGACGAGCGTGGGGTCCAAACTCAGTTGCCGCAACAGCGTCAGTGATTTCAGGATGGTGAATCGGTTCTTGTCCAGGTTGTCGATCAGCCCCAGAATCTTCTGACGTTCGCGATTGAGTGTGGTGTCGTAGAGCTTCCGATGTCGCGGATGCAGGTCGACCTCGACGGTCTGCTCCTGCTTGGGAGGAAGGTCAGCGACGACGAGTTCCTTGGTGCGGCGCAGCACCAGGGGCTTTATCCGTCGTCGCAGTTGGTCCAGTACCGCTGTGTCACCGCCCTGTTCGATCGGCTTGCGGTAGAGGTCCGTGAACTTCTTCGGTGACGGAAACAGGCCAGGCGCAGCTATCGACAGGAGCGACCACAGCTCCATGACATTGTTCTCCATCGGTGTGCCGGTGATCGCCAGTTTGAACGGTGCGGCCAACCGTCGGGCACATTGGTACGACTTGGCTTGGTGATTCTTGACGTACTGCGCTTCGTCCAGAATGAGACCCGACCAGCCCACCGAATCGAAGTCGTCGAAGTCGAGCCGAAATATCGTGTACGACGTGATCACAATGTCCGCGCCACCCGCGAGCTCGTCGATGGTTGTTCCGCGGCGCAGCACCGTCTCGGCTGCCGTTGCGATTTTGAGTCCAGGAGTGAACCGCTGCGCTTCTCGCGCCCAGTTGTGGACGACGCTGGACGGCGCAACGATAAGAAACGGCGCGGAGATGCCCGACGTCTCCTGCACACGCGTGATCAGTGCAAGCGTCTGGATCGTCTTGCCGAGGCCCATGTCGTCGGCGAGGATTCCGCCGAGGCCATGCTCGTACAGGAAGCTGAGCCACGACAGGCCTTCGCCCTGGTAAGAGCGCAGAGTGGCGTCCAGCCCTGACGGTGCCACCGCTGGTTCGATGCCACCCAGTGCGAGGAGCCCGGACACCTGCGCGCGCCATGCTTTTGCCTGGCGGGTGACGACGCCGAGAGCGGCCAACTCCTCCCATAGCCCGGCCTGGTACCTGGTCAGCCGCAGTGGCCCGTCCGGTGCGTCTTGAAGCGAACGCGCCTCGTCGATCAATTCACGAAGCTTCGTCAACGTGGGCGAATGCAGGTCGAAGTATCGTCCGTCTGGCAGCAGTAGATGCGAATCACCGCAGGCCAGTGCGGTGATCATCGAGGACAGCGGAATTTTGGCCCCGTCCACGGTTACCACGATGCCAAGATCGAACCAGTCGTTGTCATCGCTGACTGCTCGGGTACTCAGTGACACGGCGATCTCGTCGCTGACGTCGGCGAACGAAGGAGGCTCCCCGCTGACGTCGATCTGGAGGTTCTCGATTTCTCGAAGTTGCGGCACTGAGTCCGTCAGATAGTGAGCGGCGGCCATGCCCTGAACGGTGAAGGGCGGCAGAACCGTTTTCGGTACGCGTTCGCCGCCGAGAATTGCGCGCACGGCGTCGAGTATCGCCGTTTCGGCGGAGGTGTCTCGGGTGCCGTCCTCGATCATCGGACGGTCTGCGGGGATCAGGACCTCGGACTCGTCGATTCGGTAGCTCCAATGCGCATCTGTGGTGACGTGGTGCCCTGTTGAGTAGACGACGTTCAAACGAAGTTCTGGTCCGAGAACTACCGGAGGGTGGTAGGACTCGTCCGACGAGACGACGGGCGCACCCAAGCGAAGTGCTGGGAGATACTCGCTGGCGAAGATGGATCGTTCGCTCGTCGGAATGAGCAGGGGAGTTGGAGCAGTTGCGATCGAGTGCAGTGCGGAAGGTAGGGGTGTGTCGAATCGGGCAAGGCCGAACGCTCGCAGCGATACATCCGCGGGCGCATCGGCATCCCAGTGCACGATTCCGGTGCCGTCGGGGCCGAGGAATCCGGCCTGATCCCTGCCGATCGGCGCGTTGCCGATGAAGATACGACCCACCATCGACAGTTCGGTGGAGGGGAGTGCTGTGACGTCGATGTCGAAGCGTGCAGATGGTGAGATCTTGACCTCGCCGAGGCTTTTACGGGAGTTGACCAGCGCTACCCCGTAGTCGACGGCGTCGTCGAGGAGATCCCACAGCAGGCGGCTGGATATCTCCGACAGCTGGATCGACGCTGCTCCCTGGCTGTAGTAGTACGAGTTGTGCCGTCTGGACTTGACGAGTGACAGTGCGTGGATTTCGCGCAGTACAGCTATCTGCTGGGCGGCTTCGGTGCTGTATCCGTTCGGGAGTCGATCCCAGGACAGGCCCGAGGTGACCCAGGCGCCGCGCTCGCTCAACTTCACCGGACGGGCTGACAACCGGAAGTACGGAGGATTGTCGGCGGGAGCCGACAGGGTCAGTTGAATTCCGAACTGTTGTGTTGCAGCTCCGGTGTATAGGGGGTCGACCGGCTTCCTCAACGCCGACAAGGCGTGCGACCAGTGTTGGACCACTGGTGCGGAGGACGCTGGCTGCGCTTTCCTTGATGTGTCGTGAACGGCTTGGAGCAGTACTGCGTAGACGTGTTTGCAGTTGTAGCCGACAGGGCAGGTGCACTCGCCGAAGTCCAGATCAACAGGGCGGCCGTTGTGCATCACCATGTGCAGGCCGGTCTCGTACGGCCACCGCGCGTTGCCGCTGACTGTCGCCATGAGCAGTGCCTCGTCGGTATACCAATTCAGTGCCCCGACGTTGCTCGCTCTGAAGTACTGCTCGCCCTTGGCTACAGTCGACGAGCCGAGGCGGCTCCGGATAGCCAGCAGGTTGATCCGGTCCATGGGCGGCAGGTCGTGTGTCGACGGCATGCGGACATGGTAGGGCGGGGGACCGACAGGGTCCGATCGGCGAATGGAGCCTCCGACGCCGCTGTAGCCGACTCCGACGCGGATGGAACCGCTGAGTCCCAGATTGCGTCTAATCTATCGATCGAGGTAATCGAGGGGGTCGGGTGCGCAAGGCGTTGGCGATGGTGGTTGCCGGGGTGGTTCTGCTGGTGGGGTGCGGCGGCGACGTGGAGGGCACTGCCGTCGCGCGTGAGCGGTGGGATCCGTGCAGTATTCCGGACGAAGCGATCGAGGCGACGGGGTTGGATCCGACCTATCGAGACGTGGGATGGGACGAGGGCATCGTCGTCGACGATTGGGCTTTGTGTACGTACCGTGCACCGGCGGAACGTCAGTCCTATTTCCTAAGCGTGTTTTCCTCCAATGAACATGAGGTTAGCGACGCGAGGGATGACAAAAGAAGACTGAACGGACGTGACTTGCAAATCGGTGACCGCGATGCCTTTCAGTACGAGAGCGGCGTTTCCGACGCGGTCCAAGACTGCAACATCTTTGTGGCTGTGCCTACCGGAGTCGTATGGTTCGCAGTCGACTTCGCAGGCGGAATCGAACCGCGATCAGACCCATGCGGGATCGTGCGGACTCATGCCACGGATCTGGAACACCTATTGCCGCCCCTTCCCAGGTAAGGAAATGCAATGAGCGAATCAACAACGTATTGGCAGTCTCTCGCGGATGCGGCAGATCAGGGGCATCTTTTTCTCAACGAGGCTGCTGCCAAAGCTTGTAGCGAAGCATGCAGTGTATACATCGACAAACTCATCGAGCATCAGAAGACAGCGAGGACGCTGGCCGACATAGACGGTTTCGGTGACTTCGATTCAGGCCAGGAGTTGCGTGACCTCTTTGCCGCCAAGGCGGTGGGAGGCGAGGACAACATGGTCGATGTGCTGCAGAGTCACATCGACGTGGTGAGGGAGATGCAGGTCGTCTTCAAGAAGTTCTTCGACAGTACGGACGCTGGCGACGAGGACAACGCCGCCGATATCGCGGCGCGGGGTCCCAAGTAGCTCTGACCCCGAGTCGACAACGACGAAATGGTGTCGAGCGATGACGATTTCGTTTTCTACGACGCTCCAGAAGCCTCGGATGGCGCAGTGCCGATGACTATCGACGGGGACAGCGAGCAAGGGGTGTGAGTCGACCATCGCGACTGCCGTGCTCGACGCCGGGACCACCGAGAGATCGATCGGTCAGGGTTACGACGACGGTCTCGCCGAACTCGCCGTGAGGTATGGCGTCGAGGGCGACGACTGAGGAGTGCAAGCTGCTGGCTTTTGCGAATGTAGCCCGAAACGGAACCTTTGCGCGGCAGCCAGCGTCCAACTTGGTAGTGCGGTCGGCATGATCGCGTCGGGGAAGGGCTCGATGAAGATTCCGGCAGATTTTCCGCCAGTGCTCTATTTGCCATGCGTAGACGAGACAGTGGTGGCGCAGGACGCACGGGTGCAGTTGCGGACCACTCGCGACGGGCGGTCGGCGCTGCTCGTCTACTCCGCACTTGATCGACTTCACGCCTGTATGGGTGAGACCCATCCGTGGATGGTGGTAGCGACGGAGAGTTTGACTCTGTTCTGGGAGGAGTCGCCGTTCGATCTCGTCTTGCTGGATGTGGTGGTTCCGGAGCACGAACGTACGGCGAGCCGATGAGTCTCTTCGTTGAGCCGGACGTTCTGTGGGCCGAAGCGCGGGCCCTTGCCGCTGCTTCGAACCGCGCCGACGAGCTGGCGGGATCGGTGCCGTCGAGCGTGGACGGAGGGGTCGGCACGGCGGCGATACTCGGAATCCTGTCGGTATTCGCCGAGTCCGGCGGTGAACTGGTGTCAGGGTTGCGCGGAATGAGTGATGTGCTGATCGAATGCGCAGATCGGTATGCCGATCAAGACATCGCGACTGCAGATTCGATCAACAACTCGGTGTGGGTGGAGTAAGCAATGAGCATCGACACATCCGTCGAGGGGAATCCTGAATCGGTGCGCGCCAGTGCACGATGGCTACGCGAATCATTTGCTGCGACGATCGAACAGGCAACTGATGCAATATATTCAGCGCGAAACAATGTGGACGCTGCCTGGGACGGGCCGGCGTCTCAGGCCGCAGTAGGCAAGCTGACCAACGGTGCTGAGCGCGCCGACGAGATGGCTCTGGCGGCACGAGAGTTCGCCCGCGCAGTCGATGATTTCGCCGCGGGGCTGCAGCAAGCGCAGAACGACATGGCCGATGTGCGCGCCGACGCGTCAGCCGCCGGTCTGACGCTCATCGACAACATCATCCAGGATCCTGGGTCGCAATCGGAGGCACGGGTCTCCGCGTACAACGCCATCCAGCACGCAGTCGCAGCGAATCTGCAGACCCAAGTGCTCGTCGGCGAAACGTTGAAGAACGTGTGGGCGACGATCCGGGACAAGTGGTTCTTCCTTGTTGCTGACCTCTTGAGTGGGGCTGGGAAGGCTCTGGCCCTGAAGCACTCGTCGCTGATGACAGGGCACGCCGCATTCTTGGCGCGCGAGTCCACCCGGTATCTGGATCTAGCACGGTCTGCCCCGCCCGGAACGCCGGCCTCACAGATCTACCGTGACTTCGACTGGGCGCGAACAACGGCGCAAAACGCAGAAGACTTGCTCGATACCGCGAAGAAAGTCGAATCGAACGCCGGGCGAATCGCAGGACGACTGAACGGTGGTCTCGCGGTAGCTGGGATTGCCTACGACATCCACAACGGCAAGCCGGTAGACAGGGCAATTGTGTCGGGTGGCCTGGGGTTCGGTGCGTCGGTCCTGGCTGGGGCGGCGATCGGCTCCCTCATCCCAATCCCGGGGGTTGGCACCCTAGTTGGCGCGGGGGGCGGCGCAGTTGTCGGAATCTTCACCTCAGGAGCTGTTGACACCCTTTACACAGAAGGGTTGGGTAGCGCCGGAGACGCGATCGGCGATGGTGCGGCCGCGGTAGCCGATACGGGTGCGGCGATTGGCGAACTGGCGACGGGGGTGTGGGATGCGATCTTCTGACCTGTGGCGTATCGGCAGTCCCACCTATGAGCTGTCCAAGAGGGGCTTGATCTTCCTCACCGTAGTTGCCGGCACGATGGTGTTTCTTTCCATTTTCGTTTTGGTTGGAGCCCTCATGCTCGGCAACTGGGCGTTCGTCGCATCCGTGTGCGGCTTCGCCGGGATGTGGATCACAGCGTGCATGTTCAGGTGGAGTTTTCTGCCGTCGACCACGGTAGGGGAGTCCGTACGCCGCTGCGTCGACCGGTCTACTGTGCGTCAGAACAAGTGGACCCTGGTTCTACTGTGCACCGCGGTCGTGTCGGTCGTCATCATGGCTACAGGGTTTGCGGTCGCCGTGGGCGGCTACGTCTACCACGCTCTCGGGGTAGGGACACTGTTCGTAGTCGGCTTCTTGTTCCCGGTGGCCACAGGCGCAACACGAAATGGATGGGTCTCGCTGAGCCACGAGGGTATCCGTTTCCGCGGGTGGTCCTGCGAGGCAGAGGTGCCATGGAGTGGCGTCGTCGCAGTCTCGTTGCCTCCGGCGAACGATCCAAAGGTCTTCATCAGCGTCAACACCGACATGCTCCACCGGCGCAACACGACCAATTTCGTGTGGCAGCTCGAATCGTTGAACACCGCACCCACAATCGGACTCGACTGCCGGCGCTTCGATGTCCACCCGATGGTCCTGGCGCAGTGGATACGGTTCTACATCGACTATCCGGCGGCCAGGGTCGAACTCGGGACCGAGGCCGCCGCGGAACGATTGGTGAATATCCGCCCGTGAAGCCGGCAGTTCAGCCCTCACACCAGCTCGATGACGTTCAGCCCTCCGTCGGCGTGTGAGCTGCGCAGACGCTTCTTGTCGTACTTCCCGACGCTGGTCTTGGGAACCTCGTCGATGAAGGTCCAACGCTCGGGGAGCTGCCAGTGGGCGACGCGTCCGACCAGGAACTCGCGTAGTTCATCCGCCGATACCTCGGCGCCGTCCTTCGCCACGACGGCGACCAGGGGTCGCTCGTCCCACTTCTGATCCGGCACACCGATGACAGCGGCTTCGCGTACATCAGGGTGCGCCATCACGTGGTTCTCCAGTTCGACCGAGGAGATCCACTCGCCACCGGACTTGATGATGTCCTTGGACCTGTCGGTGAGCTTCAGGTATCCGCCGGGGGAGATGGTGCCGACGTCACCGGTCCGCAGCCAACCGTCGTCGAACTTGTCCGATGCGTCGTCGCGGTAGTAACTTCCGGTGATCCAGGGACCACGTACCTCGAGTTCGCCGACGTGCTCGCCGTCCCACGGCAGTTCCTTACCTGCATCGTCGACGATTCGGGCGCGCACTGCGGCGACGAATCGTCCCTGCGTGCAACGGAGGTCGAACTCGTCCTCGGGGGAGAGTCCGGCGTCGGGACGCCCCGAGGTGCCCAGCGGGGATGTCTCGGTCATCCCCCACGCCTGGGTGATGTGCACGCCGTACTCCTCGTGGAAGGCGCGCATCAGACTCGGTGGGCATGCGCTCCCGCCTACGACCACGTCGCGCAGGCACGACAAGTCGACTGGATGCTCGGCGAGATGTGCGTGCAGTGCCTGCCAGATGGTCGGAACCGCAGCCGCAGCCGTCGGGCGCAGCGTCTCGATCATTTTCGCCAGAGGTGCCGGCTGTAAGTATTTGTCCGGCATGATGATCGACGCGCCGACCATCAGGGCCGCGTACGGCAGACCCCATGACATCGCATGAAACATCGGCACGATGGCGAGGACTTTGTCGGACTGGGCGATGGCCATGGCGTCCGTCATGCACGCCTGCATCGAGTGCAGCCAGATGGAGCGGTGCGAGTACACGACGCCCTTCGGGTCGCCCGTCGTACCGGAGGTGTAACACATTGCTGCAGCGGATGTTTCGTCGAGTTCGGGCCAGTCGAACTCCTCGGGGTTGCCCGCCAGGAGGTCCTCGTAACCCAGAACCTGGATGCCGTCCGGCGCCTGCACATCCAACAGATCGGCGCCGACGACGATCAGGTGCCGGACGGTCGTCATCGTCGGTAGCAGCGGCGTGAGGAGGGGGAGCAGGCTCGCGTCGGCGATGATCACGCGATCCTCGGCGTGCTCGGCGATATAGGTCAACTGCTCCGGAAACAGGCGGATGTTGAGTGTGTGCAGTACAGCGCCCATCGCGGGCACCGCCATGTACGCCTCCATGTGCGCCGAGTTGTTCCACATGAACGTCGCGACGCGCTGATCGTCGTCGATTCCGATGGATCGGAGCCCGTGTGCGAGTTGGGCGGCCCGCTTGCCCAGTTCACCGAAGGTCACCGTCGTCGGGCCGTTGTCGCCCCAGGTGATGATCTCGGCCGACGAATGAATGGACGTCCCGAACCGAACGAGCTGGCCGATCGACATCGGGGTGTCTTGCATGGTGCTTTTCATGTGTGTGCCACTCCTCGGGTCCGATCATTGCATGTGCCGTGCATCACATTAGCCACACTACGGAATTCTGTTTCACAGAACACTCACAGAGCACTCACAATGCGTCCCCGTAGGGTTCCCGCTCGTGAGAAGTGTGGGAGGCAAGCTTGTACGTCTCGTCGGTGCCGGTGTTGCGCTCGTGCTGGCCGTCGTGCTCGGCTCGGCCGGCTGGGTGGCGTACGAATCGTACGGTCGGGTCCATGAGGTCGCCGACGCACCGGACGCTCCGGTCGTGCTCGTCCTGGGATCGCAGGTTCGCGACGGCAAGCCGATGAAGTACCTGACCGGACGGCTCGACGCAGCAGTCGACCTGGTCGAATCGGGGCGGGCGCAGGCCATTTTGGTATCCGGTGACGCTAACGGGGCATCCGGCAACGAAATTGCCGCCATGACTGACTATCTCGTCGACGCGGGCATCGACAGCAGCATCATCGTCGGAGACGATTATGGACTCGACACCTACGATTCCTGTGTGCGAGCGGCCGAAACATTCGGCGTCACCGATGCACTGGTGGTCAGTCAAGGGTTGCACGTCTCGCGTGCGGTCGCCCTGTGCCGGGACGCGGGCATCGACGCCCACGGAGTCGACGCCGAGTGCGACTGTAACCCGATGGCTCTGGCGCGCAACTTCGGACGCGAATGGCTCGCCCGGCCCAAGGTGGTTCTGGACCTCATGTCCGGACGACCGCCTGCCGTCCAGACACCGCCCGACGACGCGCTCATCGCCGTCGGCTGAGCAATTGTCGGACAGAATCACTTGGCTCCTGGGTGACCGAATGCGCCCGGCTCCTGGGTGACCGAATGCGCCATTCGCACACTCTGAGTGACCGGGTGCGCCATTCGCTGCGGCGAAAGTGACCGAAGGTGACATTCGCTCCGGTTCGAGCCGGGCTCTGCACGGGCCGGCAATGTCGCATTTATGATCGTGGCAATGACTGACGACGGTGTATCCCTGACGATCAAGATCACGCTCGACGACGTGACGCCGCAGGTCTGGCGGCTCGTCGAAGTGCCGTCGGACATGTTGTTGCCCGAGCTCCACGACGTCATTCAGGACGTCATGGGCTGGGAGAATCGGCATCTCCATATGTTCTTCGCCGGTGAGCAGTCATTTGGTGACGGACAGCGATATGAGATGCGTTTCTCACTCGATGAAGACGACGACGGCACCGGACTGTGTGAGGACGACTTTCGCGTCGGGGATTTGCTCAGCGAGGTTGGGGACAGCCTCGGCTACGAGTACGACTTCGGGGACAGTTGGGGCCACCGACTGATTGTCGACGGGTTTGGGCAGGGCGCTACCTCCGCAATCTGCCTGGGTGGCGAGGGGGCTTGCCCACCCGAGGATTGTGGCGGGGCGCACGGCTACGGTGAGGTACGCGCGGCCATGGTCGATGTGAATCACCCTGAGCATCTGGATATCGTCGGATGGCTCGGCGACCGCGACCTCGACCGGTTCTCTGTGGCCGAGGCGAACGAGAGGATCGACGCCAGGCGAGCGCTGACTCGACTGGAGTTCACGGTACGAGACCGCGCTCCTATGCTCGCGGCGTTGTTCGAGCGGGCACCGCTGAACTATCACGTCCAGCTAGGAAAAATGCTTGCCCGCGTAGATTTCGACAACGCCGATATCGACCCCGTTGTCGCTTCGGTGGCTATGGAGAAACTGATGTGGTTTCTCACTCGCATCGGCGAGGACGGAGTGAAGCTCACGGCTGCAGGTTACCTGCCGCCGAAAGAGGTGGCCGCGATCAGGAATGAGCTCGAATGGGCTCGCGAGTGGATGGGGAACTCGAACCGCGAGGTCGACCAGCAACCCGTTCACTGGCTTCGTCACGCCGTCAAGCAACTCGGTCTGGTCAAGGTGCTGAAGGGACGACTGCTTCTGACGCGCGATGGAAAGAAGCTCGTCGACGATCCCGTCGGTTTGTGGAAGCGGGCGGCGTCGAGAATGCCAACAGGCGCTCAGGACTATGAGCTCGACGCCGGGCTTCTCCTGCTCGCGTCCGTGGCTGCGGGGGGCGATCAGAGCGATCGGAATCCGATGATGTTCGAGTCGATGCAGCTGATCGGGTGGAACGTGCCCCCGCGCGAAGCCGAGTTCATGCAGTACCTGGCTCGCCCGACCCTGGACTTCCTCGTGCTCATCGGGGCGATCCCGTCGTCGATAGGCCGAGAAGGACACGGCCCCGAGTGGGGCCGCGTGTTCGCCACGCAGTGTCTCCTCCCTGATCAGTCCTTGTAGTACACCACCTGGTGGCTGGTGGCCAGGAGTGATTCGTCGCTGCCCCAAAGCTCGGCCGACTGGTCGAAGTAGCCCCGGTTGAAGCGACGCGAGTGAGCGTGAGCGAGCACGTAGGAGTCGGCCTGCTTCGCGAGGTCCTCGGAGGTGGCGAAATAGTGGATGGTCAGCGAAATGGTGCCCGCGGGAACATATTTGCCGCGGCGCTGAAAGATGCGTGGGTAGAAGATGTCGCACATCGATGTGAGGGATGCGAAATCGAGTGCTCGTGACGGAAAGTCGCGCACCCACAGTGAAATGGTGGAGTCGGCGGACTCCTCCTCGTTCAATGCCCCAGCAGTGAAACGCATCTCGTAGTTGCGGGCCCAGGCGATGAAGTCCGGGAATCCGCCGGCCTTGACCTCGGACGGAGCAGGGACCGAAGGTGGTGAGGCCTCCGCGTCGTTCCAGGTCTCGCGACGCGTTCCGAATACCGCGGTGGCGGTAGTCGCGACCACACCGTCCTGGCTGAGTTCGAGATACCAGTGCTGGTTGCTGCGATTGGTGCGCACCGCGCGCGTGGAGATTTCGAACTCACCCTCGGTGACCGGGCCGGCGAAGTTGATCGTCAGCGACACCGGATCGCCCAGATGGTCCGGGTGCCGCTCGATCGCCCGCAAGAACGTCGCCGCCGTGAGCCCGCCGAACGGGCCGACCATGTTGTTGTACGGGGCCGAGGTGCGGCCCAGGTAGAGGCCCGGGCTCAAGGTCTCGAGCTCGAGCGCGTCGTCGAAGGGGTGTCGCGCTGTGGTGTCGGTCATTGCTCTCCCGGGCTGATCGGCGGTTCTATGCTGCGCGTCATAGTAGCCGGAACGGCGATTCAGCCCGGCAAGGGATCGAGCCGCGCCAGCGCCGACCCCGTTTGCAGGAAGTAGGTACCGTCACCGCCGTCGACGTAGGTATCCATCGAGGTCGACTCCTCGGCCAGCATGTTCGAGAACTCGGCGGACCACAGTTGCGTGCCGGTTCGGACGTCGACAGCAGAGAGCTCGCCGTTTTTGGATATGAGTACAGCGTCACCGTCGCGAGCGAGGATCGAGCCGATTCTGTCTTCGGAGGTCCACAGTTGCTCGCCCGAGTGAAGGTCGATGCCAACTGTCTGCTGCTCGCACGACGCGATGCCGATATGGTCGACCACCGCGGTCAACGTACCGACGGTTCGAGCCTCGTTCCATTCGTCCGCCGGCCGATCGAAGACGAGCAACTCGCTGCTCCACAGTTCTTCGCCGGTGGCGCGGTCGAAAGCAGTGTCGCCGAGAACAACAGGCACCGACGCGTCTGCGGGTTCGTCGACGGCGAGGTAGTGCTCGGCGGGGCCTTCGTACGTGGCCAGAACTTCACCGTCGCCCGAATAGGCAGTTGTCCCCGTGACATCGGAAGAGCTTCCATCGCAGTCGAAGTTGGTTGCAACGGCAAGGTCGCCGGCAGTTCTGTACTGCGCGATCACGCAGTCGTCGAGGACGTCGGTCGACCACAGCCCTGTTCCGGTCTGTGCGTCGAATGTGGTGAAACTTCCGGTGAGATCCAAATGCCCGGTTTCCGGGCCGACTTTCAGCTGGTCGGCGTACTGCTCCTCCCAGCTTCCCCGCACGCCGAGCGGGACGCTCCAGTCGGCGTCGTAATCCTCGAGCGTTCCGCGGTGCAGCCGCACATCGGCGTCTTCGAGACTGCCTTCGGCCAGGTAGAGACTGCCGTTCGCCACGGTGGTCGCAAAGAGATAGGGGTCGGTGTCGAAGTGCCGAGAGGTGCCCGTCTCGAGGTCGAACGTCGTCAATCCCGGTCTCTCGCCGAACGACGGTACCTGGCAGACGAGCTGGCCGTCCAGAGGTTCCTCCGCGCAGGCAGCAAGGTCGACGGCCGGCGCCCTCCAACGCACGCCGCCGGTGTCCGCGTCGATCGCCAGCATCACTGCGTTGGACGTCGTCAGGTCATCGGGGACAACTGCCAGCGTCAGGAGAAGTTCGTCGATGCGTATGGAGTTGGCGCCCCACGAGAACATCGAACCGGTGCGCGGATCGGCAAATACGGCGCCGTCGAGACCGCTCACGGATACGTCTACCGACCAGGCCACTCCCGGGGCGGCAGCGGAGGCGTCGGTGATGCGTTTGATCGTCGTCGTCCGGTCTTTTGTCAGTACGACAGCCGCCCCTGACACGGTCACGACCGCGACAACGGCGGCCACCGCCAGTTGTGTACCTGGTTTCATGGAATGTCCAACCCGGGTGTCATTGCGATCCGTTCGAGGTCGGCCGGATCCCAAGAGTTATCCGTCGTGACCGTGATTCCCAGCCCCGACGGGGTCGGAACCGAAACGGTTGTGCCACCGCCATACGGACCGCTGACGGGCACGGGCGCATCCGGATCGGGGGCATCGGGTTTCGGAGCGCCTCCAACCGATACGGTCAACGCGCCTGCGGCGCTGTTCACCACTTGACACAAGCCGTAACCCCACGAGCTCGTGCGCAACGCGCCGAGTGGCGGAGACGGAGCCAGCCCACCCGTAGCAGCCTGCTGCAGAGCGCGATTGAGCGTCTCGATGTCGTCGGGTGAGAGTTTTCTCGTCGTGTCCGTCCCGTATGGAGTGCATTCCATCGAATTCCCCGGCGTCCCGGGCGGGGGAGCGGTGGATGTATCGAGCCCTGGGTAGGTGACGATGCGGACGAGCTCGTCGACGGACAGGGGCACCGCATCCGCGTCGCCTATCGCGGAGGTGTAGGCCGACACTTGCGATCCGTCGGTCAGATAGGCGATGGCGCTGCGGGTCGAGGTGCGTTCGCCGTTGACTTCCTGCCACGTGGTGTGGATGTCGACGACCGTCCCATCGGACTGGGTGCGGCGTTCGTCGAGAGTCCCTGCGAGGCAGGGTGGTATCTCCTCCGAGAACTGCGCGACGCCGACGCTCAGGTATCCCGACCCGTCGTCCAAGCCGATCGTTCCGTAGGCGTTGGTCGAGTCGATCGTGAAATCGGCACCCTCGTACACGGGAATCGGATCGAAGTACGGAATGCGGCCGTCCTCGAATTCGAGATCGGATGGCAGCGCAGCGAGCAGAGCTTTCGACATCAGGTGGGCCTTGGGGCCGCTGAACCACGGGGCAATGGGGTTGTCGTACGACGCGAGGCCGTCACTCATGTAGCTGGAGTACACCGGTTCGACGGGTTCCTCGACGGAATCGCAACCTGGAATCTCGGTCGGGTAGGCCACCTCGGGCGTGACGAGGATGTACTCCTCCTCTTGCGGTGGAGGCGGCAGGGGTGTGGTCGTGGTGGGCTGCACCGTCAATTCGGGTTCTTCGGGTGTGGCCGTGAGACCGGCGAAAATGATGCCGGTGGCCACTATCGATACGATGACCAGTGCCGTCATCACCGCATCGTGTCGAGGTGGCGTTTCGTTCTCGACCATGACCCTCGCTCGCGTCGACCGCACCGGCGGCCGTCGCCGGGTCGTCCATTCATACCATTCGTTCTGTTAGTGAGCAGAGGCGCTCCGCGCATGTGCACGGAAATACATAGCGGGCTATGTATTTCCGCGCACATGTGGCGGAGCCGCCGTCACAGCTAGAGTGAGCGGGCCCCGCCCCTCATTCCCAGGAGTTGTTTTTCGTTGAGTTGGATTCGCCTGAACGACGTCGCCAAGGGATATGACCAGAAGGTGATGTTGCGCGAGGTGTTCTTCAAACTCGCCGACGGTGATCGAATCGGGCTCATCGGCCGCAACGGCACCGGTAAGACGACTCTGCTGCAACTACTGCTGGGTCGTGAAGCACCGGACTCCGGCACCGTCGACGTCACCGAGGGTGCGCGCATCGGTTATTTCTCACAGTTCTCCGAACTCGATGGCGATCGCAGCATCTCCGCCGAGCTGGAGTCGCTGTTCACGCAGGTCCATGCCATCGAGGCTGAGCTGGCCGAGGTCGAAGCGGCCCTCGGCGGCGATCTCGACGAGAAGCAGATGTACAAACTCGTCGATCGACAAGCCGAGCTGCTCGACGCCATGGAGAACAGCGGCGGATGGACCTACCAGCAGCGCATCGACACCGTGCTCTCGATGCTGGGGTTCAACTCCGACCGCCGCGAGCTGCCGGTGAGACGGTTGTCCGGCGGTTGGCGCAACCGTGCGGCGCTCGCCAAGATTCTCATCGAAGCGCCCGACGTGCTGCTGCTCGACGAGCCGACCAACTTCCTCGACGTCGCAGGTATCGCCTGGCTCGAGCGGTGGTTGCGCGACTTCCGGGGCGCCCTCCTTGTCGTCTCGCACGACCGGGCCTTTCTCGAGCAGGTCGTCACCAGCATCGTCGAGATCGAGAATCACCACCTGCAGACCTACGACGGCAGCTACTCCGATTACGTTCAGCAGAAACAGTTTCGACTCAAGAATCTCGAACGCGAGTTCAGCAACGAGCAGCAACTGCTGGCGTACGAGCAGGAAGCGATCAGCGACCGAAAAGAAGCGGTCAAGAACCCCACCGGGGTGTTGAAGCGCCGCCTCGCCAACATCAAGAAGAGCAAGAACCCGAGGCCGGTCGATACCGTCGTGACGGCTATCTACAGCGGACTGCATGTGCACGACAACCTGGCCGAGATAGCTGGGATCTCGAAAAGCTATGGCGAGCAGCAACTGTTCGACAACCTGTCGTTCAGCATCCACCGCGGGGACCGCATCGCCATCACCGGCCCCAACGGGTGCGGCAAGACCACGTTGGTCGACATCCTCACCGAGTCCGAGAAGCCCGACAGTGGGAAAATCAAATGGAAGACGAAGGCCCCGTCGTTCATCTACTACAACCAGGTGCTCGCCGATCTGGACCTCGACGACACCGTCACCCACTCGGTGAACGCGATGCCCGACAGTCTCGCCCTGACGGCGACGAAGAAGGAAGTCAACCGGTTCCTGACGTTGCTGCAGTTCTCCGAAATGGACCTCAAGACTCGCATCGGCGTGCTGTCCGGCGGCCAGAAGGCGCGCGTCGCACTCGCGCAATGCCTACTGTTCGGGGCCGGTGTCATCGTGCTCGACGAGCCGACCAACCACCTCGACCTGCAGAGCACTCAGGTGCTCGAGCGCGCCCTGATGGCGTTTCCCGGCGCGGTGATCATTGTCAGTCACGACCGGTTCTTCGTCGAGAAGGTCGCGTTCCGGCAGTTGTCCTTCGACGGCCACGGCAGTGTAAAGGAAATCGCCGGGGTGCAGATGTAGGCAGCTTCGCCGCATGTGCGCGGAAATACATAGTGGGACACGTATTTCCGCGCACATGCGGCGAAGCGCCTTTCAGCCTTTGGTCCCGAGACCACGCAGTAGCAGGTTGCCGATGAATGCGGCGTTGTCCTCGGGGCTGACCGAGCGTCTGGTGAAGCACCGCATCAGCAACGTATTTGTGATCCCCGCGGCGAGGTCCGCGGGCGTTCCGATGAGCGCCAACGTCCCGGCGTCCTGGCCCTGTTGGATCACCGGTCCGATGATCGCTGGGATGTTCAGCTTTTCTTTGATCGACAGCAGTCCCTCTGGTTCGCCGTAGGTATCGTGCGCGACGGCGACGAGGAGGGCATCCATGAACGCGATCTCGTCGGCCGCAAGCTGCGCGCACCGGAGCAGAAAGTTGTCGATGATCGACACTTCGTCCAGTCCGAGCAGGATGTCGTCGGCGACGCTTTCGCGCAGCGCGTCGACACGTGACTGCAGGGCCGCGACCAGAATGTGCGGCTTCGTCGGGAACAGTCTTTTCATGGCGCCTCGTGGTACGCCGGCGTTGTCGGCGATGTCGTCCATCCTGGTCATGAAATAGCCGCGTTTGCCGAGTTCGGTGCGAGCTGCCGCGATGATGGCCGCGCGAGGGTCGCGCGGTACTTCGCGCGGCACGGCGAAGGTCTCGATGGGGCCGACCATGTCGTCGAGGTGCTGGTGCATCCCGGTGGTATCGACTACCGCGCCGAGCAGCGCGAGCAGCGAATCGGAAACGAGATCTTCTGTCACCGAGGCGGGATCGAACGCACTACGGGCGCGAAACCCGTCGAGCAGAGCGTTGACCGCGACGGCAAACGTGCGCGCTGCGAACGGTCGGCGCAGCGCTGCGTTGGATCGTTCGAACACCGCTTCGTATGCCGCGAGAACCAGTTGGTCGCGTCTGTCGTAGCCGGACTTCACAGCGTGCGCGTTGCCGAAGACACGGGCCAGAAACTCCGTCGATGTCGCGGCGTCGTCGGTCAGCGCGGGGAACCACTTCTCGACCAGCGCGATCACGGTCGGACGGAGGGCCTGGGCATTGGTCGTGATCTCGGAGCCGACGGCCTGCATGATCTCGTCGGGGGAGTGCCACCGCGACGCGGTGAGCTCGGTGACCACGGCGTCGACGAACTCGCTCTTCGTCGAGAACTTTCTGAAGAACGTCGCCTGTGACGCCCCCGACTCGTTGACGATCTCCTCGCTGCGAAGTCCGCGTTCGAGAACCTGCCGGGGATTGTCGATCAACGATCGAATCCCGGCGTCGATGAATTGACCGGTCGCCGCATCCCGCTTGGTCACTGTGCCCCCCGTCGAAGCCCCCTACGAACCGCCACTGTAGCGGCAGGGTAGGACAGCTCGCAGCACACGAAGAGAGTCTTTGCTATCGCTCGAGTGCGCTGACACTCAGTCCTTGGAGTGACCCCGCGACGCACTTGCACTTGCATGGTCATTGCTCCAGCACGCACGTCCGCTCAGGCCGTGACGCCTCGACAGCAAGGATTCACATGAGTATCGCCACCAGCATGTCCGACGGGTCGGATCATCGACGGCCCCGGCGCACGGATCCCGGACTGAGTGCGCGTGAAGTCGAGGTGTTGATCGCGTGGATCACCAGAGACTCGAAGTCCGCGGTGTCGCGGGCACTGTTCATCGCGCCAGGAACGGTGAACACCCACCTCAGCCGCATTCGCACCAAGTACCACCACGCTGGACGAACCGCCCCCACCAAGGCGGCGCTGTTGGCTCGCGCAGTCCAGGACGGGCTGATCGGACTCGACGAACTATGACTGGGCCGTGATAGGCGTGTGTGATGCTCGCGGCGTGCAGGCCGATCCGCGGTGGTCGAGGTTCCGGGCGATCGGTATACCTGAAAGTGACGCAGTGTGCGACGCCGTCATCGGCCGCTGCGAGAGCCCGGTCGACATCGACCGTGCAGTATTGCGCCAGGCCGTCACGGACGCTGCCTGGGCACGATTGGCGGAGTTGACCGAAGGCCGCGTCGACGTCACCGCGCACAGCTTGTCTCAGGTGCGCACCGCCCCGAACTTCGACCACCGAATGCTGGCCGCGTATCTCACCACCCATGGCGCGGTGGGATTGGCGCTGGCCGACAAGCTTCGCTCCTACCTGGTGTACGCAGTTCCACAGCAGTTCGCCGATCGGGTGAGCAACGGCGAGTTCCGATGCCCTGATTCGGACATCGCAGACTGACGTCCGTTCTCGGGGCCCGTGTCAGCGCGCAGCCAGATACTCGGGGCGCGGTTCGCTCCCAGAGAACGGCTCCTGGAGACGATTGTCGATGCTGTTGAACACGACGAAGATGTTCGCCCGCGGAACAGGCGAGATGTTTCCCGCCGACGCATGCAGGACGTTGCAGTCGAACATCGTCATCGAGCCCGCTTGACCGGTCAGGACGTCGATGCCGCACTCGTCGACGATTGCGGTGATGTCGCGCTCGGTGGGGACGCCGAAGTCGGGTCGGGTCGAAGCCAACGATTCCTCGTAGAACGCCTCGGGTGTCGCGCCCACGCATTGGACGAATCGCCGATGGGACCCGGGACTGATCATCAACGGCCCGTTGTAGATCTCGTTGTGCGTGAGTGAAATCGACGCACTCACCGCCCGCGGCAGAGGCATCCCGTCCTCTGCGTGCCACGTCTCGAAATCCGAGTGCCAGTAGAACGCGCCACCCTGAAAACCCGGCTTGTAGTTCAACCGGCTCTGGTGAACGTACACATCGCTGCCCAGTATTTCCTGTGCGTGTCGCCGAGCACCGGACAGTTCGACGGCGGCACTCACCACAGGGCTGAGCTGGCGGATGTCGAAGATGCTGCGTACTGCGGCGGAGCCTTGCTCGCGCACGATGCGCGGATCGTGCGCGAGCAATTCATCGCTTTCGATTCGGGCGATCTCACGCAGGCAGGCGGCGACGTCTGCGGGACTCAAGGCATTGTCGAATTGTGCATATCCGGCCTCGGCGTAGCCGATCAGTTCCGGGTTGTTCACCTCGGACCAGACGACAGGGTCGACGCGGTCGACGATCGTTGGATCGTGGGCCACACGGGTTGCGTATCGGTCGTCCACTGCGACGGTCACGCTGAAACACTCCTCATTCTCGTCAGGGCTGCGTCGTCCACTCCTAACACACAGGAGGGGCCGAGCGACACCCCGTCGAGTATCGATGCAGCGCACAGCGCCGATCGCCAATCCCCCTGGACAGTCCCCTTATCGGCGTTCGACTTTTCGCGCCCGGTACGCCGCGACGGCAGTTCGGTTGCCGCAGGCGGTGCTGCAGAACCGACGCGAGCGATTGCGCGAGAGATCGAGCACGATGCCCGAGCAATCGGCCGCGCAGATGTTCAATCGTGAGAACTCGTCGGTCCTGATGACATCGATCATCGCCATCGCTGTCTCGACGGCTATGCGGTCGGCGAGCGGACGGTCGTCCTCGACTGCATGCAGGTGCCAGTCGGTATCGCCGTGCCGGACGAGTCTCGGCAGGGCGTGAGCGTCCGCCAAGATCGTGTTGACGATCTGCACGGCCGAGTCGCGGTCGCTGGTGAGCAGGCGCCGTAGCAGCGGACGGAGGCCTCGAACGGCCTCGAGTTCTGTGCGATCACCGTCGAAACGACCTGTGTAGCGATGTTCGTCGAAGAACGCCGCCAGGTCTTCCGGTGTGGTGAGGGAGTCCGGTTCCTCTGCCGAGTTGACCAGGGCTACGGCCGCGAACAACACCTCTTCGGTGTCATCGGTGAAAACCATATTGACACCTTACCCAATTCGACTCTAGTGTCATTAGCCGTGCCTACGTTGACTGATGACATCGCTGCTGGGAAGCCTTCGCGCGTCGCGTCGGGGCTCGCTCTCGCTGCGGTGTCCGCCGTATCGTTCGGCCTCTCCGGACCACTCGCGAAGAGCCTTCTCGACGCGGGCTGGACGGCCGGTGCGGCAGTGACGGCCAGAATTTTCATTGCCGGCGCCGTGCTCGTCGTGCCCGGGGTCATTGCCCTGCGGGGGCGGTGGTCTTTGCTCACCCGCAACATCAGGGTGATTGCCGCCTACGGCATCTTCGCGGTTGCCGGTTGTCAGCTGGCGTTCTTCAATGCCGTCGGGTACATGCCGGTGGGTGTGGCTTTGTTGATCGAGTTCACCTCACCGATCGTGGTAATCGGTTGGATGTGGTTTCGGCACGGACAAGTCCCGACGGTCATGACATTTTTGGGAGCGGTGGTCGCTGCGGCCGGGTTGGTTCTCGTCCTCGATCTCGTGTCCGGTGCCTCGATCGATCCGGTGGGTGTCCTCTGGGCGCTCGGTGCGATGGCCGGTGCGGCCGTGTACTGGATCATCTCGGCCGACGAGAGCAACGGCCTGCCGCCGCTCACTCTCGCTGCGGCCGGTTTGTTGGGCGGTGGCATGATTCTGGTGGTGGCGGGTGCCGTTGGCATCGTCCCGTTCGGGGTGAGCGCCACCGATGTGGTGCTCGCCGACGTGTCCGTGCCGTGGTGGCTGCCGATCCTCGGCCTCGGCGTGGTGACGGCCGCGTTGGCGTACGTGTTCGGCATCGCCGCCGGCAGGAGGCTGGGGTCCAGGCTTGCCTCGTTCGTCGGTCTCACCGAAGTGCTCGCAGCCTTGGTCTTCGCGTGGCTGCTGCTCGGTGAAGCGCCCCGATCCGTGCAGATTGCCGGCGGTGCGTTGATTCTGGCGGGAGTTGTCATCGTGAAGCTGGGGGAGCCGCGATGGGCGCCTTCGGCGCATGTGAGTGAAAATGCATAGCAGGACAAGTATTTCCGCTCACATAGGTAGGGTTCGGGGATGACTCACAACGAGCACCATCGACTGAATTACGTCGAACTGACGGTCACGGATCTGCCCGCTGCCGAGGCCTTCTACACCGCTGCGTTCGGGTGGGAGTTCAACCATTACGGCCCCGAGTACTCGGGTATCAAGGGCAGCGACGGCGATGAGGTCGGAGGCTTGGCGCGCGGCACCGAATCTCGTCCGGTGGGTGGCCCCTTTGTGTTGCTGTACTCCGAGGATCTCGACGCGTCGGTGGACGCGGTGACCGCTGCGGGTGGATCGGTCGTGAACGGACCGTACGAGTTTCCCGGCGGTCGTCGTTTCCATTTCACCGACCCGAGTGGAAACGAACTGGGAGTCTGGGCGTCGTCGTAGTGCGCGAGTTCGCTGGCAATGTGCGCGTGGTGGTTGCAGGTACCCACCACGCGCACACCGGTGTCAGCGCAGTAGGTCGTCGATCTGGCTCATGGCCTCCGTCATGCCTTCCTCCATGCCCATGTCGATCATCTTCTGCATCTGCTCTGCGCTCTCGAATTTGGACGTCGTAGTCATCCTGGTGCGCCCGCCGATGTCCTCGATGGTGACGACGGCTCTGGTGATACCCATCGAAGCGACCGGTTCCCCGTTGTCGTCTGCGAAACCGTCGTCGAACGACAGGGTCGTGGGCGCGTCGATAGATGTCAAAAGCCACCAACCACGAGCCTTTTCGCCATCGGGGCCAACCATGTAGTAGCTGGCCTTGCCGCCGGGTGTGAAGTCGAACGATTCGAAGGTTGCGGGCCACGTCGGTGGTCCCCACCACCTTTCGAGCTGACGCGGATCAGCCCATATCTGCCACACGCGTTCGATTTTCGCGTCGAACTCGGCGACGATCGTGAAGCTCAGTTCCTCGGCGTTTTGTTGTGTACTCATGACAGTCATGAGGGGTCTCCTTCGTCTTCGGCGAGAATGTCGGCGATTCGATCGACGCGCTGTCGCCAGATCGTTTCGTATTCGGCCAGCAGCTTTCGTGCTCTTTCGATGCCCAGCAGATGAATTCGCACGATCTGCTCCCGTCCGCGCTTCTCCTTCTTCACGACCGAAGCGCGCTCCAAAATCGCAACGTGCTTCTGCACTGCTGCGAAACTCATGGAGTAGTGCGCAGCAAGACCAGACACCGAGTGTTCTCCGGTGAGTACTCGCGACACGATGTCGCGTCGGGTGGTGTCCGCGAACGCCTGGAAAAGGCGGTCGAGGTCTGCGTCGCTGACTTCATCTACAACCATTTGGTTGTAGATTACGACCCGTCACGGGTGGAGTCAAGGTCCGCACAGTCACTCCTCGAGTTTTTCTCGGCCCCCGGTGATGTCCGCGTGATCGGCGGCTCTCCTTCCCAGTTCGACACCATGGCGGTCCGAGACGGAGGTTTTCGTGGAGCGAAGATTGGGATACATCTCGTCGAACACCGAGGCGACCGCTCTGTCGCGCTCGGCAAGGATCGGCACCAAGGACGAGCCGTACTGCTCTCCCGCCGAACGATCGGCACGAACCCGTGCCTCGGCAAGACGTTCTCGGATCCGCCAGGCAAAGCCGAAGAGAAACGCTCGACGGAACCCCCGGGAACGGGCCCGGGCATCGGTGCCGGCGTGCTCGAGGGCCCGCCCGGATTGGACGAGCAATGACGTATAGAGCAGTTCACACAGATCGAGGTCCACGGGCATTCCTGTGATGCTGATCAGTCCGAGCCTTCGGTAGCGCACCGCCTTTGCACCATTGTTGACGGCAACGCTGATCAACAACTGCATCTTCGCATCGGCATACGGGTTTTCGACCACGAACCGTCTGGTCACCACCATGGAATCGAGTGGCGATCCATCAGCGGCATCGACCACCGCATGGTCGATTGCGTAGCGCGTCATCAATTCTTGGGCCTTGGCGGAGAACGCGTCGGATTCCTCGGCGAAGGTCGACGATTCGGCTTTCGCGAGCAACCCGCGAATCTTGTTCAGAATTTTGGTGTCCGCTCGATGCGATGAAGGAGCCGGCCGCTCGGAGGTCCACAATGAGGGCGGAGGGGCGATGACCGCCATCGACGGCAGGAACCTGAACTGAACCAGCAGGCGGAACAACGAGAGCCAGAATCCTCGGGCATCGACTCTGGAGGCTCGGCGGTAGTGAGCGAGATCCGTACTCGGATCGATTCCGAGTTCGAGTAACTGATCTCGCCATTCCGCAGGAGCAGTGGAGAGCGCAAGGGTGTGCCGGGAATGAGATCCGAGCATGGCCTTCATCATCGCGACATTCGGCTTGGTCATTCTCCGCTTGATCACGTGAATCAATTCGACAGGCTGCCAACCACGCTCGAACGTATCGGTCAACACAGCATCTGCGTACGTGACGCAGCGGCCGTCCAATCCCATCGACGACCGGCTCGCCTCGAGCTCGACTATGTGGTCGACGAATCTCGTCAGTGCTGCGTTCGATGTCCGTGGGTCGGCCGCCAAAGCCATGCCGGATGCCATCAGCGTCTCTGTGTCGACCGCGCGATTCAATGCGTGAACGTTCATGTTTCCCCTCGTCGAGTACGGTCCGGCGTCCAGTGAGGGGGTCCTGGTTCCGGTGTCCCAGACGTTGTATCAACGGGGTCCGACACGTTCGCGAACGCACCAGCGCCTATGTGAGCGGAAATCCATAGCCTGTTATGGATTTCCGCTCACATAGGGGATCAGGCTCTGCGGCGCCGCCACGGCCGGTGCGGCTTCGGGCCGATCTCGATATCCGGCAGTCGGCCGGAGTTGAAATCGTCGACCAGCGCGAGCACCGTGCCCTGCGCGCACGACTTGTTGGTCCCGATGAATCCCGATGGACCGCGCTTGATCCACCCCGTCACGTAGGTACCGCGGAAGACATCGCCGTCGGGGGCGCGCAAGACTCGTCCGTCTCGGTTGGGGATGACACCCCGTCGCTCATCGAAGGGCACGCCCGGTAGCGCCACTCCGCGATAGCCGATCGAGGTCAGTACCAACCCCGCCTCGACGATTTCCTTCTCGCCGGTGGCGATACTGCGGACCGTGCCGTCGACATCGGTTTCGAGCGCCATTCGATCGAACTCGACGCCGGTGAGCTGTGTATCGCCCAGTACGCGGGTGGGGGAAAGCAGATACCGCAGCACGATGCGTTTGTGATCGTTGGCTTTGGCACCGTCGACGCGTCGCAGCAACCGAAGCTTCTGCGCAACGGCGTGGGGGAGATGGTCCGCTTCGGCGAGGGCGGCCGTCGCTGTATCGAGCATGATCTCGTCCCGATGCAGTGTCACGTCCACGCCCGGCGTTTCGAGAAGCCCGGCGAACTCGGGAACGGTGAAGGCCGATTGCGCGACACCGCGACGCCCGACGACGACAACTTCCTCGATGTTGGATTCGCGGAGGGCCTGCAGGACGTGAGTCGGCACATTCGTCCCGACCAGCCGCTCAGGATCGATCGTCAGGATGCGGGCGACATCGAGGGCGACGTTTCCGTTGCCGATGACAACGGCCCTCTTGTGCGACAGGTCGTACCGCCGGTGCGAGTGATCGGGGTGGCCGTTGTACCAGGCTACGAAGTCGGTGGCCGACGTCCGCCCTGGCAGGTCGGCGCCCGGAACGGCGAGTTCACGGTCCTTCGACGCCCCCACCGCGTAGATGACGGCGTGGTGATCGACGAGCAGATCCTCGTGGGTGATGTCCTTGCCGACCTCGACGCCCAGGTGGAATTCGAAACCGGGCTGCGCGGCGATCTGGTCGAACAACCGAGAGACCTGCCGCGTCTTCTCGTGGTCGGGTGCAACGCCGAGTCGCGCCAGCCCGTGAGGCTGGGGAAGGCGGTCGTAGACGTCGACGTGCACGCCCGGCTGCGTGAGCAGTTCGTCTGCGGCGTACATCGCCGATGGCCCGGACCCGACGATCGCGACTCGAAGCGGTTGACGCTCTTTGGTGACGGTGGGTGCCGGGGACACTGGGGCAAGTAGAGGTCGCGGCGGGCGTTCCTGCTTGTAGAAGTCAGCGTTGATCGTCAGGAACGGGAGCTGCGCGTCGGTCAGCTTCGCCTTCGGAACGATGGCATCGACCGGACACGCCGAAACACACGCGCCGCAGTCGACGCAGGACGTCGGGTCGATGTGCAGCATCTCCGCCGTCAGGAAGTCGGGCTCGTCGGGTGTCGGATGTATGCAGTTGACGGGACATGCGAACACGCACGACGCGTCGCTGCAACATGACTGGGTGACAACGTGGGGCATGAGACGTTCCTGACGGCGGGCGCTGCTGTGAAGAGAACTGGCGCTGTGAGTGGAGAAGGATTCAGGCGGCGAACTGGCTGGAGCTGCGATCCGGTTCGCTACGGAAGCGTGAAGCCTTGCCGTCGATACCGCACACCTTCCACATGAGCTTCGCGGCCCGGTTCATCATGCCGGTGTCGGTGGCGAGCATCCGCACGTCGCCGAAGTAGTCCTGCAGAGCATGCTGTGATGCCTCGGTGCCCCAGAAAAGGTCGTCCTTGACCTGCTTCGGGATGTCGAACTTCTGCCAGAACTTCTTCGGTGGGATCACGATGACATCGCAGAGGATGCGCATGGTGATGGGGAAGGCCAGGGACAGAAAGAAGCGGCCGATTTTCGACATCTTGGGGACCCGGCGACGCAGTAGCTGGTGTGCGAAGGAAATGTGCCGCGCCTCCTCGGCAACGTGAATGGCCATCACGCCTTCCATGATCGGATGAATCTCTTCGCCCGATCGCAGAATCGACTTCTGAATGTGGTCGATAGGCTCTTCACCGGCGAGAACACCCACGAAGAACAACTCAGGAAGAATCGTCGCGAACAGCGGAAGAATCGGCGAAACCATCCGCATGGGACGGTTCATGCCGGGGGCGTCCGGATCGACCCGGTTGACCATCTCTTGGAACATCAGCGTGTGGTTGCACTCTTCGATCGACTCGTGAGTGCAGTAGCGGGCCTCGGCCGAGCCGTTGGGAAGCGAAAAGACATACTGCATCATTCCGCGGATGAGGATGTTCTCGAACTGCAGTCCGACCTTGGCGACATTCGCCTGGCGCCACATGCCGATCGCGATCTGCTGATCCTCGGGGAGCGCCTGGTACCAGGGGTGTCCGCCGAGCGGGTCGGTCTTCGCCGGCAGGATCCAGCGGCGATCGCCCGGGGGCACCGCGTACTCGGCCGACTCCCAGTCGATATCGAGGTACGGATCGAAGTGCTTGTGCACCGATCCCTCGGACAACAGCTGCAGAGCCTCGTTGTACTGCTCGGTCTCCGCGTCGGTGTCGATCGAGCGAGCCTTGGTTGCTGACATCGAAGTCATCGCTTCTCCCTACGTGGTGCGAACATCTAGTTAATGTAACTCGAAGTATCAGCAAAGGGAAGCTACTACAAACTTCTATTTCCGATCACGTTGGACAGTCAGGGTTGCAGACTGCCTAGCGCAGGTCAGAACGATTCCGATGGGTCCTCGGCACCGAAGGGCTCTGCGAGTGTGACTCCCTCGAGTACCGCGCGACGCAGCGATGCCGGCACCTCGAGCGAGTCGTCGTTTCGCACGAGAACACCTTGTTCCTGAAGGCTGCGAATCCTGAAGTCGATCAACTGAGCAGTCCTGAGATCCTCGTCTTTCAACCCGTCGTAATTTTCCTCGGCACCACTTTCTGGGGCATTGTCCAGCGGCAAATCCTCGGTCATCGCGGCAAGAAGTGTTTGCACCGCGAACGTATTGGCCAGCGACATCGAGATGTCCACATCACCCGCAGTCAACTGATGACGAATGCTCTGCGTCAACACGCTGCGCATCACCGCTGTCGATCGCGCCGAGAAGTGGCCGGACTCGGGTCCGGGCCGAACCTGCTCGACGTCGAAGTCGAGGATGTCCGCAGCCAGAGCCGTGGCCCATCGGTCGAGCGTGATGATGCTCTGTGGCGTCGGGTCCGCATCGGCGTCCGATTCGGACAATGCATGCGCCAACGCAGGAATCTCTGTCGCCGGCCTACCCGAGCCCACCTCGTCGAGCAGGCCGTCCAGGCCGGCCATCAGCGGCAGCGCTGACAGCGCCGCCGATTCGTCTGCGTCGGAGACCTCGGGCAACTCGACGTCCTCGGGATCGAGTACGTCGGGATCGTTGTAGATGAAATCGGTCAGGTCTTCCATACAGTGGGCGAAATCCTCGTCGGTGCCCGTCCACGTGTCCGTCTCGTCGAGGAAGGTGAGAAATTCGACGAGCGTGACGATGATGTTGGTCGCTGCCGCCGCTCCGTTTTCCTCGTCGGAATCCTCGATGCGCTCAGCCGCGTCGACGATGAAGTGCGCGTCGTTCGGGGTCCACGAGGTCACCGAGAAATCCGGGTTGGCGCGGTCGACCTGGACGAGTGTGGTGCGCACGAGCCCGACAACACGTTCGGCGTGATCTGCCATCTCACGATCCGCCAGCCACTGCTCGAACTCTTCGAGCAGTCCCGTCGGGAACACATGCAGGCGGGAGCCCGACGACGGTTCCCGACGCCGCTGCCGCGCTTTCGTTTTCGCCGCGCGCTTTTGTCCCCGACTTGCCGGTCCCTTGGATCCCATGAACACGAGCGTATCGGTACAACAGTGAGACGGTTCCTCGCACGCGATGAAGTGTCGGAACGCTCGAGTAGGGTTTCAGACGTTCGCAGGGCAGACGAAGGGAATCGGTGAAGGTGCTGAGGGTTCACCGCGCGACACGCGCGAACGTGCTGGCCTCGAGCCTGGCCCGCGTCTTGGCGACGCCGCTGGCTGATCCGTTCGAAGCCGAAATCATCTCGGTACCTGCTCGGGGAGTGGAGAGGTGGTTGACGCAACGCCTGTCGATGTCACTCGGGTCCGACCGCGGCGATGGAATTGCTGCGAATATCGAATTCCCCTCGCCAACAACACTTGTAGAGCGTTCGCTGGCAGCGGTGGAGGGGGTTCCGGCGGAGGAGGACCCGTGGTCCCGCGGGCGTCTGCTGTGGACGACGCTGGCAGTCATCGACGAGTCGATGAACCAATCCTGGTGTTCCGTCATCGGGGCCCACCTCGGGCACGGCCGCGATGAGCACCGTGCTGGCCGGCGTTGGTCGACCGCGGCGCATCTGACCGATCTGTTCCGCGGATACTGCGCCGATCGCCCGTCGATGATCGCGGACTGGTCGCGCGGTGTCTACAGCGACGGGCTCGGCGGTTCGCTGCCGCAGGATCTGCGATGGCAGGCGGAGTTGTGGCGATCGGTGCGCACCCGAATCGGATCTCCCAGCCCCGCTGAACGCCTCGGCGACAGCTGCGCTGCGCTCGGGGGGAGTCCAGAACTGCTCGACCTACCCGAGCGGCTGTCCATTTTCGGTGCCACCCGCATGACAACCGACCAACTTCAGGTCGTGGCCGCGCTCGCACGACATCGCGAGGTCCACCTCTGGATCCCACATCCCAGTGCAAAGATGTGGGATCGCTTGTCGGAGCGCCCGGCTCCCGTTCGTCGGCGCGAGGACACTGCTGCCGCCACCCTCGATCATCCTTTGCTGGCGAGTCTCGCCCGAGATGTGCGCGAACTCCAGGCACGCATTCTCCGATTGGGTGCGGGCGTGCAGCAGACGGTCGAGGCCGAGGACCCCAGCCCGCCGACACTGCTGGGGCGCCTGCAATCGGATTTTTCCGAGAACAGGACGCCCACCCTGTCGACCGAATCAGACAGCAGCATCGCAGTGCACGCATGTCACGGCGCAGCGCGACAGGTCGAAGTCCTACGGGAATGCTTGCTGCACGTGTTCGACGAGGACACGTCCTTGGAACCGCGCGACGTACTCGTCATGTGCCCCGATGTCGAGACATATGCGCCGCTCGTGCGGGCCACATTCGGTCAGCGAGGGTTGGGTCACCCCGGACACGAGTTGCGGGTGCGCTTGGCTGATCGTGGGCTTCGCCGCACCAATCCTCTGCTCGACATCGTGGCGACCGTCCTCGAACTCGCCGTCGGTCGGATCACCGCCAGTCAAGTTCTCGATCTTGCAGCCTCGGCTCCGCTCCGATCCAAGTTCGGCTTCACCGAGGATGATCTGGAGCGACTGCGCGAGTGGATTCAACTCTCCGGTGCGAGGTGGGGAATCAATTCACGGCAACGGGGACGGTTCGGTTTGGGGGAGTTCGCGCAGAACACCTTCAACTTCGCGCTGGACCGCCTGTTGCTGGGTGTGGCCGCGGACGAATCCGAGCACGAGTGGCTCGATCTCGCGCTACCGCTGGACGACGTCGACGGCAACGACATCGACCTCACTGGTCGGTTGGCGGAATTTCTCGACCGGCTCGCGGTGGTTGTACGCGACTTACAGGGCCCCCAGACAACTACTCGGTGGCGAGAGGCGCTCGTGCGGGCACTCGACCTGCTGACCGCCACGAGCGAGGCGGATGCGTGGCAGCGCGGACAGGCGCTACGTGAACTCGAGGAGGCGACCAGAGGCGGGGAGGACACCGAACTTCGGTTGGCGGACGTGCGAGCGATGCTGACACATGCCCTGGCAGGGCGACCGTCGCGCGCGAACTTTCGGACAGGGGAGCTGACGGTATGCACCATGGTCCCGATGCGTTCGGTACCGCACCGTGTGGTCGTTCTTCTCGGGTTGGACGACGAGATGTTCCCTCGCACGGGCAGTGAGGACGGTGACAACGTCTCGGGCCGCGACCCCGCAGTAGGGGAGCGGGATGTGCGGAGCGAGGACAGGCAACTGCTGCTCGACGCCGTCATGTCAGCCGGTGAGAAGCTGCTGCTGTTCTATACCGGTGCGGATCCGGTGACGGGTACCGTCAAACCGCCGGCCATCCCGCTGAGCGAGCTGCTCGACGTCGTGCGCACAACCTGTGGCCGCGACATCGTCGTGCGGCATCCTTTGCAGCCCTTCGATGCTCGCAACTTTCGACCCGACGCGCCGTTGAGCTACGACCGCGCCGCGCTGGACGGTGCCAGAGCTGTCGAGCGCGAACCGGTATCGCCGCCGAGTTTCCTCGCTGCTCCGCTGCCGGAGCGCAACACCGGGGATATCGAGTTGAACGATCTGATCGCCTTCGTCGAACACCCGATGGCAGCACTGTTGAAACAGCGACTCGGCGTTCGAGTCCCGGAGATCGGTGACGATGTCTCGGACGCACTACCCGTCGAACTGGACGGCCTGCAGAAGTGGGACATCGGCGACCGCATGCTGGCCGAAAGACTTGGAGGTACCTCCCTCGCGGACTTTCGGGCCGCCGAATGGCGACGCGGCACGCTGCCACCGTTCGCGCTCGGAGAGCTTCAGTTGCAGGACATCACCAGAGCTGTGGACGCCCTGGTCGAGGTTTCGAGCGATGTCCATGCGGGCCAGGCGGATGTGCTCGATATCTCGATCGCACTGAATTCGGGTCGACGAATCACCGGCACCGTCACCGGCGTTCACGGCGGCACCATCGCGCGCACGTCGTATTCGCGTCTGGCGCCGAAACATCGCCTGGCGGCATGGGTTCGGCTACTTGCCGCCCAGGTACAGGACGGAACGCGCACGTGGCAGGCCGTCACCACCGGACGCGGCCCGGGTCGCCGGGCCGCGTGGCGTTCGGTTATCACAGCGCCGGCCGACGCCCTCGAGCAACTCGAATCGTTGGTCGGACTGCGGGACCTCGGCTTGTCCGAGGTGCTGCCGGTGGGGCCGACCGCTACGGCGACCTACGCGGACCGCCGGTTCCGTGGCGCTCCCGAGGCGGACGCGTTGGACGCCGCGGAACGGCAATGGTCCGACAAATTCGGCGACGCCACCGACCGCAGCATCGGCTACCTGTACGGAAACAACGCGTCCTTCTCGGCTGTGCTCGGTACCCCGTATCGCGCGAGCCATCCTCGATGGGGTGACGAAACGACGTTGTTCGGTGCGCTCGCACGGCAGCTGTGGACACCGCTGCTCGACGCGGAGACGGAGGGGCAACCGTGACCGCTTTCGACCTTCTCGGCCCGCTGCCGTCGGGAACGACGGTGCTCGAAGCGAGCGCGGGAACCGGAAAGACCTATGCCATCGTGGGACTCGCGACGCGCTACGTGGCCGAGGGACACGCCGACATTTCCGAGCTTCTGCTCGTCACGTTCTCTCGGGCAGCAACGCAGGAGTTGCGTGAACGCACACGCAACAGGTTCGCCGAAGTGGCGGCGGCGCTCGGGGCCGTCGACGCCTCGCACTCGTCGGATCCGTTGATCCGGCATCTGGCCGATGCCCCCACAGTCGAGGTTGCGGCCCGCCGTCTACGTCTGGTTCGCGCGCTCTCGGAATTCGACTCGGGAACGATCGCGACCACACACAGCTTCTGTCAACGCATGCTCGCGGGTCTCGGCATCGCAGGCGAACGCGAGCCCGAAACCACTCTCGTCGAGGCGGTCGACGACCTCACGAACGAGGTCGTCGACGATATCTACCTGCGGCGCTACGGCAGAGCGGATCAACCGCCGCCGATTTCGCCGGCCGACGCAGGTCAGCTCGCGCGTGAAGCGGTGCGCGATCGGCAGGCGCGACTCGTCCCCGAACCCGACGAGGACACCGAGGCTGGACACCGGGTCATTTTCGCCGCGGAAGCGCGCACCGAGGTGCGCACACGAAAGCAAGCGCGGGGCATCAGAGACTTCGACGATCTGCTGACACTGCTGCACGGAGTGCTCGTCGATCCGGCTCACGGCGATGCCGCAAGCGCCCGTATACGCGCACGCTTCCGGGTGGTTCTCGTGGACGAGTTCCAAGACACGGATCCGCTGCAGTGGGAGATTCTCGGACGAGCATTTCACGGATTTTCGACGTTGTTGCTGGTCGGCGATCCCAAACAAGCGATCTACGCCTTCCGCGGTGCAGAGGTGCTCAGCTACCTCGACGCGGTCGGACTTGCTGATCATCACCTCGAGCTCGCGACCAATTGGCGTAGCGACGCCGGCCTGTTGAGTGCACTCGAAACCCTTTACGAGGGTGCAGCACTCGGGCATGAGAATATCGTGGCCCATCGCGTCGGCTCCACCCACGCCGATTCACGTATGTCGAATGTGGCGCCGCTCCGCATTCGCTGCCTACCGCGAACCGGGGCAGGTCCACTGGGCAAGTCCGGCTTCCCTACCGTCGGGGCGTTGCGAGACAAGGTGGCCGACGACCTCGCCAACGATATCGTCGACCTACTCGAATCCGGAACCGAATTGGATCTGCCCGGTCGCGGCGGTGTCGTCGCATCCGGCGATATCGCCGTCCTGGTGCGCACCCGCGCCCAGATCGCACTGGTGCGAGCTGCGCTCGATCGAAGCGGTGTTCCCTCTGTACTGGCCGGCGGTTCGAGTGTGTTCGAGACGCCGAGCGCACTGCACTGGCTGTGGTTTCTGCAAGCGCTCGAGCAACCGCACCGCGCGGACCGTGTGCGCCTGGCCGCATTGACGCCTTTGCTCGGATGGACTGCCACCGAACTCGACGAACGAGGTGAGGATGCGCTCGCGCAGGTGAGTACGCGGCTGCGAGAGTACGGAGTTCTGTTCGCGCAGGCCGGTTTCGCAGCGGTATTCGAGAAGGTATCGACCGAGACTCGACTCGCCGCACGGCTGTTGGGTTACCGTTCCGGCGAGCGCGAGTTGACCGATCTGCGCCACCTCGCTCAGCTGCTCAACCGGGCTGCGGTGGAGTTGTCGCTCGGACCCAGCGCGCTGACGCGATGGCTCGCCGACCGCATCGACGACCCGGCGTCGGGCAGCGTGACGGATCGGAGTCGACGACTCGACAGCGACGCCGCTGCAGTGCAGATCGCAACCGTGCATGCCAGTAAGGGGCTCGAATTCCCCGTCGTATACATCCCATACGGGTGGGACGCCGCGAAGAACCCCTACCCCAGCACGCTGCTGCTGCACGACGAGGATGACAAACGTGTTCTCGATGTCGGTGGGCGCACCGGACGGGGCTATGCCGCACGCAAGGTGATCAGGGACAAGGAGGAGGCTGGGGAGGAGTTGCGCCTGCTCTATGTCGCGCTGACACGAGCGCAATGTCAGGTCGTCCTGTGGTGGGCGCCATCGTTCTCGACCGCCGCGTCACCGCTGCACCGATTGATCTTCGCGAGAACGCCGGGCGCAGCTCAACCCGAAGAGAAGGCACGAGTCCCCGACGATGCCGCGGCTGCTCGGGCATTCGAATCCTGGGCAACACCCGCCGGAAATACGATCTCCATCGAGTACGTCACTGCCGTGACTCCGCGTTTGCTCACCGACGGCGCCGACCGCGCCACAACGGAGTTGGACTCCGCGACATTTTCTCGTTCGCTCGACATGCTGTGGCGCCGAACTTCCTACTCAGCTCTGACTGCGTCTGCCCACGACGCTCCAGGAGTGAGCAGCGAACCGGAGCGGCCGGAGAAGGACGACGAGCCGGAGGAGGCGCCTCCGATCGAGGACGAGTTGGACGGGATCGCGTCACCGATGAACGGGCTACCTGCGGGGGCAGCGTTCGGAACGCTCGTACACGAGGTGCTCGAACATCTCGACACATCAGCCGAGGACCTCGAGGCGGAGCTGCTCGCCAAGTGTGCCGATGGGATAGAAGAACGCCTCGCTGACATCGAGCCGCAGGTATTGGCCGACGCACTACTGCCGGTGCTGCGCACGCCACTCGGTTTCGGGACACTCGCGGAGGTGTCGCCAGTCGATCGTCTCGCCGAACTGGACTTCGAGCTGCCCCTGGCCGGTGGTGAGCGGCCGATCGGGGAGACAGTCACGTTGCGCGGTATCGCGGACCTGATGCGCCGCCACCTGCCTGTCGGCGATGTACTGCGTCCGTACGCGGACCAGCTCGACCATCTCGAGACACAGCCGCTTCGCGGGTACCTCACCGGCAGCATCGACTCTGTGATCCGTGTCCACGACGGTGGACCGCGTTACGTCATAGTCGATTACAAGACCAACAGGCTCTCCAGAGGTGATCTCACCGTCATGCATTTCACCCGCGAACGGATGGCCAAGGAGATGCTTCGATCGCACTACCCGTTGCAGGCGTTGCTGTATGCAGTTGCCCTGCATCGTTATCTGCGGTGGCGTCAGGCCGACTACGATCCGGAGCGGCATCTCGGCGGAGTGCAGTATCACTTCGTGCGCGGCATGGTCGGCCCCGAGACCCCGACGGGGTGCGGTGTGTTCGATTGGCATCCGCCGGCGGCGCTGATCGCAGACGTCTCCGACCTACTCGCGGGAATCGAGGCGTCGTGATCGATGCGCAACTCGTGCAGCGAGCTCGCGGGCGGCTCCGCGCATTCAACGAAGCGGGAATTCTCGCGGCCGCCGATGTCCACGTTGCCCTCAGGCTCGGAGTGCTCGGCGGAGACGACTCCGAGGACGTGCTGCTTGCTGCCGCGCTCGCTGTCCGAGCGGTCAGATCTGGATCGGTGTGCCTCGATCTGCGCCGGCTGCGCGAGGTTACGGTCGACGAGGAATCCGATGTCGACGTCGATGCGCTACCGTGGCCCGAATTGGGTGAGGTTCTCTCTGCTCTGCGGGCCAGCCCGCTGGTCACCGGTGGAGATCGCGGTCCCCTCAAACCCCTTCGACTGGTCGACACAGACGAGGGCGAGCTGCTGTATCTCGACCGATACTATTTGCAGGAGAAGATGATTCGGAACGTCCTCGACAGCCGCGAACTCACGGCCCCGCACGTGGACACCGAACAGGTCACGACGCTGCTGAACCAGCTGTTCGTCGATGACTCGGGCAATCCAGCGGTGGCCCCGGACCGCCAACGCGTGGCCGCGGCATTGGCGGCGACACAGTGGACGGCAGTGATCGCCGGCGGACCGGGCACGGGAAAGACACACACCGTCGCGCGCATACTGGCACTGTTCGTGCATCAGATGGGACCCTCGATCCGCATCGGACTGGCGGCGCCCACCGGCAAAGCAGCTGCGCGGCTACAGGAATCGGTCACCGAGCAATCCGCCGAGCTCGGACTTCCCGACGGCATCACCGCGATGACCGTGCACCGACTGCTCGGGTGGCAACGCGGCAGCAAGAGTCGGTTTCGGCACAACGCGTCGAACCGGCTTCCGTACGACGTCATCGTCGTCGACGAGACATCGATGGTGTCGTTGACCATGATGTGCCGACTGCTCGAGGCTGTTCGCGCGGACACTCGGTTGATACTCGTCGGCGACCCGGATCAGCTGACATCGGTCGACGCCGGGGCGGTTCTCGCGGATCTCGTGGCCCGACCTGTCCGTGGCACCGCGAACCCTGTCCTCGCCGAACTCATCACCACCGACCTGCACGCGCTGGACGACCCGAACGAAGCCGCACTGTCCGAGCGCGAACGTACGCGACTGGCAGGCGGGGTAGTGCGTCTGAGCCGGGGCAGACGGTTCGGGGGCGCTATCGCCGAACTGGCGATCGCGGTTCGCGACGGGCATGCCGATCGCGTCATGGACCTGCTGCACGGTGATCACCGCGAACTGTCTTTCCATGCACCGTCGGACCTCGACTCCCTTCGCACCGATATCGTCGCGACAGCGCAGCAGGTGACGGCGGCCGCACAAGCGGGACGCGCGGCCGAGGCCCTCGCCGGCCTGGAATCACACCGGTTGCTGTGCGCGCACCGACAGGGCCCGTTCGGGGTACAGGACTGGGCGCGACGGGCCATGGAATGGGTCGCCGAGGCGTCGGGCAGCCCGCTCGATCCGGCCCACTGGTACGCGGGCCAACCTCTGCTGCTCACTGCCAACGACCACGAAGCCCGGATCTACAACGGTGATACCGGCGTTGTCATCGATACCGGCGACGGCGCTCTCATGGCCGCGTTCCAGCGCGGCCATGAGCCCTTACTGGTGCACCCGACCGTGCTGTCGTCGGTACAGACTGTGTACGCCATGACTATCCACCGCAGTCAGGGAAGCCAGTACGACACGGTATCGGTGATGCTCCCGGCAGAGGCCTCGTCACTGCTCACGCGTGAACTTCTCTATACGGCCATCACGCGTGCTCGACGCCACGTTCGCATCATCGGAACGGAGGAGTCGGTACGGGCCGGCGTCGGCCGCCAGGTGCTACGAGCCAGTGGACTTCGCCGGACGATCCTGAGCTGACGACAATCGCGGGGTGACCGACGCTCGGTGCAGACTGTTCGCGGTGTCCGTCCACGACCGTCCCTGGCGTCTCCAGACGCGAGATGCGGCCTGATCCGCGGACCGTTCCGCTCGCGCGAAGCAGCTTCTCGCATGCTCGTGCGCCGACTCGTACAACTCGTGCAGGTCAGCCTCACCGCACACCGCGCGCACGGTCGTCGAGTCGACGCGGGCCCCCAACACCTCGCAAAAGGCATGGAGCGAGCGCAGCGGCACCGGTAGCGCTGCGATATCTCGGGAGTCGGTTCGCGGCTCGTCGTCGTACGACAGGGCGGCCGGCCCGCTCGAGTCCGAGCCCATGTCGACGGCCCATGCATTCAGAAAGGATGGGTGCGGCACGTTCCACACTTCACGGAACGTCGCCACGGCGGTGGTTGCGAACAGGGCTGCTTCGTCTCGAACGCCGTCGAGCGCAAAGTCCATGACGGTTCCGTCTGCGGTGGGTTTTCCAGGTTCCGACCAGCCCAGGCCGTGCAGCCTACGGTCGGCAGACTCGATGTCCGGGCTACTCGGGTAGAGGTACGAGGGCAGGGATGCAACGCCGATCAGCTGATCGACGTCCACGGCAACCAAGTCGACGTATGGCCGTTGGCCTCGCTGACCCGGCGTTGCCTGCGCGGACGTGATCGTGACGTACGATCCCGCCGGCATCGAGGCGACGTAGCTCGCGAGGTTCCCCTCGAAACGAGACCACGCGCGCGCGAGGACTACATCGAAGCCGCCTTGCCGTCCTGCACTCACACGCGCTCCTTCGTCGATCACGACCGTGTACTCGGAAGTTCTGCAGATCGAAAGATAGCGGGTGGGTCCGACAAAGTTGGTGAGGCACACGCGCCACGTCGCCGAGATTGCGAGGCCACCAAGCGCTGACCAGCTCCTATCGTCGGATCAGTAGACGTCGCGCAGATAGCGCTTGGAGCTCTTGAGCTCGGCTACGTAATCCTCGGCTTGTCCGTCGGTCAGTCCGCCATGCTCGACGACGATCTCGCGCAAAGCTGAGTCGACATCCTTCCCCATGTCCATACCGCCGCAGACATAGAAATGAGCACCCTCCTCGAGCCAGCTGTAGAGCTCCTTGCCGTCTTCTCGCATTCGGTGTTGGACGTAGATCTTCTCGGACTGATCACGGGAAAATGCAAGGTCGAGGCGGGTGAGTATCCCCGCATGCGAGAAGGACCGCAGTTCGTCCTCGTAGATGAAGTCGCTGCCGCGATGGTGGTCGCCGAAGAACAACCAGTTGCGCCCCGAAGCTCCACGTGCGCGGCGATCGTGCAGGAACGCGCGGAAGGGAGCGACTCCGGTTCCAGGCCCGACCATGATGACCGGCGCGGCATCGTCCGTCGGGAGTCGGAAAGACTTGTTCGCTGTCAGGAACACCCCTGCCGTCTCGCCCTCGGTCAACCGATCGGCGAGAAAAGTGGAACACACTCCGCCTCGATCTCGCTCCGCCGAGCGATACCGAACACTGGCGACCGTCAGATCAACCGTGCCCTGATGGGTGAGAGGCGACGAGGAGATCGAGTAGACGCGGTGCTGTAGCGGACGTAGCAGTCCCAGTAGCTCGACGGGATCCAACGCAAGCGAGCCGTCGATAGCCAACACGTCGAGAACATCTTTACCCCAAGCCCAGGCGTGGAGCGTCGCACGGTCGTCGGCCTCGAGGACGCTTCTGAGCTCGGCATCGCCGGTCCGAGCAGCGACGGCCTCGATGAGGTCCACCGAAGGTACCCCGATTTCGTACGAATGCGTCAACAACTCGTCGAGGCGGTTCTGCGAGTTCTTGACGGTGATCGTGGTGTCCGGCCCGACGCCCAACCTGCCGATCAGCGCGTCGACCAACTCTGGGTTATTGACCGGTTTGACGCCCAGCCCGTCGCCCGCCTGGTATTCGATACCGCTGTCGCCGAGCGACAAGGAATAGTGCCTGACCTCCTTGTCGGATTCCGGACCGGACAGCAGATTGTTGGCCAGCACGATTGCGCGATAGGGGTTCTTTCGGTTCCACGGTGACCGGGTGGACGCTGCCTTGACGGGCTTGACCGGCACGTCAGAGGCGGAATCGGCGCCATCGGCCGTTCGAGTTGTCTCCTGCGCCTGCTCTCGCGTAATGATGTTGCATCCCGCCTTGCCTACGTCGAAGATGGTTTCCGCCGATGCCATGACCGCGAAGTATAAGCGCTCCGCCTGGCTGCCCTGGTTCACATCGACGCACTGGTATTGCGCGCTGACGATCTTCGGTAGTGGTCACAGAAAAAACACTCAGTCGCGCAGAAGTTGTACAAACCTCGAGCGGGCGGGTAGTAGATCCAGTGAATACAACGTGTGTTCGACGTACATTTGGCCCCCGGTTGTTTACCGTTCGATCTGTTCACCGGTTGGGGGAGCGGGCTGTGGAAGCGATTCAAATCGTGGTGATCGCACTGGTGGCGGTGGCATCGTGCGCCATTGTCGCCGGGTTCGTTGCCATGCTCGTCAGCAGCGAACGACGAGCACTCGGCCGAGATGACGAGTACGGAATAGCTCCGGGCTGGTACCCCGACGCGCAGGACAAGACACTGCTGCGCTACTTCGACGGACGTATTCCGACGCGGGAGACAGCTCGACGCGAACTGACGTGATCAGGTTGAGACAGGCGGTCAACGACGTTGTCGTCGAGATCGCTTCGATGGGGGCTGTGAGGACAGGTGGTAGTACAGGGCGCTGTCGGTGTCCTCGACCACCACCTGCACGACATCCCCGACCTCGAGGTAATCGTCGACCGCGATGCGGTCCTTCGCGCCGATCACAGCTTTGACCGAGCGCGCCGGAATCAAGCCACGTCGTCCGTCCGGACCGACGGCCAGCGCGTACCGTGGCCCGGTTCGCGTGACTCTGGCCGAAATGATCTCCGAATCCCGCGGGACCGGGCTCGGATCGGCGGCGACATTGTTCGATACCGCGGTCTGCGAGTCCAGTTGCGCCGCGAGATCGTCCGCCATCGCATCGACCTGCAGGAGCAGCTCCGCCATCTGCCGGGCGTACTCGTCGTGCGCCTTCGTCGGCTTCAGCGCCTCACCTGGCTTGTACATGTCCTCGTGGGTCAGCTCACCCCACGCATCCTGCAACCTGGTCTTGACCTGAACCTCGACCTTGACGTCGAGATCGCCCTGATGCGTCGCGACCCGAACCAGCAGTATAGCGTGATACGCCCGATAGCCGCTGGGCTTGGGGTACGCAACGTAATCCATCGGATCCTTGGCGAACCTGACCGAGCATTCCGGATCGCGGCAGGCCCGCTCCAGCGCATCGACGAATGCGTGCTGGTCGCGCGGGCTCTTGCACAGCACCTTGATGCCGATGAGGTCGCCGAGTGCGTCGACGACATCGTCGATGGTCTTCGGCTCCGGGATGCGGCCCTCGGACACCTTGCGCTTGATCTTGTCCGCAGCGCGTACGGGGTCCTTGAGGCGCGCTGTCTGCGCGGTGAGACGGTCGCGGTCGACGTTGTCGAGGATCTCGTCCGCGATGGTTTCGAGAAAATTCTGGGCAGTTACCAACGCGGCCAGCCACGCACGTCTGCGTTGTGCGTAGGCCTCGTCGACGAGATCGTCGATGCTGGTCGCCGATGTCACCGGTCGTGCCTCCGATCGAAAACTCCGCCTGGTTCTTTGCCACCGAAGGCTAGCGCAGCGGCATCGACAGAGGTGTGGCACGTTTGCCTCGCTCAACCACCGCGCACCTGTCGGTGTCCGGGATTATCGCGTGCAATCATGACGGCCACGGTTGCAGACGGCGACGCATTCGTTTCGCAGTTCGACGCGTATCGGCGGGAGCTTCTCGCTCACTGCTATCGCATGACGGGGTCCATCCACGACGCGGAGGATCTCGTTCAAGAGACGTACATTCGTGCGTGGCGCGGCTACGGCAAGTTCGAGGGCCGCTCGTCGATGCGGACTTGGTTGTACCGCATTGCTACCAACACATGCCTGACCGCGCTGGAGAACAAGTCCAAGCGGCCGCTGCCCACCGGACTCGGTGCGCCGAGTTCGGATCCCTCCGACGAACTCGTCGAACGGCAGGAGATCCCGTGGCTAGAACCTATTGCCGATTCCGAGCTGGCCGACTCCGCTGACCCTGCCGCCATCGTCGTCAGTCGTGAATCGATTCGACTGGCGTTCGTCGCCGCACTGCAGCACCTCTCCTCCCGGCAGCGGGCCGCGCTCCTGATGCGTGAAGTGTTGCAGTGGAAGGCCTCCGAAGTGGCCGAAGCGCTGGCCACGACCACCACCGCTGTCAACAGTCTTCTCCAGAGGGCGCGAGCGCAACTGGATGAGGTCATGCCGTCGGAAGCTGACGTTGTCGAACCGATGGCTGCCGAAACGAAGGAGCTCTTGCGTAACTACGTCGACTGCTTCGAGCGCTACGACATCGATCAGTTGGTGCAGTTGTTCACACAGGACGCGATTTGGGAAATGCCTCCGTTCGAGGGTTGGTACCGGGGCGGCGAGAACATCGGAATGCTCATTCGGGGAAATTGCCCTGCCAGCCAGGCCGACGACATGCGCATGGTGGCAACTTCGGCGAACGGTCAGCCTGCGTTCGGTTTGTACATGCGAAACGAGGCTGGAGTGCACGTGGCATTCCAACTGCACGTAGTGAATGCCACCACGCGGGGTGTATCGCATGTGGCGTGCTTCTTCGACCTTCGTCTGTTCGAGCGGTTCGGATTGCCGGACCGGCTCTAGCGCGCATTCGCAGCAACGCGGGTTCTCCTGTTGCGGATCGGCGGGTGCTGGTGTGACCTGTCGATGGCCTCGGGTAGGTAGACACCGCTGCGTCGGAGAATTCATCGCCGAGCGTCGCCCGCTGAGACGACAAGACCCCGAAGTCGACTCAGGTCGATTTCGGGGTCTTGCGGCAAATCCAAGGAGGGGGTGTGACTTTCCTAGCGGGTTGCCGATGCGATTCGTGCAAGCATGCGAGAGATGACGGAGCCGTCGGATCCGAGGCTGTCGAACGTGGCCGTCGTCGTCTCACCGGTGTCACCTGTGGCGGCAGCCAGCGTGCGTGCAAGTTCGCTTCGACGCTCGATAGCGCCGAGAATGTCGGAGTCCAGAGCAACGATCTGCTCGTGAAGCTGGTCGAGCTGTACATCCTGCGTGTCTGCTTCGTCGGCGCTGATGGCGAGCGAATCGATCTGCAAAGTCACGTCGTCTCCTTTTGTTCGCGTCCTGAGGAGTGAGTCGTTTCGCTTCTCAGAACTGTTACACGGTCGCTCTGTGTGTCAACGCTGTGTCGTGGCTACTACCAACATGCCCACTCCGAGGGCCTGGGCCAACCACATCTAGGTGTGATGCTGCCAACAATTGTGATCGAACCGTTGCGTGCTCGAAACCTGCAATTGACCGGTTTCGGCGATCATCGCACCTCATCCCACACTTGTACTTCGGAGCCGAGGCGATTGCGTACTGCTCGAGCAGCGAAAGATTGTCAGGTGCACGTCCGGGGTAGTCCATGCGTGTTGCCCAGGTCGGGGGTTACCCTCGCTCGCGGTCCTGCCACAGGCTCGGCGTGATTCTGGAACAGTGGACGGTGAGATACGGCCGAGGAGCTGGCATGCCTGATCAGATCGAAATCGGTAGTGAACGCGAGCGCGTCGAAGGGCGTGTGCGCCGGTGGTGCGATCGCGCTCGTCTGGATGGGCGACGGCCACTGCTGTCCGACGCCGCCGCGATCGCCATCGCGGCAGGCAGGATCGACGACACCACGCACACGGTGCTGGCGGCGAGGCGTCGCGTGGGCAAGTCGATGCCGTCGATCGGTGGGTACAGCACCGTTCGTGTCTTGACTGACGAACGGCAGCGGTGGTTGGCCAAGGACACGAGAAACAAGCCTGGCTCGGCCCTCGTCTACAAACTGAGAGCTGCGGAACTGGGCAAGCGTCTCGACCAGTTGCGCACGGCATTCGTGGTCTCGCCCAAGCACTATGCGAACGGTGTTCGCGCGGTGCGCCGCGAACGGCGGGAGGGGTTGCACTTGGAACTCGATCAGCGCGACGCACTCTTCGACGCACTGGCTCATACTCCGGTGCCGAGGCAACGTACAGCGAATATCGTCGAGCGCGCAGGACTGTCGATTCTCGACACCGCCGCCGACCGCGTCGCCGAAGCCTCGAGAAGCACGCGATTCGAAGAACTAGGAAATCGTGCGTCGACCCTGATGTTGGATCTCGCCGATCAAAGGGACGACGCGTTCGGTGACCGCTACGAGACGATCCTTTTCGTTGCCGGCTCGTCGGTCGATCGGGTTCATGCATCGCCTGCGTGGCGGTCCGAGCATTTCCTGGTGCAGCGGACCCAACTCGATCTCACCGACGAACTGACCCAGGTTGCCGTCGATGTGAATTCCCTGCGCGCTATCGACTACGAACTCGATCGGGTTGCCGCGATGATGTTCGACGCTGCCACCCGTGCACAGGTGGCAAGTCGACGTGCTGCATTGGATTCGGTATGGACGCAGCTGATCGACCGCGTTGCAGCGCTCGTGCGTGTGGACGAACTCGTCCATCGTGCGGAGGGAGAGCTCCGCACGATGGACGTCATGCACAAGGCACACAGCCTCGACGACAGGATCGACGCACTTGTAGCGCGGGCAGGCAATCGTGAAATATCCGCCGACAACACAAATTTCGTCGGTGACCAGCTGCGACATCAGTAGCGATCGCAGCAGAAGGCGCCTTGGCCGCACACTCGACCGGCAAGGTGCTCCCGTGGACTCCAGTGGCGCTTCATGCGTTGTCGAGGAAGCCGACGGTGCGCAGCGCGAGTTGGAGTGCACAGACGACGCGGTCCCACGGCAGCGCTTCGATCTCGCCCTCCTCGACAGCCCCAGGTTCTCCACGAAGTCGTGCGTCGCGGGCGTAGTCGCGCCACGCGGTCGCCTGCTCTGCGCAGAACTTCTCGTAGCGGACGATGGCGTCACGGTCGGCGCCGCACACCGCAACGATGTCTGTGGGGTCCAGGCCGCCACCGGACTCGGCGTCGACCTCGAGCAGTCGCATGAGCTGCGGCGGAACATCGTCTTCTCCGTCGATGTGAATCGATTCCTCCCACGCTGAGGGGTCGTCCGGTGCCGCGACGGTCCCTCCGACGTTCTCAGCGAACGAATCGTCGACTCCGGAAACGAAGGTCGACAATCGTTGGAGTCCGTTGATCACATGCTGCGGTATGAACGGGCACGCGTCTACGGTGATCGTCGCGTGTATCCGATCTTCGACCAGGAGAAGTTTGACCTGCGGGTACTGCCTGTTCAGATCCGCCACAACCTCTGCGGCGCGGGTTCGCCCTGCGATCCGCTCCACTACACAGGCGTGCAGCCGAATCTCCTCGACGCTCGCGACGTGCACGTAGACGGTGGCCGTATCGATAGTCAGACAGAAGCCATCGCGCGAATGCGCCTTCTCGACAACCTCGAAGGAGTTCTGCAGGAGGCAATCGACTGCTGCCACGAGCTCCGTGCTATCTGCGGCAACGCGAGGCGTCACGAAATCACCTGCCGACATATGCGTTTCGACTCCGGGTGACCTCGCGTCTCCACAAGTGAGAAAAGACGGATGCGGAACATCCCAGATACCTCGCACCGCCCCCACGATGGTCGCCGCGAATCGATCCACCCAGGCGACTGGTTCTTCGAGGGTATGGATCGATTCGGCAGCCGAACTACGCCACGGTGCGGGCGCAGACTGCAGACCGGAAGCCGCGCACATCATAGTTCCGTTGCTCGTCGTAGTGAGAATCATCGTCTGAGCCGTCGAGCCCTCCGGCACGAATGAGGGGTGAAGCGAAAAGCCGGTATCGGCTGGGTTGGTGGCGAGGCGATCCGCGAGCTGACGGGTGAACCGCCGCCAGTCTTCGTCGGTTGCCTCGTCGATACCTGGAACGTCCTTGTCCGGACCATCGAAATTCGACATATTTCTCCCCGATTCCCCTGCACTCCCGAATGCGAACGAGAGGAAAGCTAGCGTGGGGCACCGACAGAGTGGTCGGCTACGACTGGTGCGGTCGAATGACGCATGCCGGCACCAGCAACTCCGCAGAGGTCAGTGACCCGTGATGGCCGATCAGCGTCGCAGCTATCGACTCTGCACGGCTTCGAACAACCGCGGATCCATCGTTGGCAAGTGCGAGCAGATCACCGATCCTTCCGCTCGCCGCCGACGACACCGTCGGCCCGAACCAGCCGCGCGAAATCGCCTCATCTTTGGTGACGATCGTGAAGTGGCTTCCGAGGGCTCGTTGCCAGGACGACTGCACGTCGTGAACGGCACCGTCATCGGTGTAGAGGAAACGCATTCGCGGCTCGCCCCCGAGCAACCGCACTCCCTCTCTGAGTTCCGGAAGCATGTCGTAGTCGAACCGTCGTTTCACCTCCACCATGCTGTGGTCCGAAACGACTATCAGAGCTCCATCGTGCGGCAGTTCCGAGGCGATCGTGCTTGCAATGTGGTCGACGTTGCGGAGTTCGAGCCGCCAGGCCGGCGAGTTCGGGCCGCGGACGTGGCCGATCAGGTCCAGGTCGCCGTAGTAGGAGTAGATCAGTGTGGGGCCGTCAGCTGCCAAACCGCTGATGGTTTCAGTAGCGAGGTCTGCCGCCGACCAGGACTGTTGGAAGGCAGCGCCGCGCAGACACGCACGGGTGAGACCAGACCCATTCTGAATCGCAGGCCCGACGTGCATCATGCGAACCCCAGCGTCGCGTGCACGTTCGAATGCGGTCGGAATCGGCTGAAATTGTTCCGGAACCAGTTCCTCGGGTAGGTCATGCGGATTGGCCGAGCTCTGCAGCTTCCACTGCAGACTGTTCATCAGGCCAGGATGTCCGGGTATCGAGACCTGGTAGCCGACGACTCCGTGTTGGCCGGGAGGCAAGCCCGTTCCGACAGAACTGAGGCTCGTCGCTGTGGTAGTGGGGAAGCCTGCAGTAATCGCCGCCCTGTGCAGATTCAGAAACGGAGCCTCTTGCGGGTGTGCGGCGAGTTGTTCGGCACCGAGCCCGTCCACCATGAGAAGGCAGACCCGCCGAACCCCGTCCAGATCGAATCCGAGTCGGTCGGTCTCCGCGTCCACCCCGAGGCGAGCAAGCAAGGACGGAACAACATCGGCCAGTGATCCGGAGCCATAGCGTGGAGAAAGCAGCATGGCTTCACCGTAGGGGGCGAACACGAACGGCGCATAGGCCGTTGTTAACTATCGCGACGCGATGACCAGGCGATTTGCGGAAGAGTTCTTCTTGGCGTAACTTTTGTCGAGTCAGAGCGACACGGACACCGACCCAAGCCGCAAGGCGCGGGACACGAGGTTGGACGAAGATCGATCTGTCAGCCCCGACGGAGACGCGAGAGCGTGGATCTCGGGCACCGAGCATCAAGCCCCGGAAGCGTAGCGAACAGCTGCGGCGATGGTGTGTGCGTGTTCTTTGAGAACTCAACAGTGTGTCGATGAATGTCAGTGCCGAATGTTTTTGGTGCTCATGCCTTTTGGGGTGTGGGTGTGACATCTTCTTGCTTCATGCCTTTGTGGTG